>NZ_JBFBAE010000005.1:273615-354998 GCF_040689465.1 Amycolatopsis sp. NPDC051373 | reverse complement strand
GGATCACTTTTGGTTCTGTGGGTGGTTGTTCCCCCCCGCCCGGGGGCGCGGGCCCCCCCCCCCCCCCCCGCCCGCGGGAAGTGCGTCAGTTGTCGTCGTCGTCCGACCAGGCGCCGATCACCGGCGGAGGCGTGGCCTCGTTGGCGCCGAAGGCGTCGTCCGGGTCCGGCTCGATGAGGAAGGACGCGTGGGTGTGCTCCTGGTCCTCCTGGCCCTGGCCGCCACCGTGACCCATGCCGCCGCCCATGCCGCCGCCCATCGGGTTCATGCCCGGCGCCGCCGGCTGGCCGCCGATGGTGCCGCCGGCCGAGACCACGCCCTGCTGCTGCACCGGAGCGGCACCACCCTGGGCGCTCTGGCGCTCGGACGCGGCCGAGGTCTTCTCCTCGTCGTTGCGCGAACCACTGCGCGAGCCCGCGCCCAGCTTGCCGCCGGCGAAGCCGACGCCGCCGCCGACCGCGCTGAGACCCAGGGCCGACGCGGCACCGCCACCGCCACCACCGGCGGGCGCGCTCGGCGCGGCCGGAGCCGGGGCCGGAGCGGCACCCGCGCCGGCGGCCGAAGCGGCCATGCTGCCGTCGAAGCCCGACGTGCCGTAGGTGCCCGAGTTGCCGGTGACCAGCGGGCCACCCGAACCGGACGTGCCCGCAGCGCTGCTGCCGGCGTGGCCGGAGTAACCCCCGCCGCCGCCGGCGTAGCTGCCGGCGCCGAGGGCACCGGTGCCGACCGGCGCCGAGATCGTGCCGACGTTGCCGAAGTCGTTGCCGTTGAAGTGCGTGGGCGTGGGCTTCATGCCGAGCGAGTCGGGGCCGAAGCTCGGGGTCGTGTTGTCGACCTCTTTCATCGACTGCGTGTAGGCGTTGAAGAACGCGACCTGCTGGGCCTTGACGTCGTTGGCGGCGTCGGCCTGGGCCTTCTGGTCCGCGGCGAGCGCGGCGGGACCGCCGGCCAGCGCCGCGGACATGGCCTGCTTCGGGTCGTAGTCGAGCGGCGCCGGCATCTTCTTGACCTCGGCGGCGGCCGCGGCCTGCTTCGCGAGACGGTCGGCCATCGTGTGCGCGGCGTCGGAGGCCTGCGTGCCCGAGGCGGCGATCGACACGAGCGCGCTCTGCGCACCCGCGGCGCCGTCGCCGACCCACGCGTTGCCCAGCTCGGAGACGGCGTTGAACAGGTCGTCCGACGCCGTCTTCAGCTCGGTGCCGTGCTTGGTCCAGTGCTGCCCGGTGGCCTCGGCCGTGCCCGGGTCGTTGTCGGTGATCGCGCCGTTGTAGAGCTGGTGGCTCTCCTGCGCGTTCCAGTTGGGCGGGTTGGCGATCGCGCGGTCGCCGCCCATCTCGAACCCACCGGCGCGGCCGCGTGCGGAGTCGACGATGTTCTGGGAGACGGAGTTGTCCCCGAGCTGCACCGCGGACCCGCTCACGGGCACGTTCTGCGCGGGCGGCTGCTGACCGTAGCCGCTGTCTTGGTTTCCAGCCATGACTTCGTGATCCCCCTCGTCAGGCCTTGCGGAACGGGTCGGCCGCGGACTGGTCGAACTCGTGGTAGCGCGCCATCGCCGTGACGATGCCCTGCTCCGCCGCCTCGTACTGGCTCAGCAGGTTCTGCAGGGCCGCGGAGTAGGAGTCGCCACCGCCGTCGGCGCGCTGGACGAACTTCTCGGCCATCGCCTGGCCGACGGGGTTCGCGCCGAGCTTCGGCGGCTGCGCCAGCGAGCCCGCGCTGTTGAGCAGGGCTTCGACCGCGTCCTTGCCCGTGCGGATCTTGTTGAGCGCGGTCTGCGCGGCGTCCGGGTCGATGCCGACCTGGCCGTTGACAGCGGCGCTCTTGAACGCGTTGGCATCGGCCAAGCTGCTGTTGCCCATTGCCCTCTCTCCGTTCCCCCGCGCGAGCTCCCCGCTCGCTTGGCAGTAGGTCTTCGCATAGGTTAACGCACCAGGTCGGCACCTATGACGCGATCGGCGAACCCCAGGTTCCCCGCCGTGTGTGATCGCCGCAACACCGCCGGCGCGTTACCACCTCTGACACGTCCGAAGGCCCCGCGAGGTTCACCGCCGGGCTTCAGGACGTGTAGACGTGCGGGTCCAGTGTGCCGATATAGGGCAGGTCGCGGTAGCGCTCGGCGTAGTCGAGGCCGTAACCGACCACGAACTCGTTGGGGATGTCGAAGCCGATGTACTTCACCGGCACGTCGACCTTCACGGCCTCGGGCTTGCGCAGCAGCGAGACGACCTCGAGCGACGCGGGGTTGCGGCTCGCGAGGTTCTTCAGCAGCCACGACAGCGTGAGGCCGGAGTCGACGATGTCCTCGACGATCAGCACGTCGCGCCCCGCGATGTCGCGGTCGAGGTCCTTGAGGATGCGCACCACACCCGACGACGAGGTCGAGGAGCCGTAGGACGACACGGCCATGAACTCCAGCTGTGTCGGCACCGGCAGAGCGCGGGCGAAGTCGGTCATGAACATCACGGCACCCTTGAGCACGCCCACCAGGAGGAGGTCACCCTGGCCGTTTTCGGGGTAGTCCGCGGCGATCTTGGCCGCCAGCTCCGCGATCTTGTCCTTGATCTGCTGCTCGGTGATGAGCACGGAGGCGATCTCGCCCTCGTACACGGTCATTCCCCTCGGGTGGTGGGTTCGGGTCCGGACAGCGAGAGCCTGCCACGGCACCGGCGCGCCTCCAAGTTGCCCGGCAGCCAGACGCCGCCCTGCCCGCGCCAGCGGGCCACGAGCGCGTCGACCGAGCGCAGGTGCGCGTCGGTGAGTTCCCGCACGCCCGAGCCCAGCAGCCACCTGCGGAGAACCCGTCTGCGCAGTGCTGCGGGCTCGCCCTTGAGCACCGTCACGTCCAGCCCTCCGTGCCCGCCCGCGCGGGTGAGAATCCTGTCCGCCACTGTGTCCAACGCCTCGGTGTCGTCACGCAGCTGTGCGGCCGTTCGGGCCAATGCGGCCGCGACGCCGCCGGCGAGCACCTCTTCCAGCAGTGGCAGCACTTCCGCGCGCAGGCGGACGCGGGTGAAGCGCGGATCGGCGTTGTGCGGGTCCTGCCAGGGTTCGACGCCGAGCTCGGCGCAGGCACCGCGGGTCTGCTCGCGCGTGACGCCCAGCAGCGGCCGGCCCCACGGCGGGTCGAGCGGGCGCATGCCGGCGAGCGACCGCGGTCCGGAGCCGCGGCCGAGGCCCAGCAGCACCGTTTCGGCCTGGTCGTCGAGGGTGTGGCCGAGGAGCACGAGTCCTTCTTCGCCGCCGGGCAGCGCTTCGCGCAGCGCGTGGTACCTCGCGGCGCGCGCGGCGGCTTCGGGACCGCCCTTGCCCGTGACGTCCACGGTGAGGATTTCCGCCTCGTCCACGCCGAGCTCCTTCGCGGCCGCGGCGGCTCGCGCGGCGACTTCCGCGGAGCCGTCCTGAAGCCCGTGATCGACGATCAGCGCGCGCGTGCGCAGCTTCCGGTGGCGCGCGACGTACGCCGTGGCTTCCGCCAGGGCAAGGGAATCCGCCCCGCCCGAGACGGCGACGCAGACCTCCGGCGGTGGCGCGAGCGCCGTGAGGAACTCCCGCACGGCCCGGCGGACCGCCGCGAGCGCGCTCATCCGTGCAGGCGCCGCACCCAGGCCGCGGGATCGCTGATCTCGGCCCGGGTCGGCAGCGTGTTCGGCGAGCGCCAGACCGCGTTGAACCCCTCCATGCCGACGGCGTCCACCACGTGTTTCGTGAACTTCGCGCCTTCTTCGTACTGGCGGATCTTCGCGTCGAGCCCGAGCAACGCGCGCAGCATGCGGTCGAAGACACCGCCGCCCTGGCGACGGGCGCTGAAGCGCGAGCGGATCACCTCGACGGTGGGCACGACCCGCGGACCGACGGCGTCCATCACGTAGTCGGCGTGGCCTTCGAGCAGCGTCGACAGGGCCAGCAGCCGATCGAAGATCGCGCGTTCCGCGGGCGACTGCAGCAGTTCCGCGATGCCGATGCCCTTGCCCCGCTGCTTGAGCGCCTCGGGCAGACGCCCGACGAGCTCCGAAAGGCCGTCGGCGGAATGCCCCGCGATGCCGGTGACGAGGCGTTCCACCTCGTCGGCGAAGTAGTCGCGCAGCCACCGCACGGCCGTGAACTGCAGCCGGTGCGTGCACTCGTGCAGGCACACCCACAGCCGGAAGTCGGGCGCGTGCACCTTCATCGCGCGCTCGGCGGCGACGACGTTGGGCGCGACCAGCAACAGCTGCCCTTCACGCTCGGGGCCGCCGAAGGGGTCGTACTGGCCGAGCACGCGCGAAGCGAGGAACGACAGCACCAGCCCCGTCTGCACGCCCGCGCCCGACGCCAGGATCGGGCCGAGCGGGCCGCCCTGCGCTTCGGGCAGGGCGCGGCCCGTGAGCGCTTCGAGCCCCGACGCGGCGGACCGCACCCAGCCGGGCCGGTCGACGACCGTGCCCGGCAGCAACGGCAGGTCCTTGCCCAGGCCCGTCAGCTCCCGCACGTGGCCCTCGGCCTCGGCCGTGAGGTCACGCAGGTCGGTGACCGCGCGCGCGGCCTCTTCCTTGGGCACCTGCGGACCACCGCGCACCAACCGCGCTCCGGTGGACGCCGCGAGGTCCCAGTCGACCATCGGCCGCTGTGGGGTCTCGGTTTCCTGGCTCACCTGTCCGACGCTACCTGCACAAGGGCACTTTGCCCGACTGGATCCGGCACCGATTCGTCTAGTTGCAGCCACACTTCCGCAGGGTGGTGGCCAGCACGTCGAGCGCGGCCTGGCCCGGGTTCTTCTCCGAACCGTTGGACATGAACGCGAACGCGAGCACGCGGTTGTCGCTGTCGAGCACGTAGCCGGCGAGGGTGTTGACGCCGGTGAGCGTGCCCGTCTTCGCGCGAACCCAGCCCTTGCCCGCGGCCGAGTTCGGCGTGGCGTAGCGGGTGGCGAGCGTGCCGGCGGGGCTGCCGGCCACGGGCAGGCCCGCGAGCAGCGGGCGCAGCTTCGGGGTGTCCGGGTTCTTGCCGTCCGGCGCCGCGGCCTCGGCTAGCACCTGCGCGAGCAGCCGCGCGGGCACCTTGTTCTGGTTGGACAGGCCACTCGTGTCGGACAGCTGCAGGCCCGTGACGTCGAACCCGTGATCGGCCAGCACCTTCTTCACCGACGCGGCCGCGCCGGAGAACGACGCCTCGGCGCCCGCGGTGATGGCGACCTGGCGGCCGAGAGCGTCGGCGAGGACGTTGTCGGAGATCTGCAACAGCGCGTACGCCAGGTCCGGCAACGGCGCCGACTGCACCTGCGCGACGACCTTCGCGTCGGCCGGCGCCTTCGCAGTGCCGGCGGCCTGCGCACCGAGCTTGTCGGCGACGAGGTGGGTGAGCGTGGTCGCCGGGTTCCCCGAGCGCGGCGTCTCGTCGACCGACGGGTTGAGGCGGCCGCCGTCGGCCATCGCGGGCACGATCGGCGCGCCGTAGGTCGAAGGCGCGTCGCCGGGCTCCCAGCCCGGGGCGGTCGTGGGGCCCGAGTAGGCGCTGACGTCGACCTGCACCTTCTGGACGCTCGGGTCGGCCTTCTTGATCTGGGCGACGAGGTCGTCCACGTGGGCCGCGCCGGGGTAGAGCGGCGAGTCGGTGCCGATGGGCAGCGCGGTGAGCGACGGGTCGCCACCGCCGACGATGATCACCGTGCCGGGCGACGAGCCCTGCACGACCTTGGTGACGATCCGCTTCGTCGGGTCCATCGACAGCAGCGCGGCCGACACCGTGAGGATTTTCGTGGTCGACGCCGGGGTCAGCGGAGTGGTCGAGCTGTGGTCCCACAGGACGGAGCCGTTGGCGGGGTCGATCACGCTGCCGCTGAGCTGCGACAGCGCCGACGCACCGGCGGGTCCGGCCAGCGCCGAAGCGACGCCGTTCGCCGACGGGCCCTGGCCCGAGGTGTCAGGGCCGTGCAGCGCGAGGGTCACGGACGCGGGATCGGGACTTTCGCCCTTCGGCGCGTTGGGCGCCCACGGCAGGCCGAGCTTGTTGGACACCTGCGGCATCGCGGACGCGACCCCGGCCGCGACGAGCACCAGCACCACGACGAGGCCGAGGACGACGAACTTCTTCTTGCCCTTCTTGGCTTTCGGCTCTTCTGATGAGGTGTCCCGCTGCGGCTCGCTACGGGGCGGCTCCTGGTCGTCGTAACCGCCGGCGAAGCCTTCGGCGGGGCGCTCGATGCCGACGGTCGCCTCCGCCGGGAACTGCTCACCCGACGGTTCGATGCGCACCGGGCGGGCCTGCGTCCCCGACGCCGGGGGGACCGCGCCACGCGGCGGCTCGGGGAGGCCGCGGGGGTTGTCAGACTTGTCCTGGGACCAGGCGCCCTCGTTTTGGAGGCTGTCCCACTGGGGTGCGTCTCGGGGGCCTTCGGGTTCGTTGCCGCCCTGGGCGGTGTGGAAGACGTCCCAGCGTTCTTCGCGTGGGGACTCGGTGTTCTGGCGCTGGGATTCTTGGCGCTGGGATTCGCGCTTCTGCTCGTTGCGGAAGACGTCCCACTTGGACAGGTCGATGTACTCGGTGCCGCTCTCGCTGTTGGCGGCGCTGCTGTCTTCGCTCGCCGCTTCCTCAGGCGGCTCCGCGGGCCCGGACTCGAACATCGACCCGACGCGGCGCGGCTCTTCGCTCCGGTTCTGGTCGTCACGGTTCTCGTCACCGCGGCTCTGATCACTGCGGCTCTGATCACCGTCGCCCGGGCGCGCGGGCCGCTCCACCGGCACCCAGGGCACGGCGGGCGGCGGCACCCGAAGCTGCTGAGTCGACTGGTCGGACGGCGTCTGCTGCGACCGTTCCGACGAGGACTGCTCCTGCCCCTGCTGGTTCTGCCCCTGCTGCCGCTGACCTTCCGAGCGGTTCTGCTGCGGGCCCCCCGGCTGACCCTGTTGGGACGCGCCTTGCTGTTGCTGCTGTGGCTGGCCTTGCTGCTGGCCCCACGGCGCGTTGGCGGACTGCTGCCGGCCCGGCCCCTGCTGCGATTGCCGACCCTGCTGAGGCTGGCCACCCTGACTCTGCCGGCCGAACAGGCCCTGGCCCGGCTGGGACTGGCTCCGCTCGCCCTGCGACTGCGGCCCCGGCGTCTGCTGGTTCTGAGACTGCGGTCCCGATGACGGCTGGTTCTGGGGCTGCCGGACTCGCGGCTGCTCACCCGGCCGCGGCCCGAGCCGGTCGGCGAGGTCCTGCCGCGGCTGTCCCGGCTGCCGCATCTGCCCGGATTGCCCCGGCTGGCTCTGCTGTCCCGCCTGCCCCTGCTGACTCGGCTGGCCGGACTGTCCCTGCGACGGCTGCTGCCCCGCCTGTCCACCTCGGTCACCAGCCGGGCGCGGCTCGACCGGAGTGTTCAGCCCCGGAACCAGTTCGGGCGGGACGTTCGGCTTGAACCACGACCCCGGCGGACGCTCTCCGGCGCCGGGTGAAGAACCCGCGGGAGGTGTGACGTTCGGCACGGCGAGCCGGTCCGTGACGGTCTGGCCGGGCTCGGGGATGGGAAAGCGCGCCGTCGCCCCACCGCCGCGCGACGACTTGTCCTCGTCACCCTCGGGCCACATCGGCTGGTCGTTGTCCGACACCCACCACTCCTTCTCACCTGCCCGGAAGGGGCCAAGGTCACATGCTGCCTAGCCGACATCCATGGGACCCGGCGGCAGCGCGTAGTCCACACTAGTGACGTCAATGAGGTGATTACGGTTGCCGCCCACGACGTGTGGGATACCGAGATTCGAGAAGCAGCGAGGACGGCCGTGGAGTTCGACGTCACGATCGAAATCCCCAAGGGGGAGCGCAACAAGTACGAGGTCGACCACAAGACCGGTCGCATCAAGCTGGACCGGACCCTGTTCACGGCGACGCAGTACCCGGCGGACTACGGCTTCATCGACGACACGCTCGGCCAGGACGGCGACCCGCTCGACGTGCTCGTGCTGGTGCAGGAGCCGACGTTCCCGGGCTGCCTGATCCGCTGCCGCGCCATCGGCATGTTCCGCATGACCGACGAAAAGGGTCCGGACGACAAGGTGCTGGCCATCCCGACCAACGACCCGCGCCTTGAGCACCTGCGCGACATCCACCACCTCAACGAGTTCCACAAGCTCGAGATCCAGCACTTCTTCGAGGTCTACAAGGACCTCGAGCCGGGCAAGAGCGTCGAGGGTTCGTCGTGGGTGGGCCGCGCGGAGGCGGAGGCCGAGATTTCGCGGTCGTACCAGCGGGAGCAGGACCGGCTGGCCAAGGAAGAGGTCGACGGTCCCGCTCACTGAGAGCGACCGAAAACGCGCGAAAGGGCCGTTCCCCCCGAAGCTGGGGTGAACGGCCCTTTCTTTGATCTGTTTCAGTGCGCCAGCGCGAGCGCTTCCTGCTCCGAGCGCTGCTCCATCGCCGACTTGTCCGAAAGCGGCTTCTCCTTGAGCAGCCAGACCAGGGCGAACCCGACCGTCAGCACGATCCCGCCGACCAGGAACACCGTGGTCATCGAGCCGGCAAACCCGTCGAGGATCGGGCGGGCCAGCACCGGGTCGAGGTGGGCGAGGAACGAGGTGTCGTTCACGTCCACGCCGCCGTTCGCCAGCTGCTGCGCGAACTCCGGGTGCTGGGCGAGCGCCGCGACGTACGACGGGGTCGCCATCGCCGAGCGCACCGCCGCCGCGATCCGGTCACCGACCGTGCCGAACAGGATCGAGAGGAACACCGCGGTCCCCGCCGTGCCGCCGATCTGGCGGAAGAACGTCGCCGACGAGGTCGCGACCCCGATGTCCTGCGGGGCGACGTCGTTGGTCGCGGCGAGCTGCAGCGTCTGCATCGAGGCGCCCAGGCCCAGGCCGATCACGAACGCGATCGCCATCACGACGCCCAGCGGCGTGGCCGCGCCGATCGTCGACAGCCCGAACAGCGCCGCCGCCATCAGCCCCAGACCGGCCACGGCGAAGGCCTTGTAGCGGCCGGTCCGCGAGATCACCGTGCCGGAGCCGAGGCTCGCGACCATGATCCCGAGGGTGAGCGGCAACATCTGCAGGCCGGCCTGCGTCGGTGTCGCGCCCTTCACGATCTGCAGGTACAGCGGCAGCGACATCATCGCGCCGAACATGCCCGCGCCCTGGATCACCGTGACGAGCGTGGCCACCCGGAACACCGGCCGGCGGAACAGCCGCAGCGGCAGCAGAGCCGCGTCGCCCATCCGGCGTTCCTGCAGGATGAACAGGACCACCCCGACCAGCCCGATCGCGTACATGCCGAGCGACGCGGGCGAACCCCAGCCCCACTCGCGCCCACCGCCGCCACAGCGCAAAAGGTCCCCCCGCACCAACCACCGTGCGCAAGGGGACCGTTCGCTCAGCGAAAGCAGCGTCAGGCGACGTAACCCGGAATCGGGAACGGCGTCAGAAACTCCCGGATCTCAGCAGCAATCCGGTCCAACTCCGCCTCCGGAGAAGAAGAAGCAGCCGCCGCGATCACCGTGCGGTCGATCCACTCCGCCACCTGCACCTGGTGCTCCGGCAGCAACCCGCGCGTCGTGATGGCCGAGGTGCCCAGCCGGATGCCCGACGGGTCGAACGGCTTGCGCGGGTCGAACGGCACCGTGTTGTAGTTCAGCTCGATCCCGGCGCGGTCCAGGGCCTGGGCGGCAGGCTTGCCGGCGACGTTCTTGTTCGTCAGGTCGATCAGCAGCAGGTGGTTGTCCGTGCCGCCGGAGACGAGGTCGTAGCCGCGGTCGAGCAAAGCCGACGCCAACGCGGCGGCGTTCGCCACGATCGTCTGCGCGTACGTGGCGAACGACGGCTGCGCAGCCTCCCCCAGCGCCACCGCGATGGCCGCCGTCGTGTGGTTGTGGGGGCCGCCCTGCAAACCGGGGAACACGGCCTTGTCGATCGCCTTGGCGTGAGAAGCGTCCGACATGATCATCGCGCCGCGCGGGCCGCGCAGGGTTTTGTGAGTGGTGGTCGTAATAACACCGGCGTGGCCGACCGGTGACGGGTGCGCGCCGCCCGCGATGAGGCCGGCGATGTGGGCGATGTCGGCCACCAGCACCGCGTCCACTTCGCGCGCGATTTCCGCGAAGCGGGGGAAGTCGATGGTGCGCGGGATGGCCGTGCCGCCGGCGAAGATCAGCTTCGGGCGGTGTTCCAGAGCGAGGTCGCGCACCTGGTCGAAGTCGACGCGGCCGGTTTCCTTGCGCACGCCGTAGCGGACCGGGTTGAACCACTTGCCCGTCGCGGACACGGACCAGCCGTGAGTCAGGTGGCCACCGTCGGGCAGGGCCATGCCGAGCACGGTGTCGCCGGGCTGGGCGAAGGCCAGGTACACGGCGAGGTTGGCCGGGGAGCCGGAGTACGGCTGCACGTTGGCGTGGTCCACGCCGAACACGGCCTTCGCGCGCTCGATCGCCAGGTTCTCGATGGGGTCGATGAACTGCTGGCCCTCGTAGTAGCGCTTGCCGGCGTAGCCCTCGGAGTACTTGTTGGTGAGCACGGTGCCGGTGGCCTCGAGGACCGCGCGCGAGACGTAGTTCTCCGACGCGATCAGGCGGATCTTGTCGTGCTGGCGCTTCGCTTCGTCCTCGACGAGCCCGGCGATCTGCGGGTCGGCGGCGGCGAGCGTGGAAAGGGCGGGCTGATGTGTCATCACGTCTCCGGCTCTAAACCGGCCGGGCACCCAGGCGCGCGGTGCCGGCCTCGTCGTCGCTTCCCGGTGGTGCTCCACCTCTGATGGCGCCAGTCGCAGCTGCGTGCCGAAGTTTAGTGCACGTCAGACGGGCTTGGAGCCCTCCCGGTGCCGTCGCGCGAGGTCCTGGTAGATCCCGGCGTTGTGCTCCACCCACATCCGCGCCGAGTCGGTGAGCGGCACGAACTTCTTGGCCGGGCTGCCCATCGCGATGACCTCCGCGGGCACCTCCGTACCGGGGGTCACGGTCGAACCCGCGGCAACGAGCGCCCGCGGGCCGATCACGGACTTGTCCAGCACCGTCGAACCGTTGCCGATCAGCGCCTGCTCGCCGATCGTGCAGTCGTGGACCAGGCACTGGTGCCCGACGGTCACGTTCTTCCCGATCTCCGTCAGCGTGCCGCCGCAGTGGATCACCGAGTTGTCCTGCACGTTCGCACCCTCGCGGATCACGATCGGCCCGAAGTCGGCGCGGATCACGGCGCCGTACCAAACCGAAGCGTCCTTCTCGACGGTCACGTCGCCGATCAGGGTGGCGGTGGGTGCGATCCAGGCGTCCGGGTGGACCTGCGGGCTCGCGCCCTCGAAGGAGAACAGAGGCATGCCAGCACCCTAAGCGGCGTCAGCGATAACCGGCGAAGCAGAGCGCCTCGACGTCGCCGCGCAGGCTCTCGAACGGCCGCGGTCGCACCCGCTGCTGCACCACCGCGCCGAGCAGGTAGCTCAGCAGCGCGCGGGCGCGCGCCCGCGGGTCGTCGACGTCGAGCGGCGCCAGCAGCTCCGCGAACAGCTCGGTGATCGACGTCAGCATCGCGTCGATCGCCTGAGGGTGCTGCGCGCGCCCGGCCGCGATCCAGTACTCGAACCACAGGAACGCGCCATTGGGCCGCTCCGCGAACTCCGCCAGGTACGCCTTGGTCACCTCGAACAGGCGCTCGCGCGGGTTGTCGAACTTCTCCCCGACGGCGCGCAGGTCCGTGGCGAACGTGGTGATGTGGGCGGCCATCGCGCGGTCGATGAGCACGTCGATGTCGGCGAAGTAGTAGTGGATCGCGCTCTTCGTGAGCGGGCCCGCGTCGGCGATCGCGCGTACTGTGCACCCGGCAAGCCCGTCTCTGGCGAGCACGACTCGTGCGGCCTCGACGATCTGCTCCTGCTTCTGCAGCTGGTTGGGCGACAGCTGCGCGCTGCGGCCGGGTACGGCGGTCACGGTGATCCTCGTTACGTTATTCAGGACGACAGGCCCGAATCCTAGGGCAGACGTCCCATCACGCCCTCTCGGGTGAAAAAGCGGATTGGCCACCCCGGTCCGCACAGCGGACAATGCCCGGCATGGTGATCTCAGGGGACAAGGGGCTCAGCGAGGCGGCGCGCCGCCAGCTGGAGAAGGAAATAGCCGGCCTGCGCGCACAACGGGCGGCGCTCGCACCGCAGCCCGGCGAGCAGGAACGCACGGGGGACGCGGCCGACCAGGCCGACGTGATCGACCGGGCCGAGGCCGCCGCGCGGCTGGAGCGCCAGATCTCCGACGTCGCCGCCAAGCTCGAACACGGCGCCTACAACAGCAATCTGCTTCCCGACGGCACGCGCGTCTCGCTGCGCTTCGCCGACGGTGACGAGGAAGTACTCAACGTCGTCACCATCCCGGGCGAGGACCTCGACTCGCTGACTTCGGACAGCCCGCTGGGCCTCGCCCTGGTCGGCGCCAAGGCCGGCGACAAGATCACCTACCGCACCCCGCGCGGCGAAGCCTCCGCCACGGTGATCGAGCTGACCCCGCCGGAGGACTGACCACTTCGGACTCCACGGATCGGGCTGCCGGGCATCACGCCTCGGCGGCCCGATCCGTCTTTTCGCGCAACCCTCAGCGACGTTGGTCGAGCGTCTCCGGTTTGTAGGCGTAGATCAGGCCCTGGTCGGCGATGACGTGCCAGTCGGTGTCGCAGACGCGGTCGGTGCGGTGCTCCTGGCCGGCGGGCCACCAGTCGGCCGACAGCGTCGCGCGGGTCGCCGCCGCGGGACCCTTGACGCACGTCGCGGGCAGGCCCGAGGCGCCCGGGGTGTAGCGCAGGATCCGTTCGGACCCGGTGGTGCGGATGACCTCCGTGACGGCCGTCGCGTCGTCGGGGATCCAGGACGGCAGGCGCGCGTCGGTGTCGGCCTTGCCGATGGCGCCGGTGTCGTACGAGACGTTTTTGACGTGCTCCGGCCCGTCCGGCGCACACGCGGTGACGGTCGCCAGTGCCGCCGCGATCGCCGCGAACCAGGTCGCGGTTTTCCCGATTTCGTTCATGCCACCGAGTCAATCCAGGCCCCGGAGGACCGGCATCGGCTTTCCGGCCCGAAGCCACACGCCGGATGGCCGAGTCAGCGCGCGCGGCGCGTGATCCACGTCGCGATCTGCGAACGCGAGCGGAAGCCCAGCTTGTCGAGGATGTGGACCACGTGCGACTCGGCCGTGCGGCGGCTGATGACCAGTCGTTCGGCGATGTCCTTGTTGGACAGCCCGTCGGCGACCAGCCGCGCCACCTCGTACTCGCGGCGGCTCAGCTCGGCGGGGCGTTCGTCGGGGATCCCGCTGCCCAGCGCGAACGCGATCGCCGAGTCGAGATCGGACACGGCGGCCGCACCGCGCTCGTAGGCCGGCCGGAACCGCGCGCCCAACGCCGAAGCGATGCCGGCCACGCAATCCGCGTGCACGTCGATCAGCCGGCCGAACCCGTACATCGGCCGCCCGCCGACCAGCGGCCAAACCGCGGAAGCCGTGCCCAGCAGCTCGGCCGCGCGGTCCGGCTGCCCCAGCGCCGCGCTCGTCCACGCGAGGAACTCGAGGGCTTTCGCGGCGCCCAGCACGTCGCCGAACGGCCGGGCCGAGCTCAGTGCCGCCGTCAGGTCCTCGGCGGCGGCCGCGAACGAACCAAGCCGCCAGTGGGCCAGGCCCCGGACGCCCAGGAGGCCGCTGCGGGAGAACTGCTCGCCGCACAGCGCGAGCCCTCGTGACGCGACGGCCAGCGCCTCGTCGCCGTCGTCGCGCCAGACGGCCGTGTGCGCGACGGCTATGAGGATCTGCAGCAGCACCTCGCCGTCGGCCGTCACCTCGGCTTCGCGGAACAGCTCGTCGGCGCGGTCGACGTCCCCACCGAGGAACGCGCACCCGCCAAGCACCAGGCGCGCGTGGGCCAGCTCGTCGGCGTCGTCGTGCTCCAGCGCCCACGCCTCGGCCTCCCGCCCCAGGGCGACCGCCTGTTCGCGGCCGCCCCGAAAGGCCAGCGACGACGCCACGATCCACAACGCCCGCGCCCGGTCCTTGCCCGGCTCGGGGTTCAGCGCCAGCGCGCGCTCCAGCCAGTGCGCGCCCTCGGCGACGTGGCCGCAGAACAGCCACAGGAACTCCAGCGCCACCCCCAGCCGCAGGCCGACGGCCGGGTCCCCGGCCAGGCTGTGCTCCAGTGCGGCGCGCAGGTTCGGCAGGTCCGCCCGCACCCGCGCGGCCACGAGCGCCTGTTCCGGGCCGTGGCCCCAGTCGCGCGCGGCCTGCTCGGCGAGGCGCAGGTAGTGGTCGCGATGCCGGTCACGCAGCTCGGCGCACAGGCCGAGCTCCCGCAGCTTCGCCTGCGCGTACTGCCGGATGGGCTCGAGCAGGCGGAAGCGCGTGGTGCCGGCCGGCCGCTCGGCCTGCACCACCGAGCTGCCGACGAGCCCGGCCAGCAGGTCGAGCACGTCGTCGCGCTCGATCCCGTCGCCGGCGCACACACGCTCCACGGCTGTGACGTCGAAGGCGCCCGCGAACACCCCGAGCCGCGCCCACAGCAGCCGCTGGCCTGAGCTGCACAGCTCATGGCTCCACTCGACGGTGCCTGCGAGCGTCCGGTGGCGCGCGGGCACGACAGGGCTGCCGCGCCGGAGCAGAGCGAAGAAGTCGTCGAGCCGGGCCAGGAGCTCGTCGACGCTCAGCACCCGCAGCCACCCCGCGGCCAGCTCGACGGCGAGCGGTATCCCCTCCAGCCGGTGGCAGATCTGCACCACCTGCGGCCAGTTTCCACTGTGGACGGTGAAGCCGGCGCACACCGCGGCCGCGCGATCGACGAAAAGCTTCACGACGTCGAGCCCCCGCGCGCCCGCGAGGTCACGCACCGGCGGCACGGCCAGCGGCGGCACCGGGAGCACGTGTTCCCCGTCGAGTCCGAGCACGTGTCGGCTGGTCGTGAGCACGCGCAGGTCAGGGACCGCCACGAGCAACTCGTGCACCAGCGCGGCGAGCGCCTGGCCGAGGTGCTCGCAGTTGTCGAGCACGAGCAGCAACTGCTTGTCACGCAGGAAGTCAACGAGCCGCGCGGAGGGATCACCGCCGGTGTCGCCGAGGCGGAACGCCGCGCCGATCGTCTGCGCGAGCAGCGCCGGATCTCGCAACGCGGCCAGCTCGACGAGCCACACCCCGTCGGCGAAGGAACCGCGCACCTCGGTGGCGGCCCGCAGCGCGAGCCGCGTCTTGCCGACACCGCCGGTGCCGGTGAGCGTGACGAGCCGGGCCGCGGCGAGCACCTTCCGCGTCGCCCGCAGCTCTTCGCGGCGGCCGACGAAACTCGTCACCTCCACCGGCAGTGCGCCCACCTCGGTCACTTCCCTCGTCCGGGGACCGGCCGAGGGCAAGGCTAACCCGCGCGCCGCCCCTCCGGTCCTCGCCGGAGGGGCGGCAGGTGTGCGGTTCAGGACAGCAGGTGCTTGAGGTCCGCGGCCGCGTGCCGGAACTCGGCGCGGGTGCTCGGCACGTCGTGAATCGGGTTCAGCAGGGCCATGTCGTGGATCTGGCCCACGTACTGCACCGAGATCACGTCGACGCCGGCCTCGTCGAGCTTGTGCGCGTACGCGACGCCTTCGTCGCGAAGTACGTCGTTCGACGAGGTGTGGACGATCGCCGGCGGCAGGCCACGCAGCTGGTCCACAGTGGCCCGCAGCGGCGAGGCGTACGGGTTGTCGCGCGTGGCCTCGTCCGGCGCGTAGACGTCCCAGCCGAACTTCATGAACGCGCGCGGCAGGAAGCGGCCGTCGGCGAACTCGGCGTAGGACGCGGTGTCGACGCGCGCGTCGGTGGCCGGGTACATCAGCAGCTGGGCCTTGATGGGCGGCCCGTCGTGGTCGCGCGTGTACATCGTGAGCGCCGCGCTCAGGTTGCCGCCGACGCTGTTGCCCGCCACCGCGAGCCGCGACGCGTCCAGCCGCTGCGAAGCGCCTTCACGCGCAACCCACTTGAGCGCGGCGAAGCACTCTTCGAGTTGCGTCGGGAACACGGCGTCCGGGATCGGCGTGTACTCCACGAAGACCACGGCGTACCCCGTCGCGAGCACGAGGTCGCGCGTGAGGCGGCGGTGGTTGTCGAAGTCGCCCGCGATCCACACGCCGCCGTGCAGGAACAGCACCACGGGCAACGTCTCCTGCGACCGCGCGGGGCGCTGCACGTAGATCTTCGTGCGCACGCCGTCGACCTCGATGTCGCGTTCCTCGGTGTCGACCCCGCTCAGGTCGACGTCGACCGTCGCCTGCAGGCCGCTGAGCGTGGCCCGCACCTGCTCGCCCGGCAGCAGCCAGAACGGGTCGGGATTCTTGTTGAGCTCCGCGAGGAACTCGCGGACGCGTCGCTCGATGCGCGGGTCATTGCCGGCGTCGGGCACGTCGGTGGTCATGGTTCTCTCCTGACGTCTTGTCTGGCGGGGGCTCCGGAGCCAGGACGTCACGAGTCTCACCGCCGCGGCGGGCGGCGGGCATCCGGCAAAACACGGACTTCGACCCGGCTCACTCGACACCGGTGAAGGGTGGGGTCCGCGGCTACCGGCTGGTCGCCATCCGAAGGCCGGGGAAGAGATCACCCGCGGTCTCGTGCACGATGTCCAGCGCCTGTCCACCGCTGAGCTCGGCGTCGGGTGGGATGTCGGGCAACGCTTGTCCCAGCTGCTTGGTCAGCGCCAGGTAACCCTGGAACAGTGCTTTGGCCAGGGGCGACAGCGGAGCGCCGACCGGCACGAGGCTCTCGCGAAACTCGGGGACGGGCCGGGGCAGGACGTTGGGCCAGTCCTCGGGCGCGCGTGGCTCGTCGCGGCTGAGGACCGTCGCCAGGCCCGGCGCGGTCACGTCCCGTGCGGTCAGAGGGGCGCCGAGGTTCCACCGCTGCCGCAGCGTCTGGATCACCGATGTGTGGTGGTGGACGTCGGTGACGACGGTCCGCTCCGGGATCCAGGCCGAGATCGCGATCGCGGACACTCGGACGCCAAGCCGGTCGAAGACGAAGCCCAGCTGCCCCGGCGGGCGGGCCGGCTCGGGTGGGGTCGCGGCCGGCGGGGGCACGTGGTCGTAGGTCCCGCCGTGCTCGTCGAACGTGACCATCAGCAAGGTGTTGAAGCAGTTCGAGCCGTCCGGGGAGGACGCCGTGCGGACCGCGTTGTAGATCTTCGCCAGCAGCGCCTCGCCGCCGAGAAGCGAGGAGGGCGCATCGAACGCGGCGCCTGGGACGAGCGCCGAGATCGGGGGGTGCATGTCGTTGTGCCCGTGCCACAGGTTGGGCTCGATGAACGAGTACGTCGGCAGCCTCCCCTCCTCCGCGTCTTCCAGGAACCGGTCGGTGGTGTCGAAGTGGGAGGCGAACCGGGTACGCAGACGCGGCGCGTGGATGAGGCCCGTGAACGGGATCCGGCTCGGCGGATCGACGTAGACCCGCCACGACAGCCCGGCGGACTCCAGCCGCTCGAACACCGTCGTGGCCGCGTTGTGCAGCGGGAAATTCGCGTATGGGGCGTTGACGACCAGGCCGGAGGAGGTCGCGGCGTGCATGAAGGACCGGTTGGCGAAGGTCTGGGTCGGTACCTCGGCGAACCAGTGGTCGAAGGTGGCGAACCCGCGGGCCAGCGCCGACACGACCGGCATCTGCTGCGGCGTGTAACCGGTCATGATCTGCGCGTACTCGTCGTAGCTGGGCTCGCGGCCCGTCTCGGCCCAAAACGCGCTGATGTAGTCCGCGACGAAGCCGTCCATGGTGGGTGCCCGCCCGTCTTCGGGCGCGTTGTAGGGCGCGACCATGTGCTCGGCGAGGGCAGCGCGGTTGCCGGCCGGATCGATCAGCCCGAACAGCTGGGTGTTGACGTGCTGATACTCCTCGCCGGGATCCGGATTCGGGGTGTCCATGGTCTGGGCCACCCCGTAGGGCACCACGCCCCCGCCGTGCTCGGCCCACCCTGGAACCGGGTTGGACAGCTCTTTGCCACGCACCCCGTCAAAAGCCGCGACCTCGCCCGGCTCGTGCAGACACCCGAGAAGATTGTCGAACGAGCGGTTCTCGAACATGACCACGACGACGTGGTCAAGAGCATCCGGCCGACCTGGTCCAGGCATACCCCACCGTACGGCGACATTCGCGAAACACTGCCCCTCGTAGAAAACCCAGGCAAGGGCACTACTGGACCACGATCTTCATCAGCTCGAGGCCGGCGGCCACCCGATGGCTGAACAGAACGCAACCAGGGACCCTCCGAAGTTCGGAAAGACCCTGGTCAAGTGCTGGAGCCGCCTAGGGGAATCGAACCCCTGACCTATTCATTACGAGCGGAATTCGTCACTTTTTGACCTTGGTCGCGAGGCTCTGACCTGCAGATCTACCGTCCCCGAACGTCCGTGCACGTCCGGGGTTAGTCACCCCGATTGTCACCCACTTAGTCACCCACCCCCAGACCAAAAGAGGCTGGAACATCGCTAGGCGGAGCGCGCCTCCACTTACCGATGTTTCAGCCTCTTTTGCTACTCAGTGACCAGAGAGACATAGTAGTAGAGTGGAAAAAGAGTCATCACCGTAGGTGTCACCCGCCTGTCACAACTAAACCCGCAGGTCAGTAGGGGTCGAGTGACAGAGTGACAGGTGTGACAGTTTCGACACGCCGTGGTGTCACTCGACCAGGCTTCCGCCGTGCGGGCCGAGTCGTCGCCGACAATCTCCCTGAAACTGGGCCTGAGAGCGCCTGTACCGACCGCGCCGGTCCAACCACACCGGCGTGCTCGCGTTCGCTTGTGTCCGACGCTCTCAAGCGGCCGAATTCGGCGCTTTCCGTGACCTGAGACTGCCCCGCACGCGGCGAACCCCACACTCGCTACTCGCTTCACTCCGCCCCTGACTTCCACCACGCGCCACCGATAGCGTGCTTTGCGGCAGGCTCTACATGCACCGCCTTCGAGGGCGCGAGCCGCGAAAGGTCACCTGTCGGGACACATCCCACTACCCGAACTGCCTCGATCCGCTGAAGGGCGATGCGCCGCCCTCACAGTCGGTCCATCGCGTGACTCATAGGATGCCTCGGCGAGTGCGGCACGCGAAAACGACTACCAGATCCGACGGGCTCGCGCCGCCAATGAGAGGAGCGGTTCACTGTCCACCTGCAGAACACTCTCCTCGATACCGCGGTCGAGCCAGCGAACGACGAAGGTCAGCGGCCCCTCGGACGGCAATGGCCGTAGGTGGACCTGCTGACGCAAAGATCGCCTTTCCGCCTGAGTGACTCCAGCGTCCAAAGTCGGCCCGCTGATAAGTCGGCGATCATGCTCAAGTCTGTCGACGTTGGTAGCAGCCGCGCCGTCGGCAAACGCTACACCGAACAGCAGGCCGGTTTCGCCCACCTCTTGTGGGTGGGCCGGGTGGTGTACAACTTGTGGCAATGCCTCGGCGTCGACCGGATCCTCCCGAAGTACCACTGCTACCGTCAGAGTGATTCCGTCAGGCCATCCCGCCACGCTCTCGATCGCAACACAAGCTTGTTCGCTGCGGACCACACGATTTTCAAGGGGCAGGATCGCCGGCAGAAAGTCCCCAGCAGGCGGACTCCAGCGGCGCAGCGTCCGAGTGCCGACCACTTCGAAGAAGCTCGCTGCCATGGCAAACCTTCCGGAAGACGTGCTATCCCGACCAGTGCCGGGCGACGGACCAGCAACTACCCGCCGCCCGGCATCAACGCTACTACTTCTAGTCGAACGGCGGAACGTACACGTCGTTCGTCCTCAAGGTGCAATAAGCCTCAACATCGCCGATGACCGTGCACTGATCCCACGGTTTATCGGTCCAGTACCAACCATCCGGCAATAGCATGGTGATGACATTCGTCGCATAATAGGTGCCGGAGCAAACCTGAGGAGCAATACAGTAACCGATGCTCGTCGAAGTGCAGTTGTTACCATTCGGACAGACGTCTGGGTCTGCATCCGAAATGATGCGACCGTCGTCATAGAGTGTCGAATCGGCACTTAGTTCAGCCATGAACTGCCCGTCGGCAGTCGTAGTGCAGCTCACGTTCCCGTAATACGGGGTACGAGTATCTGTGATCGCCCCCATAACGTACGTTGCAGTGGTAGTAAACTGAATAATTCCCTCGCAGCCACCCCCGGGCGGGTCGGTCTCCAGGGAATTCGCACTTGCGCCAGCCTTCTTGATTCCCGCCTTGAAATGCGCTGTAGTAACCGCCTTCTTCTCGACCGTCACCTGCGAAGAATCACTGCTCGCATTCGCAACGCCGACCGACGACAGCAACAGCAGTAAAGTCGCAAGCGCGACCCTCATCGCCGAAGATGGCAAACTTCTTCGAGTTTTACTCATTTCTTTCCCCTCTTTTGCAAGTCGACTGACCGTCGACAATCTTCAAGGCAAGCACAAGATTCCCCCACCCAGAAACCGCCATTTGAGTGGCTTGATCACCGAATCCCCGGCCAGCATCTACGCGCTAAATACACCACTTTTCGCCGCAAAGTCGCGTTCAATTAACGGAATTCGTAAAATTCATAGGCTGCGGTGAAAGATTCGACCAACTTCGCCTTGTGGATGTGGATGTGGATGAGGGAGCCCGTGTTGGCGAGCTCAACACGCCACTCTCAGCCATGCTCGACCGCGTTGGACGGCTGGTCACCTCTGAGGAACGCCGCGATCTGCTGCCCAGCCACCTCGTAGCACAGCCGGTTTGTTCCAGGAACGGTCCGCGCAGAGTGAGGGCTAATCACAGCGCCCCGCTGCGCCCACAGTGGATGATCGCGCGGCAGGGGTCCCGGGTCGGTCACATCGAGCGCCGCACGCAAGCGCCCCGACGCGAGCCCGGCAAGCAACGCGTCCGTGTCGACGATCTGGCCACGACCAGCGTTGACCAGGAGGGCGTTATCGTCCATCAGTTTCAGGAACCGCCGGTTCCTGCGCGGCACCTGTACACGGTCGAAGAGGCCAAGCGCCTGCTTTCCCTGAGCCGTTCGGTGATCTACGAGCAATTGCGCGCCGGTCGCCTCGGGTCCGTGAAGCAGGGCAGGGCACGGCTCATTCCAGCGAAAGCCATTCAGCAGTACGTGGATCTTCTCATCAGCGAAGCGGAGGTGACCGGCTATGGCCACGCGGCGTAGTCGTGGGGACGGCGGACTCTACTGGGACGAGTCGCGCCAGCGCTGGACGGCAGAGGTCACCGTTGGGTTCCGGCCCAACGGTAAGCGCATCGTGCGGAAAGCGCGCGGAAAGACGAAGACGGAAGCCAAAGCCAAGCTCAAGGAACTGCTCGACGACATCGAGAAGGGTGCCGTAAACGCATCGGCCGGGTACACGGTCGAGCAAGCGCTTGACGACTGGTTGAAGCGCTACGCGCAGGGCCAGCGAGACCCGAACACGGTCAAGGCAGTCCGCTCGCTGGTCAACAACCACATCGTGCCGTCGCTGGGCGCGCGTCCGCTGGTGAAGCTCGAAGTCGACGACGTAGAAGACTGGCTCGCGGAAAAGGCGGAAGTGCTGGTGACGTCGACCGTGCGGAACCTCCGGTCGATCCTCCGGCGAGCGATCAACCGCGCGCAGGTTGGGAAGCGCGTGAAGCACAACGTGGTGTTGCTGTGCGATGAGTTACCGGCGGGAAAGGGGGCCGGGCGTCCGTCGAAGGCGCTCACGCTCAGCAGGCGGAAGCGGTGCTCACGGCGGCGGAGGAGTCTCCGATGCGGGCCTACATCGTGGTGTCGCTGCTAACCGGCGCGCGGACCGAGGAAATGCGCCCGCTCACGTGGGATCACGTGGACCTGGTCGGCAAGCCGGACGCGACGCCGGCGATCCCGCCGAACATCAAGGTGTGGCGGTCGGTCCGCGCCAAGGGCGAGACGAAGACCCGGAAGTCCCGGCGCACGCTCGCGCTGCCTGAGCGGGCCGTGAGGGCACTGGAGGACCACCGGGTGGCCCAGAAGGCGGTGAAGGTAGTCGCGGGCGCCGACTGGCGCGAACAGGGGCTCGTGTTCGCGACGAACGTCGGCACCGAGCGAGACGTCAACAACGTCCGGCGTGACTTCCGTCGCGTGGTCAAGGCGGCCGGGCTCAACCCGATGCAGTGGACGCCGCGCGAGCTGCGCCACAGCTTCGTCTCGATCCTCTCGGACGGCGGTATGCCGATCGAGGAGATCTCGCGGTTGGTCGGGCACAGCAGCACGGCCGTGACGGAGCTGGTCTACCGGAAGCAGATCCGCCCGGTGGTCGAGTCGGGCGCGATCGCGATGGATCAGCTTTTCCCCGTGACGGGTGAACCTGCGGAGCTTTCTCCACCCACGGACCAGGCGTCTTAGTCACCCACTTAGTCACCCACCAGACGAGTCAGGCCCCATCCGAGGTGTCTCGGATGGGGCCTGACCTGCGGAGCCGCCTAGGGGAATCGAACCCCTGACCTATTCATTACGAGTGAATCGCTCTGGCCGACTGAGCTAAGGCGGCATGCCGGGTGGCTGGCGCCGTCCGACGGGAACAAGTGTAGCGGAGGTCGTTGGCGTCACCTTGCGGGGGCCGCGTCGTTAGGGTCCTATGACCTCGGTCTCACTGCCCGATCGGCCTACCTGGAGGACTCGGCACATGCGGCGAAGACTGCCCCGCACGGTGGCCCTGCCCGCGGCAGCGGCGTTGCTGCTGCTCCTCGCCGCGCCGGCGAGCGCCCAGGAGATCCCGACGACGCCGATCCCGCAGCCGGCGAACCCGTCGCAGCCCCCGGCGTCCGCGCCGATCGGGCCGCAGCCGCTCGGCCACGCGGTGGGCGACGCGGGCACGGCGCTGGGCGTGCTGCGCCTGCTGCCGAACTCCGTGCCGACGTCGACGATTCTGCCCGGCTTCGGGCAGACACTGCCGAAGCAGTCGACGCTGGAAGCCGGGATGGGCCTGTCGAGCGCGTCGGCGAACTCCGAGGCGTACCTGGCGTACGAGAAGTCGATCGCGCAGGCCTCGCCGTTCGGGGTTTCCGTGGGGGGCCAGGCACCGCAGACGCCGGGCTCCGTGGTGCAGACCGCGCTGCCGGACAACCCGCAGCCGCTGTCCGGCGGGCTCAACGCGCCGTCGAACCCGCTGCTGAACATCGGCGTGCTGAACGGCACCGCGCACGCCCGCTGGAGTGACTCGCTGGGCCCGTGCGTGGACACGATCGCCGACGCGAGCACGTCGGTTTCGAGCCTTTCGCTGCTGAACGCGATCCCGTCGCTGCCGCAGATTCCGTTGCTGGGCCAGGGTGGACTGAACCTGCCGCAGGGCACGCAGCTCGCGCAGGGCTTCGACCCGGCCAAGGGCCTGCAGAGCCTCGGCGGCCTGCTGTCCGGTGGCGGCCAGACCGCGGCCAACGGCACCGGCTCGCTGCTGAGCCTGCCGAACACGCTGTCGTCGCGTTCGCAGGTGAAGCTCGTGGACATCCCGGGGTCGAAGAACAAGGCGGTGCAGTCGATCTCGACGCTGCAGGCCGCCGACATCGACATCCTCAAGGGCACGCCGCTGGAGCTGTCGATCAAGGTCGCCAGCCAGCCGACGCTCACGGTCACCTCGACCGGCGACGAGAAGACCTCGAAGGTCGACTACACCGCGCCCGTGCTGACCATCGAGGCCGGCGGCAAGACGCTGTACACGCTCGACGCGGCGCACCCGACCAAGGACATCCCGATCGGCCTCCCGCTTGCGGGCCTGAGCGACAAGTTCGGGCAGCTCAACTCGATCCCCGTGGTCGGCGGCCTCGTGTCCACGCTGACGAAGGGCATCCAGCAGGTCGGCGACACCGCGGGCACCGTCCTCGACCTCGGCGTCCTCCGGTTGTCGATCGCCGGTCTGGACCAGAAGGGCTCCGTCGCGACGACGCCGTACAAGGGCTACCAGCTCGGCGCCTCGGCGCGGCTGTTCGACCTCCAGGTGCTCCCGACGAAAAACCTGAAGACACTGCTCCCCGCCGGCGCCGGCGACAACCTCCCGTCGTCCCTGGCGCAGCTGTCCTTGGGCGAACAGGTCGCCCGCGCCTACGCCCCCACCGGCGGCGTCGTCTGCGGCACGGCCACCACACCCCCGCCCGCGGCCGGCGGCCCGGCACCCAAAGGGCCGGTGAAGAACCTCGCGTACACGGGCACGGCGTACGACACCGTGCCGCTCTTCTGGGCAGGTACGGCGATGCTGCTGCTCGGCGTCGTGATGGTCGCGGCGTTCCCCAACCGCCGCCGGATCGCCGCGCCGGTGAAGCTCCACTCCGACGACACTCCGCGCAAACCGTCACCACATCCGCGCGACTGATCCCCGGGGGTTCGTGAGAACGGCCCGGTCACCTTCCTGGTGGTCGGGCCGTTGTCGTTTGCTGCGGTCGTTGTCGTTTGCCGCACAGACAGCCCTGGCGCAGCGTCGTCACCATCACCGCGGCGAGGAATGGCCACTGCGGCCAAGTCTCAGCGCGGCCGCTGCAGGCGGCGGCCTCGCGCCGTCGTCGTTTGCTGCGGTCGTTGTCAATTGCTGCGCAGTCAGCTCAGCCCTGGCGCAGCGTCGTCACCATGGCTTCCACGGCGATGCGCGGTTTGACGTTCAGCTCGATCGCCTCGCGGCATTCGAGGACGGCTTCCAGGCGGCGCAGCGTGGATTCCGGCGTCCAGGCCGCGGCGGCGGCGCGGATGTCGTCGGCGTGGTCGGGGTGGTTGAGGGTCGCGCCGGAGTGGGTGGTGGTGACGAGGACGTCGCGGTAGAAGCCGGCGAGGTCGACGAGCGCGAGGTCGAGCGTGTCGCGCTGGGTGCGGGTCGCGCGGGACTTCTGGCGTTTTTCGAGCTGCTTCACGGCGGCCTCGGCGGCGCGCTTGGCTCCGGCGACGCCCTTGCCGATGCCGTCGCCGCCCATGGCGGTGCGCAGCTCCGAGCGTTCGTTCTCGTCGCGGGCCTTGCTCTCCTCGCCGGCGTCGGCCTCCGCGGCGCTGATCAGCTGGTCGGCGCTGGTGAAGACGTCGGCGGGGCGGCGCAGGCCCGTCGGGATCCGCAGCACGGTGGCCCGGCGCTGGCGCGCGGAGTCGTCCGTGGCGAGCCGGCGCGCGCGGCCGACGTGGCCGCCGCAGACCGACGCGGCCCACTGCGCGAGCTCAGGGTCGACGCCGTCGCGGGCGACCAGCACCTGCGCGATGGCCTCGGGCGGCGGCGTCCGCAGCGTCACCAGACGGCAGCGCGAGCGGATGGTCACCGACACGTCGTCCGGGTGGTCCGACGGCGCGCACAGCAGGAACACCGTGCGCTCCGGCGGCTCCTCGACGGCCTTGAGCAGCGCGTTCGACGCGCCCTCCGTGAGCCGGTCGGCGTCCTCGATGATCACGACCTGCCACTCGCCCGTGGTCGGGCGCCGTGCGGCGGCCTGCACCAGCGCGCGCATCTCCGCGACCGAGATCGACAGGCCTTCGGGCACCACGAGCCGGACGTCGGCGTGAGTGCCCGCCATCGTCGTGCGGCAGCCGGGGCACGCGCCGCAGCCCGTGCCGGTGCTGCACTGCAGCGCGGCCGCGAACGTGCGCGCCGCGACCGAACGGCCGGACCCCGGCGGGCCCGTGATCAGCCAGGCGTGCGTCATCGCGCCCGGCGGGACAGGCTCCCCCGCCACGATCTTCGCGGCCGCCGACGAAGCCGACGACAACGTTTCGACCGCCGGCTCCTGGCCCACGAGCTCGGCCCAGACGCCGATCGGCCCGGTCACTTGGCGTCCACTTCGGACACTTCCTGCACGGGCGCGAGCTCGGCTTCCGCGACGGCGACTTCGACGACGTCGGCCGTCGCCACGGCGTGCGTGCTGTGGTCCAGCTCCGGACGCTCGGCCGGCTCAGAAGGCGCCAGCCCGGACAGGCGGCCGACGAACACCGCGAGCACAGCCGTGCGGACGCGTGCGGCGACCTCGTCGTCGGTGCCTTCGGCGTCGACGACCACGTAGCGGTCGGGGTCGGCCGCGGCCATCTCGGCGAGCAGGTGCTGCATGCGCCACTGGTCGTTGACCGACGCCGGCGGGTTCTCGTCGTGCTGGTCCGGTTCGGCGTCGAGCAGCACCGTGAGGTCGGGGCGCAGCTTGCCCGTGGCCCAGTCGGCCAGACCTTCGAGCTCGTCGGCGTCGAGGCCCGCAACCGCGCATAGATGCGCCAGCGGCGAGTCGACGAAGCGCTCCATCACCACCACGGAGCCGGCGTCGAGCGCCGGCTGGATCTCGCGTTCCACCAGCTCGGCGCGCACGGCCGCGGCGACGAGCGCCTGGGCCCGCGCGCCCGTGAGCGACGCGTCGGAGATCAGCGAACGGAATCGCCGCTCGTCGAGCGCGGGGTCGGCCGCCAGCACCACGGGCCGGGTGCCGGTGCCGAGCCAGCGCGAGAGCCGCGCGGCCTGGCTGGCGGTGTTGATGGCCGTGGTGCCTTCGAGTGCGATGAGGAAACCGTTGACGCGCCGGGGCGCGCGGCGCAGGGCATTGCGCAGGTCGGTGAGGATCTTCTCGCTGCGGCGATCGTCCATCTGCCGGTAGGCGATCACGCCGAGCAGCACTGCGAGCAGGCCACCGCCGATCATCACCGGGCGCGTGCCGTCGATGGTGACGGGGCTGCCCCACACGTTGATCTGGTGCGGGCGGACGAGACCGATCAACGCGGGCGTGACGATGGTCGAGCCGAACAGCACGATCTTGAGCATCGACTGGTAGATCGCGTTCACGCGGCCGCGGATCGCATCTTCCACGCGCGAGCCGATGATCGTGACGCCGGTGAGGAACGCGATGCCGGCGCAGAAGCCGGTGAGCGCCACGGCGATCACCGAGATCGCGAGGTGTGGCGACAGCGCGATGATCACCAGCGAGAGGCCGGCCACCACGATCGAGATGCCGAACAGCCGGTCGTGCGGCAGCCGCCGGGCGAGCTTGGGCGCGAGGGCCATGCCGGTGGCGAGGCCGAGGAACACGGCGAGGACCAGCAGGTTGAACGCGGCGTCACCGGCAAGCAGCGACGACGAGTACGGCTTGGCCGAGGCGACCACGGCCCCGCCCGCGGCGAACGCTCCGAACGCGCCGATCAGCAGCCCTCGCACCAAGGGCGTGCTCTTGATGAAGCGCAGGCCGTCGCGCACCATTTCGCCGAGGCCGAACTTCTCCTCGTCGGCGTTCTTGACCTTCTGGTCGGGCAGCTTGTGTACGTCGCGCAGCGACAGCTCGGGAATCCGCGTGGCGATGAGGATGCCGCTGGTCAAGTACAGCAGGCCGTTGATGACCACCACGATCTTCGCGATGTATAGGTCGGCCGTGGCGCCTTGGAAGAGGTGGAACGTGGTGTTCGCGCCGAGGATGAGCGCGTTGGCGCCGGCGGCGGTGATCACGGCGAGGCCGTAGGTCATCACGAGGCCGAGCTGGTTGGCCGTCTCGACCTGGTCCGGGCGGCGCAGCAGGTTGGGTACCGCCGCGTCCTTCGACGGGATCCACATGATCGAGCAGCAGCCGACGAGGAAGTTCGCGACGAACAGCCACCAGGGCGCGCCGACGATCGCGATCGACAGCAGGAAACCGCAGCGCAGGAAGTCGCAGACGATCATCACTTTGCGGCGGTCGAAGCGGTCGGCCAGCAGGCCACCGATGGGCGCGAACAGCAGGCCGGGCAGCAGGTTCGTGAGCACCACGCCGACGAACGCGAAGTTCTGCGCGGTGTAGTTGGTGAGCAGCTTCGTGCTCAGGGCTGTGAGAGCGAGCAGGTTCAGCCAGTCGGCGACACTGCACAGGTACGTGACGCCCCACAGCCGACGGAACGGTCTGATGGCCAGCACCCGCCGGACGCGGTGGATCGTGGATGTCTCGGCACTCGCCGAACCACCCGATCCGGCGCCGGGTACCGACCGCACGCCTTCGCTGATACGCCCACCCCACTCGTCACGGCGGCGTCGGGTAAACCCTGTTTAGGATCCCCCGACCGTGTCGCCAGGGTAGCCCGATCGCCGATCCGGACACGGCACCGGCCCGGGTGTGGCGGTGGTGGAGCGACGTCAGCTGAACAGGCCCGTCACACTGCTGACCAGGCTCGACACCATGTACAGCGCGATCACGACGAACACGATGAGCAGCACGACCGCGAGGATCACACCCGCCGCGCTCGTCGACGGCCGGCCCAGGTTCGGCATGCCGATGTTCGGCAGACTGCGCTTTTTCGCCTGCCGTTCGGCCAGTTCGGCCTCGATGTCATCGTCGGCGACCTCAGCTTTCGCCTTCGGTCGCGGCCTCGGCACCCGCTTGAGCAGCTGCGGCGCGCGCGTGGGCCACGTCCGCTGCCGCGGCAGCAACCCGAGCGGCACACCGTCGGGCTTCTCTTCGGCCGGCTGGATCGGCTGCGGCGTGCGCGCGGCCTCCTCCCGCAGCGCGGCCTCGACCATCCGCTTCACGGCCTCGGGGTCGTGCTGCACGGGCCGCGCGGTCGGCAACGGCCGCGCCTCGTCCGCCGCGGGCGCCGCCTCGGCCGCCGTGACCAGCCCGGCGAGCGGATCGGCGAACCGCTCCCCGCCGACGCTGCCGTCCAACGTCCCATCGCGCTCCGGCTGCGGTGCACTGCGGGCGTTGGTGCCTTGGGGGGCATTGAAGAAAGGAGCCCCACCGCTCGTGCTCATGGTGACCACCTCACTACGGAATGTCCTCGCCTTCCAGTGTCGGCGACACTACCGGCTCCCGCATCCGCCCAATGGCCGCAGAAACGCTCGCGCCCACGCCGCCGACCTGACGGGTCCCGCAGCAGTTTGCAGGCCACGGCCACCCCGGTCGACCGCCGAAAGCGACGTCCGGGGGTGATACCGGTCACGAGATCGGGCACTCTTCGTAATCGATCGTGGCCGGCGCCCTGGGGCTCGGCGGGCCATTTCAGGCGCGACGGCGGTCTGCGGCGCGAGTTCGGCCGACGATGGGGCCGTGCTCACCGGTCCAGCGAAGCATCTCGGCGCAACGGCAATCGGCGCCTCCGGCTCAGCCGACCATGGGACCAGGCCCACCCGCCCGCCGAAGCATCTCGACACAACGGCAATCGACGCCTCCGGCTCAGCCGACGACGGGACCAGGCCCACCCGCCCGCCGAAGCACTTCGGCGCAACGGCAATCGGCGCCTCCGGCTCAGCCGGCGACAGCGCCGGGCTCACCCGCTCGGCGAACTCGCCTCCGCGAGGCTCTGCGGCGCCGGTTCAGCTGGATGCCTTGCCCGTCCGCGCGCTGGCGCGGTCAACTCCGCCGGGCCAACTCCGCCGGGCCAGCACCGCCGGGCCAGCACCGGCGAGCCGACCGCGAAGCACAAGCCAAGCGCTGCGGCGGAGCGCGCTTGGCTCCAGCGGCTCAGCCGCGACGCGCCTTTCGAAGCCGGCGTCCTTCACCTCCGTTCGCGGTGGCCGGATGCCCAGGTCGGGCGTCGTGTCGGTCAGGCATGGTTGCGGACCGCTTCGACGATCCACGCCTCTGCCGTGCTGCGGGTGGCGGGTTGCCAGGTCATGAGCCAGCCGCCGTCGGGGCGGGGGGCGGCGCAGAACTGGTAGCGGCCCTGGTCGTTGTCGACGAGGCCGAAGGCGCCGTGCGGGTACTCGGCGAGGACGGCGTCGCGGACGGCCAGGTCGACGAGGACCGTGCCGAGGCGCGGGCGGGCGACCGCGGCGCGGATGACGTCGAGCGAGCCCCACGCGGCGCGCGGGACGAGGCCGCTGCGGTCGGTTTCGATGCGGACGGCCGGCCCCGGTCCGGGCGGACGGTCCGGCAGCCCGTCGAACACCCAGCCCGGCAGGGCGCTGAGCAGGCCGGAACGCAGCCGCGCCCGACGGCCCAGCTTGCTCATCACCGTGGTGTAGTCCTCGTCGCCGAAGAAGCGGACCTCCCACGGCTCCGGGCGTGCCGGGAAGACGCCGGTGACCACGCCGCGGATGAAGCCGCCCCGCAGAACGCGGTAGAGCCCGACGGCCTCCGGCGTCACCTCACCCTCGGGCACCAGGCCCAGCTCCGACATGCCCGCCACAAAACGCGTGTACTGCTCGATCTCCTCGATCAACGCCGGCACCAGCGCGGGCCCGAACGACTGCCGCACCTGGTCGGCCAGGCTCAGCTCCTCCGACTCCGAAGACCCCGAAGACCCCGACGAGCCCGAAGACCCCTCAGCGCCGCCGGCCCCGGAAGCTCCCGAGTCACCCCACGACCCCGACTCGCCCGAACGACCCGAGCCGTCGCGAGAACCCCCGCTGTGCCCAGGTCCCGAGGTGCCCCGCGAGTCCCAGGCGCCAGACTGCCCCGAACCCTCCGAACCCCGACCATCCGAACTACCGGACGAACCCGAGCCGTCCCGAGATTCCGAGCCGCCAAAGAAGCCCGAGCCGCCAGAGGACCCCGCGCCTCCAGCGGCACTCGAGCCTCCTCGATCGCCCGATCCACCGGAGCCCGAACCCCTCGAGGCCTCCTCACCTCCCCCAGAACCCGAACTGCGCGAAGGACCCGAGCCACCGAAGGGACCACCGGACCCCGAAGAACCCGAGCCCCAAGACCCCGAGCCCCGAGAACCCGAACCATCACGAGACCCCGAGCCACGAGGGCCACGGCCCCCAGGAGGCCCGGAACCACCTGAACCAGAACCACCCACCCCCTCCAGCACCGGCGGCACCGTGAACTGCGGGTCGTAGAACTCCATCACCGATGGCCGCTCCGGTACCTCGGCCCGGAGCGGCGCGATGACTTCGTCGATGACGTCGAAGACTGCGGTCGCTGAACTCACCCTTGCATTGAACACCCTGGTACCGACAATTTTTCGAACTTTTGTTCGACTCGCCGCCACGTTGCGCCGAACGGTCGGTCAGCGGGCCGGAACCGGGACCGTCCGCATGGTCGGAGCCAGGAAGTACACCGACACCACCAGCGCCCCGACCACGCCCAAAGTCCAGTGCAGCCCGATGCCGCCGGCCAGGGCGCCGACGAGGACCGGGCCGACGAGGAAGCCGAAGTAGCCGCACGCCGCCACGGCCGCGATCGCGCGGCCCGGAGCGTCAGGCTGCTTGCGGCCGGCCGCGCTCCACGCCAGCGGCACCATGCCCGACACCCCGAGCCCCACCACGGCGAAGCCGGCCACCGCGAACCCCGGCACCGGCACCGCCACCACCAGCAAGAACCCGACCACGGTCACCAAGGTCGCCACCCGCATGAACGGCACCACGCCGACCCGCGCCACCAGCCGATCGGCCACCACACGAACCGCGATCATCGTGATCGAGAACGCGAAGTACCCCAGCGACGCCAACGCAGCCGACGCGACCGTGACCTCCCGCAGGTAAACCGCGCTCCAGTCGTTCACCGTCCCCTCGGCCACGAACCCGCAGAACGCGATCACCCCGAGCGGGATCAGCGCCTTGCCCGGCAGCGCGAACGCCGCTTCGCCCTGGCCGCGGTCGGCGCCCGGCAGGAAGCGCGTCGACGCCGCCAGCGCGACCACCAGCAGCACCACGCCCGTCACGGTGAAGTGCACCCCGATCGGCACGCGCTCCAACAGCGCCCCGGCCCCGGAACCCAGCAGCCCGCCGATGTTCCAGAACGCGTGGAAGCCGGCGAAGATCGGCCGCCCGTACGCCTCCTCGACGCGCGCGGCGTGGGCGTTCATCGACACGTCGAGCAGGCTGTTGCCCATCCCGAGCACCACGAGCGCCCCCACGAAAGCGACCAGGTTCGACGCGAGCGCGGCCAATGGCAGGCCCGCGCACAGCACCGTGGCGCCGACCACGACCCCCCGGCGGCTGCCGATCTTCGTGAGCAACGGCCCGGCCGCCACCAGCGCCACCACGGACCCCGCCGCGAGGCCGAACAGGCCGATCGCCAGCTGCCCCGCGCTCAGTCCCGCGTGGGCCTGGGCCGCCGGGATCCGCGCGGCCCACGTGGCGAACGCCGCCCCGCACACCGCGAACACCACCGAAACGGCCGCCCTCGCACGCCGCGTCTCCTGCATCGAAAACGTCCCCCAGACGCGAAGAAGGGGCCACCCGAACGTCTCGGGTGGCCCCGACGGAAACTCCGCCTGCTACTTGGCCTTCGCGGTGCTCGCCTTCTTCGCGGGCGCCTTCTTGGCCGTCGTCGACTTCGCCGCAGCGGCCGACTTCGTGGCCGAAGCCGACTTGGCCGCGGTGGACTTCGCCGGCGCCTTGCGCGTCGTCGTGGTGCGGCGCTTCGGGGCCGGGCCCTTCGCCCGCTTCTCCGCCAGCAGCTCCGCGCCGCGCTCGGCCGTCAGCTCCTCGATGCTGTCGGACTTCCGCAGCGTCGCGTTGTATTCGCCGTCGGTGACATACGGGCCGAAGCGCCCGTCCTTGACCACCATCGGCTTGCCCGACACGGGGTCGTCACCGAGCTCCTTGAGCGGCGGCTTCGCCGTGGCCGACCGGCCGCGCTGCTTCGGCTCCGAGTAGATCTTCAGCGCTTCTTCCAGCGTGATCGAGAACAGCTGGTCCTCGGTCTGGATCGAGCGCGAGTCCGTGCCCTTCTTCAGGTAGGGCCCGTAGCGCCCGTTCTGCGCGGTGATCTCGTCACCCGACTCCGGGTCCTTGCCCACCACGCGCGGCAGCGACAGCAGCTTCAGCGCGTCCTCGAGCGTCATCGTCTCGATGGTCATCGACTTGAACAACGAGCCCGTACGCGGCTTCGGCGCCTTCGCCTTCGCGGCCTTCTTCTGCGCGGCCGTCGCGCCCTCGGGCAGCGGCTCGCCCTCGGGCAGCACCTCGGTGACGTACGGGCCGAAGCGGCCTTCCTTCGCCACGATCTCGTGCCCGCTCACCGGGTCGACGCCCAGCTGACGGCCTTCCTGCGGCGTCGCGAAGAGCTTCTCCGCGATCTCCGACGTCAGCTCGTCCGGCGGCAAGTCCTCGGGCAGGTTCGCGCGCTGCGACTGGCCGTCGACCTCACGCTCGAGGTACGGCCCGTAGCGGCCCACGCGCACGACGACCTTGTGCCCGTCGGCGTCGTTGAACAGCGGGATCGAGTTGATCTCGCGCGCGTCGATGCCCTCGACACTGCCGTCGACCAGCTTCTTCAGGCCACCGAGCCGTCCGACCGAGCCTTCCACGCCGAAGTCGCCACCGAAGTAGAACTTCTGGAGCCACTCCACGCGCTGCTCATCGCCGTTGGCGATGCGGTCGAGCTCGTCTTCGAGACCGGCGGTGAAGTTGTAGTCCACCAGGCGCTCGAAGTGCCGCTCCATCAGGCCGATCACGGCGAACGCGACCCACGAGGGCACCAGGGCGGAGCCCTTCTTCCACACGTAGCCGCGGTCCTGGATGGTCTTGATGATCGACGCGTACGTCGACGGGCGGCCGATGCCCAGCTCTTCCAGCTTGCTCACGAGGCTCGGCTCGGAGTAGCGCGCGGGCGGTGAGGTGGTGTGGCCGTCGGCCGACAGGTCGGACGCGGTCAGCCCCTGGTCCTTCACCAGCACCGGCAGGCGGCTCTGCTTGTCGTCCGCCTCGCCGCCGGCCTCGGTGTCGACGGCCTCGACGTAGGCCTTCAGGAAGCCGGCGAAGGTGATCGTGCGGCCCGAAGCGGCGAAGGTGCACTCCTCGCCCGAGGTCGCGGTGCCGACGATGCGCACCGACATCGTGGTGCCCTTCGCGTCGGCCATCTGCGACGCGATCGTGCGCTGCCAGATCATCTCGTACATGCGGAACTCGTCGGAGTCCAGCTCGCCCGCGACCTGGCCCGGCGTGCGGAACACCTCACCCGACGGGCGGATCGCCTCGTGGGCTTCCTGCGCGTTCTTCACCTTGCGCGTGTACTGCCGCGGCGAAGGCGACACGTATTCCTTGCCGTACAACTGCGTCGCCTGGCTGCGGGCGGCCGAGATCGCCGACTCCGACAGCGTGGTCGAGTCGGTACGCATGTAGGTGATGTAGCCGTTTTCGTACAGCTTCTGCGCGATCCGCATCGTGCGCTCGGACGTGAAGCGCAGCTTGCGGCCCGCTTCCTGCTGCAGCGTCGAGGTCATGAAGGGCGCGTACGGCTTCCGCGTGTACGGCTTCTCCTCGACGCTGGACACGGTGAAGTCGCGATCGGCCAGCGCCTGCGTCAGGGCCTGCGCCTCGGCCTCGCCGAGCACGCGGATCTCCTTGGCCGTGCCCTTGAGCCGGCCGTCGGAGTCGAAGTCGCGGCCCGTGGCCAGGCGGGCGCCGTCGACGCCGACCAGGCGCGCCGGGAACGTCTGCGGCGAAACTGTGTCGTCAGAAGAAGCGCCCGCGGCTGTGTTCACCTGCATCGTCGCGGAGATGTCCCAGTACGAAGCCGAGGTGAAACGCATGCGCTCCCGCTCACGCTCGACCACGATCCGCGTCGCCACGGACTGCACGCGGCCCGCCGAGAGCTTCGGCATGACCTTCTTCCACAGCACCGGCGAAACCTCGTAGCCGTAGAGGCGGTCGAGGATGCGGCGGGTCTCCTGCGCGTCGACGAGGTCGACGTCGAGCTCGCGGGTCGCGTCGGCGGCCGCGCGGATCGCCTGCTCGGTGACCTCGTGGAACACCATGCGGCGCACGGGCACCTTGGGCTTGAGCGTCTCGAGCAGGTGCCACGCGATGGCCTCGCCCTCGCGGTCGGGGTCCGTGGCGAGGTAAAGCTCGTCGACGTCCTTCAGCAGGCCCTTGAGCTCGGTGACCTTCGACTTCTTGTCCGGCGTGACGATGTAGAGCGGCTTGAAGTCGTTGTCGATGTCCACGCCGAGGCGCGCCCACGACTCGCCCTTGTACTGGGCCGGCACGTCGGCCGCGCCGCGCGGAAGGTCGCGGATGTGCCCGACGGAGGACTCGACGACGTAGTTGCCGCCGAGGTACGGGGCGATCTTGCGGGCCTTCGTAGGCGACTCGACGATCACCAGCCGCCGAGTCCCGGCGCCGTTCGTCCCGGTGCCGTCCTTCTTGGTCCGTGCTCCTGCCACGCTGCCCTGCTCTCCACTCATCCCCGCGCCATCGCCCTCGATGGCGGCGGCACTCCTTTACCCCTCGACGAGGGGTGCTGCGCCCGCGTCTTCGACCTGCCAGTGTGCACGCCCGCACCGGCCGCGCAGCGGCTAGGTGGCCTGACACGCCGCCGGGCCCCTGCCCGTCGGATCGCCTTTGACCTCGGCGATGTTTCCTCTCCACACCTAGCACGTGATTCCGGACACGTGCCGTGCAGGGTATCTCGTGATCACGCCGATACCCTCCGTTCGACGGTGGTGGTCCCGACGTCGGCACCGCTTCACTTACTACCTCGTCGAGCCGAAAGGAACCACCATGACCCGACGCCTGCTCGGTGGCGTGCTCGCGGCGGTGGCCGCGTTCGCCCTGGTCACCGCCCCTGAGGCGAGCGCCGCGACCACCACGTTCTCCGGCACGGTGGCGCTGTCCAACTGCTCCGGCTCGGTCGTCAAACCGGCCGGCACGCCGGACACGGCACCCGCACTCGTACTTTCCAACGGTCACTGCCTGGAGTCGGGTTTTCCCGCTCCCGGCGAGGTCATCATCGGTCAGCGATCCACTCGGACCTTCAGCCTTCTGTCGTCGGACGGCAAAAGTTCACTCGGGACGCTGAAGGCCAAGAAGGTCGTGTACGCGACCATGACCGACACCGACGTGTCGCTCTACCAACTCGACACCACCTACGCCCAGATCAAGCAGAAGTACCGGGTCTCGCCGCTCGAGCTCGTCTCGGCGCACCCGACCGCGGGCACGCACATCGACGTGGTCTCGGGCTACTGGAAGACCATCTCCTCCTGCTCGATCGACGGGTTCGTGAACGAGCTGCACGAGAACGGCTGGGTGTGGAAGGACTCGATCCGCTACACGCCCGAGTGCAAGACCGTCGGCGGCACGTCCGGCTCCCCGATCGTCGAGACCGCGACCGGCAAGGTCATCGGCGTGAACAACACGTCGAACGACGACGGCCAGCGCTGCACGCTCGACAACCCGTGCGAGGTCGACGGGTCCGGGAACGTGACCGTGCATCCCGGTACCAAGTACGGCGAGGAGACGTTCGGTATTCCCGCGTGTCTGACGACGGCGAGCGAAATCGACCTCAACCGGGCTGGTTGCACACTGCCGAAGCCCTAACCGACTGCTTCCAGGACGTCACCCAGCAAATACTGAAGGGGACTCCCGCCGCCTCCGCCGCGGCGTGAGTCCCCTTCAGTGCGTTCGGGCCGCGTTTCCTCGCGGAGCTCGGGCAGCTCGGGCCACGCGTCCTCCGCGCCCGCGGGCGCCTCGCCGATGAGCTCCAGCAGCCCGTCGAGCTTGCGCCGCCCGGTCAACCGCGCGGCGGGCTCCTCGGCCTTCGGCCCCAGCAACCGCGCGTGGACGCCCAGTGGCGCCAGCGCGGCCAGCAGATCGTCGTGCAGGTGCGGCGCCAGCGGATCCATGCCGAGCAGGTAGCCCGACGGCCCCTGCCGCCCCGCCGCCAGGGCCCACATGCGCAGCATCGCGCCGCTCAACCGGAAGCCTTCGGGCAGCGCTTTGCCCGAATCGTCTTCGGACGGACCCGAGCACCCCTGGCGCAGCCACTGCACGGACAGCGGAAGGAGGTCGACCCGGAACGACGTGCGCACCTGCGGCCGCCCGCACTCCCTCACCGCCACCTGCGCGTCGGCCCCACGCCGACGGCACTCACGCGCCAGCACCCGGGCGCGCCACTGCTCGTCGACGTTCACGGACAGCCGCGCTGCCGTGCGCCCGAAGCCGGTGATCTGTCCTTGGCAGCACAGCAGGCCGGCCAGGTCCGCAAGCCCCGGGCCGCTCGCCTCCGCCGAGAACAGCGAGATCGTCCGATCCACGCGGATCATGATAGAACACAAGTTCGATCGGACGCGAGGGTTACGCGGCGGATTTTCGCCGATCGAGCGATCATGCCGCCGCGCGGTCGTCGCCGGCGCGGGGAGCGGCGACCACGGCGACCAGCAGAGCGGCAGCGGCCACGAGGAACACCGCAGGCAGCGTGAGCAGGCCGAAGATCGCGATCCCGAGCGAGCCGCCGATCTGGCGCGCGAAGGTGAGTGTGGCCATCCCGGCGCCGAGGATGTCCGTTGGTGCCCACGACTGCGCCAGCAACGTGTAGGTCTGCATGGACAGCCCGAGCGCGGCACCGCTGCACGCGAGCCCCACGACGACGGCGACCAACCTCGTCGGGCCGGACTGGAGGAGCGGGAGTGCCGCAGTGGCAAGGAGTCCGGCCACGCCGAGGACCAGCCCGAACCGACCCCACACCGTGACACGTGGCCATCGGCGGGCGAGCAGCGCGAACCCGGTGGTCACCAGCACCTGCCCGATGCTCATCGGCATGAGCAGCAGCCCCGTGGCCGCCGGACGCGCGACGCCAATGGCCAGTGGGACGTAGGTGAAGCTGCCGAACAGCGCCACGCCGGTCAGGAAGGTGACGGCGACAACCCTCGCGAGGCGGGCGTCGGCGAACAGCCGCGGCGGGACCAATGGCGCGGCCGCACGCCGTTCGACCTGCACGAAGGCGACCGTCGCGGCTAGTGCGACGACCACCAGCACGGGCGCCCACCCCGGCGCCGCACTGCTGCCGAGCACGACGACACAGCCACCGACGACCGCGACCAGAACCGCGCCCGTCCAGTCGAACCGGATTCGGCCCGCGCGCCACGTGCCCGGCACCGAACGCACCCCGAGAAACAGAGCCACGACGCAGATCGGCAGGTTGATCAGAAAGATCGACCACCAGCCCGCGACAGCCACCAACAGGCCGCCCAGCGGAGCACCACCGATCGACGACAACGCGAACACGGCTGTCAGCCAGCCTTGCCGCCGCACCAGCTCGTCTCGGTCGAACAGCTCCGCCATCGCGGCCACCGCGGCCACGATCAGCCCGCTCCCACCCAGCCCCTGCACCGCGCGAAACACGATCAACGCGGCCAGATTCGGCGCCAAGGCGCACGCCACCGACCCGACGGCGAACGCTGTTACCGAGCCGACGAACATGCGCCGCCGCCCCCAACGGTCACCGAGGCTGCCGTGCACCGGCGTGGCGACCGCGACCGCCAGCAGGTACGCCGCCGTCACCCCGCCCACCGCACCCGGATCGCCCAGGTCAACGCCGATGGACGGCAGCGCCGCGACCACCACGCTGGTATCGAGCGAAGCCATCAGCAGCCCCAGCACGAGCGCGGCGAAGGCGGCGTCACGACCGCGGAGAAGTACATGCATATCGCACACGTTATGCATGCGGATCGCACACAGTCAAGGTAGGGTGGAGGCCGTGACGCCACCCCTCACCGAAGCCGGCCCCGCGTTGTTCCGCCTGGTCAGGCACTGGTCCCGGCGCTGGACCCTGCGCACGTCGACCGAGCTCACAGGCGAGATGCGCCACGTGCAGCACATCCTCGCGGTCGAGGCCGTCGACACGGGCAGCGAGCACACCGATGAGGTGACCGTCGCGACCGTCGCGCACCACCTCGGGCTCGACCACTCCGGCGCCAGCCGCATGGTCCGCGACGCGACCGCCGCCGGCTACCTCACCCGCGGCACCTCGGGCCAGGACCGGCGTCGCGCGTCGCTGCAGCTCACCGGCACCGGGCGCGAACTGCTCAAGGCCTCGCACCAATGGCAGCGCAGAACGTTCAACGACCTCACCGCCACCTGGTCGGCCACCGACCGGCAACGCTTCGCCGGCTACCTGATCCGGCTCACGAGCGAGCTCGACGCGGAGAGCTAGCGAACCCCGTCACCGCCGGGCTTCGCCGGAGCTCACCCACAGCTGGCACGAGGTCCTCGCCACGCCGCTCGGTGGCTCCGCATGACGTTCAACGCCCTCACCGCCACCTCGGCAGCGGTGGTTCGCCGCGCTCCCTCGTTCGCCTGACCGAAAATTCCGTCAGCGCCACGCACTCGTCGCCAGGCGCATGGTCCGCCGCGAACGCAGCCGGTGACGCCTCACGACACCTCTGGCCCGGGTCGGCGGCGCGCGTCGCCGGAGCTGACCAACAGCCGACCGGAGCTGCTCGACGTGTCGCGCCGGTGGCAGCGGCGGAAGATCGACGAGCTCACGGCCACCTAGGCAGCAGCTGACCGCCAACTACCCGTCTGTCTCGCCGAAGCACCCCGTCAGCGCGGTGCCGGCGGTACCACGAGCTGCTGGCAGTCCGGCGCCCGCTTCCCCGCGGCCGAGAGCTCCGGCGTCGCGTTGAGGCCTTGGAGGACGTTGAGGGCGGCGACGTCGTCGAGGGTGGCCCGGGCGTCGCCGAGGGCGGTTTTGGTGGCGGAGGCGTCGGTGGCCGTGTCGAGGCGTTCGCGAACGGTGTCGGCGCGCGAGCGGACGGAGGTGAACTGCTTGAGCAGGTCGCCGCGTGCCTGGTCGTCGCCGGGGAGGGGCGGCGGGCCGACGCGGTCGAGGCCGTCGACGGTCTGGTCGATGCCGTCGACGACGGACGACAGGAGGCGGCTCGACGTGCGGGACGCCTGTTCGGGCGAGCTCGGGTCGATCTCGGGCAGGTTCGCGAGCGTGCGCACGAGGTGGGTGACCGCCGAGCAATAGCCGTCCGCCCATCTCGCGGCCGGATCGGCCTCGCTGGAGGTGTCCGCCTGCCCACCGCTGTGGGTCTGCGACACCGGCGGCTGCTGCCCGCAGGCGGCAAGGCCGACCCCGAGTGCCGTGACCAGCGCGGCTAGAACGGTCGACCGCGGCCGCACCGCGACACCTCCTGCCCGTCGACGTCCAGGTGCCCCCGACCGTACCGATCCGAGAATCATTCGCAAGTCACCCACCGGAGTGCGGGAAGAATTCCCGACACGCCGGGGCCCGGCACGCGAGCAGCGCGCCGGGCCCCGGACGGTGTTCGAACGGCGGATCAGGCCTTCGCCTCCGCCGGAGCGTTTTCGATGACCGTGCCGCGCCGCTTGGACACGACGATCGCCGCGACGATGACCGCGACCGCGACGACCGCGATCACGATGCGCCACGTGGTGTTGGCGCCGCCGCCGAGCGTGAGGCTGACGACCGCCGGCGCGATCAGCACGGAGACCAGGTTCATCACCTTGATCAGCGGGTTGATGGCCGGGCCCGCGGTGTCCTTGAACGGGTCACCGACGGTGTCACCGATGATGGTGGCCTCGTGCCCGGCCGAGCCCTTGCCGCCGTGGTTGCCGTCTTCGACGAGCTTCTTGGCGTTGTCCCAGGCACCACCGGAGTTGGCGAGGAAGATCGCCATCAGGGTGCCGGTGGCGATCGCACCGGCCAGGTAGCCGGCGAGAGCGCCCGTGCCGAGGCCGAAGCCCACGGCGATCGGGGCGAACACCGCGAGCAGACCCGGCGTGGCGAGTTCACGCAGCGAGTCGCGCGTGACGATGTCCACGACCTTGCCGTACTCGGGCCGCGTGGTGCCCTCCATGATCCCGGCGATCTCGCGGAACTGGCGGCGCACTTCCTGCACCACCGCGCCGGCCGCACGCGAAACCGCGTTGACGGCGAGACCCGAGAACAGGAACACGACGGCCGCGCCGACGATCACGCCGACCAGTGTGGACGGGTTCACGATGTTGGCGATGAAGTCGCCGGTGCCACCGACCGCCTTCGTGATCGCGTCCGAATAGGACCCGAACAGCGCCGTGGCCGCGAGGACCGCCGTGGCGATCGCGATGCCCTTGGTGATGGCCTTGGTGGTGTTGCCCACCGCGTCCAGCTCGGTCAGGATCTGCGCGGCCTTCTCGTCGACGTCGCCCGACATCTCGGCGATGCCCTGCGCGTTGTCGGAGACCGGGCCGAAGGTGTCCATCGCGACGATGACGCCGACGGTGGTCAGCAGGCCGGTGCCGGCGAGCGCGACGGCGAACAGCGCGACGCCGCCGCCCAGCAGGTACGCACCGAACACGGCGGCACCGATCACGAGTGCGGTGTACACGGCGGACTCGAAACCGACCGAAATGCCGGAGAGGATCACCGTGGCGGCACCGGTTTCCGACGTCTTGGCGACGTCCTGCACCGGCTTGTGCTCGGTGCCGGTGTAGTAACCCGTGAGCTTCAGGATGACCGCGGCGAGCACGATGCCGATGATCACGGCGACGGTCGCGATGACCGCCGGGTTGCCGGTGTTGCCCGCGAACGCCGTGCCGAACTCGGAGAAGCTGCTCGGCAGGTAGACGAACGCCGCGACGGCCGAGAGCACCGCGGAAATCACCGCGGAGATGTAGAACGAGCGGTTGATCGTGACGAGACCACCCTCGCCCGCACGCGCCTTCGTGATGTACACGCCGATGACGGCGGTGATGACACCGATGGCCGGCACGATGAGCGGGAAGATCAGGCCGCTGGAACCGAAGGCGGAGCTGCCCAGGATCAGCGCGGCGACCAGCATGACCGCGTAGGACTCGAAGAGGTCCGCCGCCATGCCGGCGCAGTCGCCCACGTTGTCACCGACGTTGTCGGCGATCGTCGCGGCGTTGCGCGGGTCGTCCTCGGGAATTCCCTGCTCGACCTTGCCGACCAGGTCCGCGCCGACGTCGGCGGCCTTCGTGAAGATGCCGCCGCCGACACGCATGAACATCGCGATCAACGCGGCGCCGAACCCGAAGCCCTCCAACACCTTCGGGGCCTGGCCCGTGTAGACGAGCACGACGATCGCGGCACCGAACAGACCGAGGCCGACGGTGATCATGCCGACCACGCCACCGGTGCGGAACGCCACGCGCATCGCGATCTCGCGGCCACCCTCTTCACGCGCGGCAGCCGCCACACGCAGGTTCGCCTGCGTCGCGAGCCACATGCCGAGGTAGCCGATGGTGAACGAGAACACCGCGCCGACGAGGAAGAAGATCGAGCGACCGATGCGCTCGTTCCAGTCGTCGGCGGGTAGCGCGAACAGCAGCAGGAACACGATTACGCCGAAGATGGCGAGGGTGTTGCGCTGCCGCTTCAGGTATGCGGCCGCACCTTCCTGCACCGCCTTGGCGATGTCCTGCATCTTGGCGGTGCCCTGGCCCGCGGCCAGCACCTCCCTGAGCAGCACGTAACCGATGACAAGTGCGGCAAGGGCGACCACGGCGACCACACCGACGATGGTGTAGCCACCCCCGGTGAGCGTGAGACCGCCCTCCGCGAGGAACTGCCGGGACATTCGTCCTCCTGGGAACGCCGTTGGCCAATGCGGACTCGTCGTACCCGGCGTGCCTGCACTGGCATGGATCTGTTTCGAGCGACACGCTAGCCGTGCGGGCAATGCACGTCTCACATGACGATCGCCACAGAGGGTGTGGATTGCGGGAGTGTATTGGTAGTGCTCAGCGGGCCTGCAACGCGTCCCGGTGACGGCACGTTCCGTGACCTTGTGTGATTGCTCACTTGATCGATCTCGCACCGGTTCTGTCGGTGCCCTGTGCGACGCTTCGGCACGTGGTTGAGCGAGGACGGAGGCTGCTGGGCCGGGTCACGGCCGGGGTCCCGATGAACGAGAACCCGGTCACGCACGTGGCCGAGCTTCCCGCGCGTGCGGCGGGTTTCGCGGCGTGGCCGGAGTGGGCCGCGCCGTCGGTCGTGTCGGCGTTCGCGGGCTCCGGAGTGGAGACTCCCTGGAAACACCAGGTCGAGGCGGCTTCGCTGGCTCACGAGGGGTCCCATGTGGTGGTGTCGACGGGCACCGCGTCGGGGAAGTCGTTGGCGTACCAGCTGCCGGTGCTGTCCTCACTGGCCACGGGCTCCGCGGCCACCGCGTTGTACCTCTCGCCCACCAAGGCACTGGGCGCTGACCAGCTGCGTTCGGTGTCCTCTTTGGACGTCCCGGCGGTGCGGGCGGCGTCGTACGACGGCGACACCCCGATGACCGAGCGCGACTGGGTGCGCGCGCACGCGAACTGGGTGTTCACGAACCCGGACATGCTCCACCGCGGGATCCTGTCTTCGCATTCGCGGTGGACCCGGTTTTTCAAGAACCTGGCCTATGTGGTGGTCGACGAGTGCCACAGCTACCGCGGCGTGTTCGGTTCGCACGTCGCGCTGCTGCTGCGCCGGCTGCGGCGGGTGGCCGCGCACTACGGGGCGTCGCCGGTGTTCGTGCTGGCGTCGGCGACCACGGCTTCGCCGGCGGAGTTCGCTTCGCGGCTGACGGGGCTTCCGTGCGCGGCCGTCACCGAGGACGCTTCGCCGCGGGGCGCGCGGACGGTCGCGTTGTGGGAGCCCCCGCTGCTCGACGAGCTGACGGGCGAGAACGGCGCGCCGGTGCGACGTTCGGCGGGTGTCGAGACGGCGCGAATCCTCACGGACCTGGTGGTGGAGGGCGCGCGTTCGCTGGCTTTCGTGCGCTCGCGCCGTGGGGCGGAGCTCACGGCATTGGGCGCGCGGCGACTGTTGTCCGAAGTGGACCCGGCGTTGGCGGAAACCGTTGCCGCGTACCGATCTGGCTTCTTACCCGAGGAGCGTCGGGCGCTGGAGGCCGCTTTGCTGTCCGGCCGGTTGTTGGGAGTGGCGACCACCAACGCGCTGGAGCTCGGCGTCGACATCGCGGGCCTCGACGCCGTGGTGCTCGCCGGCTACCCGGGCACGCTGGCGTCGTTCTGGCAGCAGGCTGGACGCGCGGGCCGCGCGGGAGACGAGGCCCTGGTCGTGTTCGTGGCGCGCGACGATCCACTCGACACCTACCTCGTGCACCACCCGGCGGCCCTGCTGGAGCGTCCAGTGGAGACGGCCGTGCTGGACCCGACGAACCCCTATGTGCTCGGGCCGCAGCTCGCGTGCGCTGTGGCGGAGCTGCCGTTGACCGAACCGGAGCTGGAAACGTTCGGCGGTCCGGCCGCGCGCGCGGTGCTCGCGGACCTGGCGGAGGAGAAGCTGCTGCGCCGCCGTTCCAGCGGCTGGTACTGGACCGCTCGCGAACGCCCCCACGCGGAAGTCGGCATCCGCGGCTCGGGCGGCGACCAGATCGCGGTGGTGGAGGCGGATTCCGGCCGCATGCTCGGCACGGTCGACCCAGGGTCGGCTTGCTACGCCGTGCACCCGGGTGCGGTGTACCTGCACCAGGGTTCGTCGTACGTCGTCGACGAACTCGACCTCGAGACCGGCCTCGCCCTCGTGCACGCCGAGGACCCGGACTGGCACACGTCGCCGCGGGAGGTCGTGGACATCTCGGTGCTGTCCACGCAGGAACAGTGCTCCCACGGCGGTGTCACGGTGTGCCTGGGCGAGGTGGCGGTGACGTCGCAGGTCGTCGGCTACCTGCGCCGCCGGCCGTCGGGTGAGGTCCTGGACCACACCCCGCTGGACCTGCCGGAACAAAGCCTGCACACACGCGCCGTCTGGTACACGGTGACGAGCGACTTGCTCGGCCCTGCGCATCGGGTGGGGACCGGGGGTGTTCTTGGCGCGGCTCGGGCGAGGGCCGTCGCGCCGGCGGGGACCGAAGGCACTCGGGTCGAGACCGGGGCCGTGGAGCCGGCGGGGACCGAAGGCACTCCTGGCGACGCCGCGACAGCGACCGTCGCGCCGGCGGGGACCGGGGGCACTCTTGGCGCGGCTCGGGCCGGGGCCGTCGCGCAGGCGGGGACCGGCGGCGTCGAGCCATCGGGGACCGAAAGTGCTCCTGGCGACGCCGCGACAGCGACCGTCGCGCCGGCGGGGACCGGGGGCACTCGGGTCGGGGCCGAGAGCGTGGAGTCGGTGGGGACCGGGGGTGCTCTGGGCGAAGCCGCGCCAGCAGCTGTCGTGTCGGTGGGGACCGGGGGTGCTGAGGGCGGGGCTGGTGCTGAAGCTCGGGCCGGGGCCGTCGCGCCGGTGGGGACCGGGGGTGCTCGGGTCGGGGCCGAGGGTGGGGCGCCGGTGGGGACCGGGGGTGCTGGCAGAGCACCGGGGGGCGCCGGATTGGTTCCGGCGCGCGTCCCCGGTGCCCTGCATGCCGCCGAGCACGCGGCGATCGGCCTGCTACCGCTGTTCGCTACGTGCGACCGCTGGGACATCGGCGGGGTGTCTACCGCGTGGCACGAGGACACCGGGGAGGCGACGGTGTTCGTGCACGATGGGCATCCCGGGGGTGCGGGATTTGCCGACCGCGGTTATGCCGCGATTGTCCCGTGGTTGGCCGCAACGCGGGAGGCGATCGTCTCCTGCGAGTGCCCGACGGGCTGCCCGTCCTGCGTTCAGTCGCCGAAGTGCGGGAACGGCAACGAACCGCTGGACAAGGCAGGGGCGGTGGCCGTACTGGATACCGTGTTTGGGGCTTTGCGTCAGCACGGGGAGCAGTGCGGCCACGGTGGTGCGTGAAATCTCTTCAGTTGTCGACGCTGCTTGCCGGGGTCGAACCGGTCAGGCAGCGGTGGTCTCCGCGAGCAGCGGGGCGTGCTCGTCGGCGAGGGCGCGCATGAGCACGTCGTGCACCTCGGCCGGGTCGGGCAGCTGCCAGCCGCACACCTCGGGCTTCACGCGCCAGTGCACGACACCGTGCTGGAACGGCGACGGCGGCAGCGGGATGTAGCTGCCGGCACCGTGCCACTGCACGGACGCCTGCTCGGCGAGCTCGGCCGGGATGTGGTCGGCGGGCGTGGTGAGGAACAGCCAGCGACGATTGGGCATCGCGACGATCGGCGCGGGGTGGCCGAGGGCACGCAGCAGGCGGGCGGCGCGCTTGCCGAGCTCGTCGTCGACCTCGATGGCGTCGACGACCGTGCCCGTGGCCACGAGCAGGCTGTGGGTGCGGCCGGAGAACCAGGTGGCGACCTCGTGGGCGTGGGTGCCGACCAGCTCGCGCCAGTCGTCCCGCTCCGGCACCGGCCGGCGCCACGTGAGGTCGTCGCCCTCACCGGTGATCGGCGCCGGGGTCGCCCCCGGGAGCACCGGCCAGCCGCGCCAGGCGAGGCCGATCGCCTCCGCACGAAGTTCGATGCGGAAGGCGCTCCGCCAGCTGTCCGGCCAATTCGCGTCCAACATTGCTTTCCTGCCTTCAAGGTCCGGTTTCGCGCCACCCGGGTCGGGGCCGTTGGTGGCGCACGTCTCACTAAACGGCAATTTGCACGTTGCGCGGAAGAGCCGCGCGACAACCGGTGGTTACTGGGCGATGAACGCCCGGTGGTCCACCGCTCGGCCGATAACGGACAGCCGATGATCGGCCGTTGAGCCCCCGCTGAGGCCCCTGAGCACGCGGGTTGACACTTTCACCGCCCTTCGCGGCCGCTGTGGCGCATCACGTCGTTTAGGCCGCTGACCAGCTGTTTTAACCGCTCGCCGTGCGTCAGCTACCGCTGCTCGTGGCTGTTCACCGCTCGTCGAGACAGTGCGTCTGATTGCTCCGGCGATGATCAACACCGGGCGCCACTCGTCGTAACGGCGGGTGGACGAGCGGTGGCGGGCGTCACTCCGGAAGGTCGACGGGGCCGGCCCGGGCCCGCGCCGAGGGCGGCGGCCACCCGGGGACAGGCGGGCTCGCCGCTCGCACTTCGACGAGAGCGTCGCGCTCGTGCCAACCGCAGGCGATGACGACCGCGCCCTCGTGGTCGGCCACCTCGCGAGCACGGTCGCAGGCCCGGGCGGGCCCGTCGGCGGCGTGGGCGGCCGCGGCCAGCGCGCCGAGATCAGCGGCGGCTTCCACTCGGTGCCGGGCTGCCACGGCCGCGCCGAGCCAGCAGCCCGCCGCGGCGAGGCCGACGAGCGCGGCGATCACGATGGCCGTCCACACAGTGGCGACGCCGTCGTCGTTGCCCTTCATTGCTGCACTCCGGGTTCGGCGACGGCGTAGGCGCTGGCGTCCAGGTGGAAGCCGGTGAGCGTGTCGGTGGTGACCTCGGCGGTGATGCCGTCGCCGGACCGGCGGATGGTGAGGCGCGCGCCGCGGGGCGCGATCGTCTGCACGACGGCCTCGGCCGCACCGGGCTGTCCGGCGGCGGCCAGGCGCGCGGCTTCGCGGGCGGCGTCGAGGCACCGGATGTGCCCGAGCACCGCGGCGAGGCCGGCGAGCAGCAGAGCCACCACGGCCGTGAGCGCGCCCAGCGAAAGGGCGGCTTCGACCGTGACCATGCCGCCGTCCCGGCGACGGCCGGCCATCAGGTCGCCACCGTGAGGGCCCGCTGCACGAGACCCGACAGCGCCGTGCTGATCGAGTCGCCGCTGAGCAGCACGAACAGCGCGAGCGCGAACGCCGCGGCGGCTACTGTGCCGATGGCGTACTCCGCCGTAGTGGTGCCCTCGTCGCCGGGGAGGAAGTGCATGGTCGGTCCTTTCTGTCCATTGTGGATTCATCTACAACACGCTCCCGATCCGCTCGGCCAGGCCGAGCACCACCGGCAGCACGCCGAGCACGAAGAACGCGGGGAGGAAACAGAGCCCCACCGGCAATGCCAGCGCGACCCCGGCCCGTTCCGCGCGTTCCTCGGCCTCGACGCCGATCCCGTCGCGAAGGCGCCGGGAGACTTCGTCGGCCGTCGCGGCGAGCGCGGCGCCGGACCGGGCCGTACGGGTCGCGGCGACTGACAACTCCTCGAATCCGGGCCGGGTTTTGAGCTGGGCCCAGGCTTCGGCCGGTGCCGCGCCGAGGGCGAGGAGGTTGGCGGTGGCTTTCATGGCGATCGACGTGTGCTCGGGCGCGGTGGCGCTGACGGCTTCCAGGGCCGTCGGCACCGGCAGGCCCGTGCGGAGGCAGGCGCCGAGGAGGTCGAGGGTGGCGGCGGAGTTCAGGCGTTCGGTGACGTCGTCGCGGGGTTTGGGCCGGCGGGAGCGGCGGAGGAGCCACCAGGCTGTTGCTCCCGCCAGTGCGCCACTCGTAATTCCGGCGACTACGGCTACCGATGCTCCGGCCATTGCGGCGGCGAGAGCGTGTCTCGTGCGGAGGCTCGGGAGTGTCGGTCGCCACGTGGTTGGTGGCGCGAGGCTCCGCGGCTTCGGCGCGCTGGGCCAGACGAGGAGCGCGACGGCGGCGAGCGCGTACGGCGTCATCGGACCTCCCGGCGGCCGGTGAGCGCGCGGGACCACGCGGTGCCCGCCCAGAGCAGTGCGGCGCCCGCCACCAGGAACAGCTGCCCGAGGACGGTCTGGGTGAGCACGGTCAGCGGCTCGGCGCCGATGGCCTGTCCCATGGCGAGGCAGAGGACGGGCAGCCCAGTCAGCACGGTCGCGCTCATCCGCGGGCCGGCCATCTTGGCGTGTAACCGCCGGGCGAACATCGTCGCGACGTCGACGTCGCGGCGAGTGGCGTCGAGGGTGTCGGCGATGGGGAGACCGTGCCTGCGGGCGAGGGTCCAGGCCGCGGCGAGTTCCGGGAGTTCCGGGGATTCGAGTGCGCCGTCGAGTCTTGCGGCGGTGGCCAGGTTCGTGAGTTCGCCGGCCAGAGCGGGGACGGCTTCGGCGGCCGCTTCCGCCGCGAGTACCGGATGAGCACCGGCCCGCAGCTCGCCGACCATCGTGCGGAGGGCGGCCGAAGACTGCTCGGCTCGGGCGAGCCCCGCGGAGGTTTCCCTTCTGCTGCGCCATTCCTGCCTTGCCGCGACGGTGATCAACGCGGTCGCCACTGCGGCTCCGACTCCGGCGAGTGGAAAGGCGAGGAGCGTCGGCAGCACCCAGATGGCTTGGCGCGGCGGCGTGGGGATGGTGAGCCGTCGCCGCGGTGGTGTCAGCAGCCGGGTCGGCAGGGTCGGCCAGGCGAGGAGGGCCGTGCCGAAGCAGAGGAACGGCCAGGCGGTGATCACGGGCCGACCTCCTCGGAAAGGGAGGATCGGGTCACGCGCGAGGGACGCACCAGGAACGCCGGGTGGGTGTGAAAAGGGCAGTGAGTCCTCATGGCGTCTCCTCCTCGGCGATGAAGGAACGAATCGCGACTGAGAGGGTCGGCCCCTCGACGATGCCGCTGCGGCGCCGACAGCGGCATGGACTGCCGGTTCGCGCCCGGTTGGCCTCGCGCCGCCGGGACGCCTCAGCAGGGCAACAGTCGGTTCCAGCCTCGGCACGAGAAGCGGCGGAAGGGAAGTCCTGAGGCAGTACGGCAAGGCGATTTCGGGCCGCGCGACAAAGAGCGGACCGCGTGTGAATGGTGCGGTAGGCAATCACGCGGTCGTCTCCTCGAAGAGGGGGCGGTAGGGAGTCCAGTGGCCGTCGCGCCAGATGGGGGTGGTGTGGGTAGTCGCGGTGGTGCGGTGGAGGGTCGCGATTTCGGTGAGGCGGCGGGCGCCGGTGGGGTCGCGACGGAGGTGGAGGACGACGCGGATGGCGGCGGCCAGCTGGCTGTGGAGGGCGTCGCCGGTGAGGCCGCCCAGGGAGGCGAGCGCTTCGAGGCGCGCGGGGACCTCGGAGGGTGAGTTGGCGTGGAGGGTGCAGGCGCCGCCGTCGTGGCCGGTGTTGAGGGCGTTGAGCAGGGAGCAGACTTCGGCGCCGCGGACTTCGCCGACCACCAGGCGGTCGGGGCGCATGCGCAGCGCCTGGCGGACGAGCTCGGGCAGCTCGACGGCGCCGGCGCCTTCGACATTGGCCGGGCGCGCGACGAGGCTGACGAACTGCGGGTGCGCAGGGCGGAGCTCGCCGGCGTCCTCGACACAGATGATGCGTTCGCGCGGGCTGACCTCGGCGAGGAGTGCACTGAGGAGGGTCGTCTTGCCGGCGCCGGTACCGCCGGTGACCAGGAACGCGAGGCGGCGCGTGATGATCGAGCGGAGGATGTCGGCGCCTTCTTCGTTGACGACGCCGAGTGCGGTCAGGGTGTCGAGCGTGTGCGTCGCGGGGCGGAGGACGCGCAGGGACAGGCAGGTGCCGTGGGGCGCGATCGGCGGCAGGACGGCGTGGACGCGGACGTGCCCGCCCGGGACGGGGAGCCAACCGTCCACATAGGGCTGCGCGTCGTCGAGGCGCCGGCCCGCCGCGAGGGCGAGGCGCTGCGCCAGCCGGCGGACGGCTTCTTCGTCGGCGAAGCGGACGTCGGTGCGGGTCAGGCCGGAGTCGCCGTCGGTCCAGGTCTGGTCGGGCGCCGTGACGAGAACGTCGGTGACGGTGGGGTCCTCCAGGAGCGGCGCGAGCGGACCCGCGCCGACGAACTCATCGTGGGCCTGGCGGACGGCGTCGAGGACCGCGTCGTGGCTGAGGGTGCCGCCGGCTTCCGCGCGCACGGCCTCCGCGACGGCGACGGGGTCCGCGAGGCGGCTCTCACCGGCAAGCCGGTTGCGGACACGCTCGACGAATTCGGTGGTCATGTCGGTGGCTTCGGATGAGTGGGCATGGCTGGGCTCCAGAGGCGACGCACGATGGATGGTTTGGCGGTAAAGGGAAAGGACAAGGACCACGCGAATCTGCCGAGTGCAGGTGAGCGATGTCTGGCGCAGTGGGCGGGGGCCGACCGAAACGAACGACGACGTACTTCTCTCGGCAGCTCGGGCTACGGCCCGCACCACAGCGGGCGCCTCAATCGGACGGCACGGTCACGGCACGAGCGCCAAGGCGGAGGCGAACCGAGGGCGGACTTCGGAAATGGCGTCGGCCGACCACGCCGCCGCCTACGGAGTATTCGACGGATCCCGGCAACGTCGGCCCCATCTCAAGCCGCCGTGGGGAGGGCGGCCGACGATGGGTGGAGTTCGGCCAGGACCGCGCGCGCCGCGGTGACCAGGGCGCCCTTGGGTGGGAGGTCGAACTCGCCCGTTTCGAGGGTGGCGGCGACGCGGCGTTCGGGTGGCAAGGTGGCGAGCAGGGGTGGGCCGAGGAGCGCCGTGGTGCGGGAAGGGGGTGCGCCGGCGTGGGGGTGTCCACTTGCGACGATGGCGAGGCGGTCGGCGTGGGGCCGGAGGAGGTCGAGGACCTGCCGCGCGGCCATGCAGGCGCGGAATTCGACCGGGACGACCAAGACCACCAAGTCGGCGAGAGAGGCGACGGCCAAAGCGCCCTCGTCGAGGTGGCGGGGCAGGTCGCAGACGACGGTGCGGCCCGAGCGGCGGCCGGCGGTGACCACGGCGGAAAGGGCGCGCGGGTCGGGGCCGGGGCCGGTGCGGCCGCAGGCCAGCACGGGCAGGGTGCCGCGGCGAGGTAGGGCGTCGACCAGAGACGGCAGCGAGACGCGGCCCGACAACCGGACGTCGGGCCAGCGGTGGCCGGGCGTGTTTTCCAAGCCCAGTGGGAGATCCAGGCCGCCGCCCAAGGGATCGCAATCGACGAGCAGCGCAGGGCCGGCGCGGTCGGCTTGGACGGCCGTGGCGGCGGCGAGCACGGAAGCGCTCGCGCCGCCGCGGCCGCCGAGGAAGGCGAGAACCGGGCCGGGGTGTTCGGCGGGGGCGTCGGCGACGTCGGCCAAAGCCACTGTCAGGTCTGATTCGTCGTCGGGCAGGCACAGGACGCGGCGGGCGCCGACGAGGGCCGCGCGGCGCCAGGACTCGACGCCCACCGCTCCTTTCGACACCACCAAGACGCCGTCGCGACGGGGTAAGTGCAGGTCGTCGGCGGAGTCCTCGTCGATCACGACCAGCGGTGCCCGCGTCCAGCGTGGACGCGCGGCCACGAGATCCGGTGCGCGGTCGAGCTCGCAGCCGGCCACCGCGGCGACGCGCAGGATCTCGTCGAGCACCGCGCCGTCGGCGGCGACGACAAGTGGACGTGCGGTTCTCATGAAGCCCTCCCCCTTGCGGAGCGAACCCGGGCCACGTGGACCGGGTCCCACCAAGATCACCCGGCCCGGACGCGACGGCAATGGCCAACCGCGCAACCTGTGGACAACCCGTGGCTTGTGGACAACTCCCGCCCGAAACGGCTCGGCGCGAAGTTCCGGTCGGATCGATGAGGCACAATGCACGACCAGCCGCGACCCCGGAACCGGGGAATTCCAGGCAATCTCGTAATTGCCACGAAAAACATCCTGGCGATCCGCGAACACGGAGGAAAAAATGCACTACCCGGGAAAAGAGGGCGGCCCTCGCCAGGGGGGAGGGACGAGGGCCGCCGTGGGTTCAGCCCCGGGGGGTCGGACTGAACCGGCCCGGTTGGACACCGGGTTCCCACACTGTAACTCCCCCGGACACCGGTTGGCGCCGCAAGCGACACCTACGATTCGGTAACGGCATCCAAAGCCGGATGCACTGTGCTGTCATGGATTTTCCGCCGAGCGGGCGCGCCGGTGTTCGATCAACGCGAGGACGCGGGCGCCGCTTCTCCTATCCTGATCACGTGGCCGAACCCAGCACCGCGCCGCCGCGCGAATCCCACCCCGAAGAACCCGGGCGAGCCGTCGCCGCGTTCTTCGATCTCGACAAGACCATCATCGCTTCTTCCAGCGCGCTGGCGTTCAGCAAACCATTACTCAGAGAAGGGCTGATCAACCGCCGAGCCGCTTTACGTAGCGCGTACGCACAACTCGTCTTCTCCCTCGCGGGCGCCGACGCCGACAAGACCGAACGCATGCGCGCGGAGGTCTCGAAGCTCTGCGCCGGCTGGGATGTCGCCCAGGTTTCCGCGATCGTGCAGGAAACGCTTCACGACGTGGTGGACCCCCTCGTGTACGTCGAGGCCACCGATCTCATCAACCGCCACCTCGCCGACGGCCACGACGTCGTCGTCCTCTCCGCCACCGGCGAAGAGGTCGCCGCACCCGTCGCCGCGATGCTCGGCGCCACGCGTTGCGTCGCCACGCGCATGGAGATCGCCGACGGGCGCTACACCGGCGAAGTCGCCTTCTACTGCTACGGCGACAACAAAGCCGTCGCCGCGAAGCAGCTCTCCGCGACGTACGGGTACGACCTCGCCGAGTGCTTCGCCTACACCGATTCGAGCACCGACATCCCGCTCCTGGAGACCGTCGGCCACCCGCACGCGGTGAACCCCGACAAGCTCCTGCGGCGCGAAGCCGGCGAACGCGGCTGGCCGATCCTCGCGTTCGAACGCCCGATGTCCCTGCGCAGCCGGATCCCCGCCCGGTCCGCGGGCATGGTCGCGCTCGGTGTGGGCGCCTTCGCGGCGGGCGCCACCTGGTACAGCCTGGTTCGTCGCCGACGGTTCCGAACGCCCCCGCGCTAGGCACCCACACGGCGGTACCGCGACCCATTTTCTCAAGCGTAGAGCGGAATCGGCCGTTGCTCAGGGTATGTGCATCACCGGATCGAGCCTCTTTTACCGGTGCACCCGTCCACACTCTTGAAGTGACCGGGCTCACGGCGTAGAAAGTAGGTGCGGACGTTGAGCCGGCCAGGGCAGAGGTAGAAGAGAAGCCTCTGTCACCCCGGGCAACCTCCGTGCGCGGACTCCGGGTACCCACGCGCAGCGCGCCGCGGGAGGCTCGTCGTCTAGGGACTGCGTACCGGGACGCCGGACGCCGAGTCCATGAAGGTACGACCAGAGTTGCACGCTTGGTCGCCCGAGATGTTCCGCGCTTGCAGGCGGCGCCCGCCGGCTTCGGCCGACGGGCGCCGCCAGCGTTTCCGCCACTGTGTCTGTGTTTCCACCACTGTGTCTTTCGCACAGCATGCCCAGGTGAAACCCCACGTTCCTGCGCTCGGCCGATGGACAACGCCCAAGCCGGTGAGTAGCTTCCCGATACCGGCGCCGCCAGGTGGACTTCTCACCACCCGCGGCGCACGACACTGGGAGGCCCTTTCGTGACGACCCGACTCGCGCGCACGCGCCCGCGGAGGATCCATGCACTCGCCGTCCCCCTCGCGGGGCTCCTCGCCGTCGCCGGAATCGGCGCGACCGCTTCAGGCGGCACACCGGACGCGAAAGGGATGACCTCCCTCGACGCCGCCGCCCAGCAGGCGCTCCACGGCCTCAGCCTCGAGGAAAAAGTCGGGCAGCTGTTCGTCACCTGGGTGAACGGCAAGTCCGCCGATGAGGTAAACCCCAAGAACCAGACGGACTTCGGCGTCGACACGCCCGCCGAGGTCGTTCGCAAGTACCATCTCGGCGGCGTCATCTACTTCAACAACGACACCCGCGACAACTTCGACACCCCGACCCAGGTCGCGAAGCTCTCCAACGGCCTGCAGCAGGCCGCGATCTCCAGTGGCGCCCACATCCCGTTGCAGATCGGCACCGACCAGGAGGGCGGCACCGTCACCCGGATGGGCGCTCCGGCCACGGAGTTCCCCAACTCCATGGCCATCGCCGCCGGCCGCAGCACCGACAGCGCGACGCAGGCGGCCACGATCATCGGCCACGAACTGCGCGCCGTCGGCATCAACCAGGACTTCGCGCCCGACTCGGATGTGAACTCCAACCCGGCCAACCCGGTGATCGGCGTGCGCTCGTTCGCCGGCCGGCCGGGGCTCGCGAGCCAGTTCGTGACGGCCGAGGTCAAGGGCTACCAGAACTCCGGCCCGTCCTTCGAAACCGTTTCCTCCACGGCAAAACACTTCCCCGGCCACGGCGACGCCGCCACCGACAGCCACACCGGCCTGCCACGCATCGACCGCACCGAGGACGAGTGGCGCAAGATCGACGTGCCGCCGTTCAAGGCCGCCATCGCCGCGGGCATCGACTCGATCATGAGCGCCCACATCCAGTTCCCGAGCCTCGACCCGTCGGGTGAGCCGGCCACGCTGTCGAAGCCGATCATCACCGGCAAGCTGCGCAACGAGCTGGGTTACAACGGTGTGGTGATCACCGACGCGCTGGAGATGCAGGGCGTGCGCGAGATCCACAGCGACGCCGAAATCCCTGTGCTGGCACTGAAGGCCGGCATCGACCAGCTGCTCATGCCGGTGCACCTCGACCTCGCGATCAACTCCGTGATCTCCGCCGTGAAGTCCGGCGACCTGCCGATGCAGCGGATCGACCAGAGCGTGCTGCGGGTGCTCAAGCTGAAGCTCAAGCGCGGCATCCTCACCGCGCCGTTCGACAACCCGGCGCTCGTCGGGAAGAAGGTCGGCACGCCGGCGCACCTCGCCACCGCGCAGGGCATCGCCGACCGCTCGATCACCGCGATCGCCAACGACGCGGGCGTGCTGCCGCTCAAGCAGAAGCCCGCCACCGCGCTCGTCACCGGCTGGGGCGTAGCCAGCACGCAGACGCTCGCCAACCGCCTCACCGCCCACGGCACCCAGGCGACCGCGCTGCAGACCGGGCAAACCCCGTCGGACGACCTCATCGCCCAGGCCGCCGCGGCCGCCGCGAAGACCGACCTCGTGGTAGTGCTCACGAACAACCTCGGCGGATTTCCCTTGCAGAACAAGCTTTTGCAGGCGTTGATGGACACCGGCAAGCCCGTGGTCGCCGTCGCCGCGCAGATCCCGTACGACGCCGGGTACGCCAACCCCGTTCCCACGTGGCTCGCGACCTACGGCTACATCACACCGTCGCTCGAGGCGCTCGCGAAGGTCGTGCTCGGCGAGACGAAGCCGAGCGGCAAGCTGCCCGTCGACGTCCCGGCGGGCGCCGACGTGAACACCGTCAAGTACCCCTTCGGACATGGGCTGAGCTGGTGAACGTCAACCGCAGGAAGTTCCTCGCCGTCCCCGCGCTCGCCGTCCCGGTGCTCGCGGGCGGCTCGGCCGTCGCGCAAGCAGCACCGGCAGCGCAACCGAGCCACCACCAAAAAGTGCTCACCGGCGCCGAACAACTCGCCGCCCAACACTGGCGCCCGCTCGCCGGCCGCAAGCTCGGCGTGCTGTCCAACCCGACCGGCGTGCTCGCGAGCGGCGACCACATCGTCGACGACATGGTCGCCGCCGGGGTCCGCCCCGTCGCCGCCTTCGGCCCCGAACACGGCTTCCGCGGCAGCGCGCAGGCCGGCGGTTCCGAAGGCGACTACACGGATCCACGCACCGGCATCCCCGTGTACGACGCGTACGGCGCCGACGCGGTGAAGCTCGCGACACTGTTCACCAAGGCCGGCCTCGACACCGTCGTGTTCGACATCGCCGACGTCGGCGCCCGCTTCTACACCTACATCTGGTCGCTCTACACGGCGATGGTCGCGGCGGCGAAGGTCGGCGCGGCGTTCGTGGTGCTCGATCGGCCGAACCCGATCGGCGGCCGCCTCGCCGGCCCGGTGCTCGACCCTAAGTTCGCCTCCGGCGTCGGCCGCAAGCCGATCGCGCAGCAGCACGGCATGACCGTCGGCGAGCTGGCGCGGCTGTTCAACACCGAGTTCCTGCCCGGCGAAGGCGTGAAGCCGGCGAAGCTGGACGTCGTCGAGGTCCGCGGCTGGCGGCGAGACATGCTCTTCGCCGAAACCGGTCTCGACTGGGTCATGCCGAGCCCGAACATGCCGACGCCGCACACCGCGATCGTCTACCCCGGCACCTGTCTGTTCGAAGGCACGCTCTTCGCGGAGGGCCGCGGCACCACGCGCCCGTTCGAGATCATCGGCGCGCCGGGTGTCGACTGGCCCTGGCGCGACAAGCTCGAAGCGCTCGACCTGCCCGGCGCGCGCTTCCGCGAGACGTACTTCGTGCCGACGTTCAGCAAGTTCGTGAACGAGACTTGCGGCGGCGTGCAGCTCACCGTCACTGATCCGAAGGCCTTCGACGCGATCACCACCGCCGTCGCGATGCTCGTGACCGCGAAGCAGGTCGCGCCGCAAACGTTCGACTGGCGGCCCGACCACGCCATCGACTTGCTGTCGGGTTCCGACCGGCTGCGCACCATGATCGACGCCGGCGCCGGGGTCGACGAGGTCACCGGCGCCTGGCGCGCCGAGCTCGCCGCCTTCGACCGCAAGCGCCGGCCCTACCTGATCTATCGCTGAGGAGAGCGGTCATGCGTGCTAGGAAGGTGCTCGCCGCGACGAGCATGGCGATGGCCGTGCTGGTCGCAACCACGTCCATCGCAGGAGCCGCCGCCATCGCCACCACGACGCAGCACGACCCGCTCGCCGGGCGCTTCGACGTGGTGCGACACGGCTTCGCGGCGCCGTCGACGACGTTGCGTGAAGGCAAGCCGTCCGACGTCGGGCTCGACGGCGGGCCCATCAAGTCCGCCGAGCAGTTCCTGGCGAGCTGGACGCAGCCCGACGCGTCCGGCCACCCGCACTTCTCCGGCGCCGTCGGCCTGCTCGCCCACGACGGCGTGGTCGTCGACCGCTACGCCGTCGGCGGGGCACTGAGGTATGCCGACGCCGCGGGCACCGAGCTGCCGAATGACCAGCAGGTCCCGATGCGGAACGACACGATCTTCGACATGGCGTCGATCTCGAAGCTGTTCACCTCGATCGCTGCGCTGCAGCTGGTGGAGCAGGGCAAGCTCGACGTCAACGCACCCGTCGTGCGCTACCTGCCCGAGTTCGGCGTGAACGGCAAGCAGGCCGTGACGATCGAGCAGCTGCTCACGCACACGTCCGGCTTCGACGCCGACCCCGTGCCCTCGCTGTGGCAGGGCTACCCCGACATCCCGTCGCGCCGCAAGGCCGTGCTCGACAGCCCGCTGAAGAACGCGCCGGGCACGACGTACCTCTACTCCGACCTCAACATGCTCACCCTCGGCTTCGTCATCGAGAAGCTCACCGGGCAGACGCTCGACAAGGTGGTGCACGACCGCATCACCGCGCCGCTGGGCATGGTCGACACCGGCTACAACCCGCCCGCGTCGAAGCTGAACCGCGTCGCCGCGACCGAGTACGAGGCCGACCCGCCGCGCGGGCTCGTGCGCGGCCAGGTGCACGACGAGAACGCGTGGTCCCTCGGCGGCGTCGCCGGGCACGCCGGCGTGTTCTCCACCGCGAGCGACCTGGCGATCCTCTGCCAGACGATCCTCAACGGCGGCACCTACCGGGGCAAGCGCATCCTGCGTCCGGACACCGTCGAGACGATGCTGACCAACTACAACCAGCGCTTCCCCGACGACGCCCACGGCCTCGGGTTCGAGCTCGACCAGCCCTGGTACATGGGTGCCCTTTCCTCACCGGTGACGGCGGGCCACACCGGATTCACCGGGACGACGCTGGTCATCGACCCGGAATCGCGGTCGTTCGCGTTGTTGCTGACCAACCGAGTGCACCCGAGTCGTAACTGGGGCTCCATCAACACGGCCCGCCAGGTCTGGGCCAGTTCGCTGGCCCAAGCCATGGCTGTGAAGCCCGTTCAGGGCCGGGACGCGTGGTTCGCGGGCCTCGGCGACAAGTCGACGGCTACGCTGAGTACGCAGCCCTTGACATCGCGATCCGGCGGCCCGCTACAGGTCTCCTTCTACGCCTTTGTGGATACGGAAGGTCCGACTGATCCACTTCAGCTGGAATCGTCCTCGGACGGCGTTTATTGGCAACCAGTCGCCGTTCATGCAAACGGAGCAGGCGCACCCCCCGGACAGGTGACGTCGCTCTCAGGTCACGGACACCGTGCCTGGTGGCGCGTGACGGCAGAACTACCGGCCTCGAGCGTTACGACACTGCGCTGGCGTTACAACACCGACGCGAGTTACACCGGACGCGGAGTTTCCGTCGACGGTGTGAAAGTCACCGAACGCGGCCGGACAGTTCTCGATGGTGAGCGGAATCCGTCGGCACTCACCGCGACCGGGTGGATTTTGAGCGCTCGGTGACCGGGGTGTCGCGCAGCGCCGAACTGGCCCTCCCACTCAGCGATCCGAAGCCTTTTGCGGGGCGACACTAAGTTGCCAAGTCGTTAGCTTGAGCTCGTTAACAAGGTCGACCTGGTTAGCGACTTTCTGGTCAACGATTAATCGCAAAACGAAGTCCGCAGACACGGACGGGTTGCGATCCTGCCGAAGGATGTGGGTAGCCTTGTCGCAAATGCCAACGGTTAGTAACTTTCCGACGGTCGACGATGCCGATTCCGTAACCATCCCGGCACCGTCCGAGCAAACCCCAGCTCAGGCCACTGTGCGTGACGCCGATGCGAGCCCGCTGGTCCGCATCCGCTCGCTGCTGCCCGGGCTCGCCCGCGCCGAGCAGCGCGTGGCGAAGGTCGTGCTGGAAGACCCCGCGTCGGTGGCGCGCCGGAGCATCACCGAGGTCGCCCTCGCCGCCAGCACCAGTGAGACCACGGTGACGCGGTTCTGCAAGGCCGTCGGCGTCGGCGGGTACCCGCAGCTGCGCATCGCGCTGGCCGCGGACACCGCGCGCACCGAAGCCAGAACCACGCGCAACCTCGGTGGCGAGATCGCTCCGGACGACGACCTCGCGGCCGTGATCGGCAAGGTCAGCTTCGCCGACGCACGCGCCGTCGAGGAGACGGCCGACCAGCTCGACGTCGCGACCATGCAGCGCGTGATCGACCTCGTGGCCGAGGCCGGCCGCGTGGACGTCTACGGCGTGGGCGCGAGCGCGTTCGTGGCCGCCGACCTGCAGCAGAAGCTGCACCGCATCGGCCGCGTGAGCTTCTCGTGGTCCGACACGCACATCATGCTCACCTCGGCCGCGGTGCTCAGCCCCGGCGACGTCGCCATCGGCGTCTCCCACACGGGCGCGACCACCGACACCGTGGAGGCGCTGCGCGTCGCCCGCGAGCACGGCGCGGTCACCGTCGCCGTCACGAACTTCCCGCGTTCGCCGATCACGGAGGTCGCCGACCACGTGCTCACCACGGCCGCACGGGAAACCACCTTCCGTTCCGGGGCCACGGCGAGCCGCATCGCGCAGCTCACCGTGATCGACTGCCTGTTCATCGGGGTCGCGCAGCGGCACATGGACGCCTCCGTCAGCGCGCTGGACGCGACGAGGGACGCGGTCGGCTCGCACCGGCTCGGGGTCAGGCCCGACGGTCGCCGCCGTCCGCGGGAAACCGGTAAGTGAACCGAGAAACGAGGCGCATGATGTCCGTCCCCACGCAGGCGGTACACGTCGATTCGCCGACCGAGCAGCGCAACCCCCGCACGGTGGACATCGACCTGATGTCCACCATGGGGATCCTCAGCGCCATCAACGCCGAGGACCGCCGGGTGCCCGACGCGGTGGCCGCGGTGCTGCCCCAGCTGGCGCGCGCGGTCGACTACGCCGTGGAAGCCCTGCGGGGCGGCGGCCGCGTGCACTACGTCGGGGCGGGCACGTCGGGCCGCCTGGCGACGCTGGACGCGGCCGAGCTCGTGCCGACGTTCAACGTGCCGCCGGACCTCTTCGTCGCGCACCACGCGGGCGGCGAGAAGGCCCTGCGGCAGGCGGTGGAGAACGCCGAGGACGACGACGAGGCCGGCGCGGCCGAGCTCGCTGCTGTGGTGCAGCCGGGCGACTTCGTGCTCGGCCTCGCCGCCTCCGGGCGCACGCCGTTCGTGCTCGGCGCGCTCGAGGCGTCGAGCCGCCTCGGCGCGCACACGGGGCTGGTCTCGGCCAACCCGCGCGCGTCGAAGCCGGCCGGCGTCGACGCGCTCATCGCCGTGGCCACCGGCCCGGAGGTGATCGCCGGCTCGACCCGGATGAAGGCGGGCACGGCGCAGAAGCTGATCCTCACGGCGTTCTCCACGGCCACGATGATCAAGCTGGGGAAGACCTACTCGAACCTGATGGTCAGCATGCGGGCCACGAACGCGAAGCTGCGCGGCCGCACGATCCGCATCCTGCAGGAAGCCACGGGCCTGACCATGGCCGACTGCTCCGACGCCCTCACCGAGGCCGGCGGCGACCTCAAGACGGCCCTCGTGCACCTGCTGTCGGGCTCCGACGTCGAGCACTCCGCGGCGGCGTTGGAAGCCAACAGCGGGCACGTGCGCAAGGCCTTGGACTCGCTGCACCTTCGCGCAAGCTGAGTCTTTGGCCTCGGCTCCGCCGAGGCGTGCGAGCTCGCGTGGTGGTCGGCCAAAAACGGCAACGACGCAATTCGGTCAAGAGCCCCTCATCTCCTGATGAGGGGCTCTTTTGTGAACCTGAGCTTATTGCGGTTCATCTGTTCACCTGCCTAATCTCTCAGGTGTTGTCAGCGAGGGGAAGGCAGAATCGCCATGGTCGACCTACAACCTCGGACCAGGCAGCCGCTGTCGAGGCGGGAGTGGGTGTCGCTGTCCGGAATGGCGGCGGTGATCCTGCTGCTGAACCTCGTGGGCTGGGGTGTGCTGGTGCTGTTCATCGCGCCGCACCACTACGACCTCGGGGCGTCGGGGGTCTTCGGCATCGGGCTGGGGGTCACGGCGTTCACGCTCGGCATGCGCCACGCGTTCGACGCCGACCACATCGCGGCGATCGACAACACCACGCGCAAGCTGATGTCCGAGGGCCAGCGGCCGCTGTCGGTCGGGTTCTGGTTCTCGCTGGGGCACTCGACGATCGTGTTCGGGTTGTGCCTCTTGCTCTCGTTCGGCGTTCGGGCGGTCGCCGGGCAACTCGAAGACGACGGGTCGACGCTGCACGAGACGACCGGGCTCATCGGCACGTCGGTTTCGGGCGTTTTCCTCTACCTCATCGCGATCATCAACCTCGTGGCGCTCGTCGGGATCGTCCGGGTTTTCGCGCGGATGCGCCGCGGTGAGCTCGACGAAGCCGCGCTGGAACGCCAACTCGACAAGCGCGGGTTCATGAACCGCCTGCTGCGCGGTGCGACGAAGGCCGTGCGCAAGCCGTGGCACATCTACCCCGTGGGCGTCCTCTTCGGACTCGGGTTCGACACCGCGACGGAGATCGGGCTGCTGGTCCTCGCGGCCGGCGCGGCGGCGTTCGCACTGCCCTGGTACGCGATCCTCGTGCTGCCCGTGCTCTTCGCCGCCGGCATGAGCCTGTTCGACGCCGCCGACGGCGTGTTCATGAACTTCGCCTACGGCTGGGCGTTTTCGCGGCCCATCCGCAAGATCTACTACAACATCACGGTCACGGCGCTTTCCGTGGCCGTGGCGCTGGTCATCGGCACGATCGAGCTCGTGTCGATCCTCGCCGACCAGCTCGACATCACGCACGGGCCGCTCGCCATCATCGCCGACGTGGACCTCGACTACGTCGGGTTCGCGATCGTCGGGCTGTTCATCCTGACCTGGCTGGTCGCGCTCGCCGTGTGGCGGTTCGGGCGGATCGAGGAGAAGTGGTCGGCGCGGCTCACTGACCACTGAGCCGCTCGACGCGCAGCGCGAGCTGGATCTCCAGCGCGCGTTCGGGCTCGCGCCAGTCGTCGCCCAGCAGCGCGGAGACGCGGTCGAGGCGCTGCACCACGGTGTTCACGTGGACGTGCAGCTCGTCCTTGGCGCGTGCGAGATTTCCACCGGCCGCGAAGTACGCGCGCAGCGTGCCGATGAGGTCGGTGCCGCGGCGGGAGTCGTAGTCCAGGACCGGGCCGAGCGTGGCCGTGACGTAGGCGGGCAGGTCGGCATGGCGGCCCAGTAACACGCCGAGGAAACCCAGCTCGGCCATCGCCGCGCCGTCGCCTTCGCGGCCCACGGCGAGCAGCGTGCTGACGCAACGAACAGCCTCGGCGTACGCGTGGGCGAGCGCGGCGGGACCCTTCGCGGGGCCGGCCGCACCGACCGTCACCGGACAGTCCACAACGGACTGAAGCTCACGCGCCACCTTGGCCGCCCCGACGCCGTCCGGCGCGAGAGCGACCACCTGCTCCGCGTGCACACCCACCAGGTCGCCGTACCGCGCGCACGCCGACGCGAGGCCACGGCGGGAAATCCCCGGCGCGTGGGCGACGAGCACCACGTGCGGCGCCGACAAGTCGACACCCAGCCGTCGCGCACGGGCTGTCAACGACGCCGGGTTGCGCGCGGGTGCCGTCAGCAGATCCGTGAGCAGCTCGCCGCGCACCTCGTCCTCGGCCTGCGCCACGGACCGGCGCAGCATCAGCAGCAACGCCGTGACCACGGCCGCGCGCTCGAACAACCGCCGGTCCGCACCCGCCAGCTCCGGCCGTCCCGCCAGCGTGAGGCTGCCCAGCAGTTCCTGACCGGCCCGCACCGCGCACACCCAGGTGTCCGATGTGGACTCCGCGCGCCCGCTGCCGCGCGAAGAAGCCACCGCCGGCGCGTCGAACGACAGCAAGGAGCCCGCCAGCAAATCCCCCGAAGCGTCGTGGACGGCAATCTCGCCACGCAGCACGCCCGCCACCTCCGCGGCGACTTCCGGCAGGTCACCGCCCCGGAGCACGAGGTCCATCAGGCGGTCGTGAGCTTCGTCGGCGCGGCGCATGGTCGCGTTCACTGCGTTGAGCTCGGCGGCCGAGCGGCGCGTCGCGTCGAGCAGGTGCGCGCTGTCCAGGGCGATCGCCGCGTGGTTGGCCAGCGACGACAGCAGCGCGACCTCCGCCGTCGAGAACTCGCGCGGCGCACGGTCCGACGCGTAGAGCACACCCAGCACTTTGCCGCCGATGGCCAGCGGCACGCCGAGGATCGCCGTGAGGCCCTCCTCCAGCACGCCGGTGTCGATGGGTGAGGTATGGCGGAAGCGCGCGTCGGCGAAGTAGTCCGCCGTCGCATACGGCCGCGCGGTCTGGGCCACGAGCCCGCCGAGCCCCTCGCCCATGCCGAGCACGATCTGCTGGAACAACGCGGAAACCGAGCCGTCCGTGACCCGGATGTAGGTCTTGCCGGCGGCCTCGTCGTTCAGGCTCAGGTACGACACGTCGACACCGAGCAGAGTCCGCGCCCGCCGCACGATCGAGCGCAGCACCGCGTCCGGGTCACGCAGCCGCGCGAGGTCGCTCGCGGTGTCGAACAACGCCGTGAGTTCGGCCTCCCGCCGCTGGTGCTCGGTAAGCGTCTCGCGGACGCGCAGCGCGAGCTCGGTCGCGTCGGCGCCGGACTCGCGCGCGGCGTGCGCCAGCTGCTCGCTGCTCGCCCCGGCGGCGAGCAGCTCGACCAACCGGCGGTAGGGATCCACACAGGTCATGCTGTCACTGAGCGCCGTTCGGCGGGAGCCTCCTCCAGCGATTCACCGCGCGTCTCCCGCGCGCCGAGCAGGGCCAGCACCGACAGCACGCACATCGCGGCGACGTAGACCGAAACCGGCAGCGTCGAGTGGTACGCCTGGAACAGCGCGACGGCGATGAGCGGCGCGATCGCGCCCGCCGCGATGGACGACAGCTGGCCGCCCACCGAAAGGCCCGTGTAGCGCACGCGCGTGGGGAACTGCTCGGCGAAGAACGCGGCCTGCGGTCCGTACATCGCGCCGTGAACCACGAGCCCGATGGTCGCCGCGCCGATCACCGCGCCCGTCGTGCGCAGGTCCAGCAGCCAGAAGAACCCGAACGCCCACGCGGCCATCCCGACCACGCCGAACAAGTACACCGGCTTGCGGCCGATCTTGTCGGAGAGCAAGCCCCACAAGGGAATCGTCACGAAGTGCACGGCCGAAGCGACCAGCACGGCCGTCAGCCCCGTCGCCTTCGGCAGGCCGAGCCCGGTGGTGACGTAGACGAGGATGAACGCCGTGATCACGTAGTACGACACGTTCTCCGCCAGCCGCGCCCCGAACGTCACGACCAGCCCGCGCAGGTGCCCGCGGAACACGTCGACGATCGGCGTGGCTTCCTCGTCTCCTGCAGCGGCCTTCGCGGCGAGGAACACCGGCGACTCCGCGACGGCCAGCCGCACCCACAGCCCGATCGCCACGAGCACGCCCGACAGCAGGAACGGGATGCGCCAGCCCCACGCGTTGAACGTCGCGTCGGACTGCACGGAGGCGAGGATCGCCAGCACCGCCGTGGCCAGCAGGTTCCCGGCCGGCACGCCGGTCTGCGGCCATGACGCCCAGAAACCTCGCCGGCGGTCGTCGCCGTGCTCGGACACGAGCAGCACCGCGCCGCCCCATTCGCCGCCGAGCGCGAAGCCCTGTACGAGCCGCAGCAGCGTCAACAGGATCGGGGCGAGGACGCCGACGGCGCCGTACGTGGGCAGCACGCCCATGAGGAACGTCGAGCCGCCCATCATCACCAGGCTCACCACGAGCAGGCGCTTGCGCCCGATGCGGTCGCCGAAGTGGCCGAACACCAGCCCGCCGACGGGTCGCGCAAGGAAGCCGACCGCGTAGGTCAGCAGTGCGAGCAGCGTGCCGGTGAGCGGGTCGGCGTTCGGGAAGAACAGCTTGTTGAACACGAGCGCGGCGGCCGAGGTGTAGAGGAAGAAGTCGTACCACTCCACGGTGGTGCCGATCAGGCTCGCGCCGACCACGCGCAGCAGGCCGGCCCGGGTTGGTGTTGTCACTGCAGACTCCACTTCGTTGTGGGGACGGGGTTTCAGGCGGCCGACCAGCCGCCGTCCAGGGGCAGCGACGCGCCCGTGACGTGCCCGGCGTGCTCGCCGCACAGCCACACCACGAGGTCGGCGACGTCCGCCGGTTCGATGAGCCGTTTGATCGCGGCGCGCCGCAGCAGCACCTGCTCCACGACTTCATCGGCGTCGAGGCCGTGTTCGGCGGCCTGCGCGTCGATCTGGCCGGTGACCAGCGGCGTGCGCACGTAGCCGGGGTTGACGCAGTTGGACGTCACGCCGTGCTCCGCACCTTCGAGAGCGGCCACTTTGGACAATCCCTCGAGCGCGTGTTTCGCCGTGACGTACGCGGCTTTGAACGGGCTGGCGCGCAGGCCGTGCACGCTGGAGACGTTGACGATCCGGCCCCAGCCGCGCGCGTACATCGCCGGCAGCGACCGGCGGATCAGCAGGAACGGCGCCGTCACCATCAGCGCCTGGATCCGCGCGAACTGCTCGGGCGGGAAGTCGGGCAGCGCGGCCACGTGCTGGAATCCGGCGTTGTTCACCAGCACGTCCAGCTCGGCGGGCAACGCGTCGATCACCGCGGGGTCGGTGAGGTCACCGACGTGCGCCCAGCCGCCGATCTCGGCCGCGGCCGCTTCGGCACCGCGCGCGTCGAGGTCGACGACGTGCACCTTCGCCCCGGCCGCGGCCAACGCGCGAACGCAGGCGAGCCCGATTCCGCTCGCACCGCCGGTCACGAGGGCGACGCGGCCATCAAGGTCGCCTTGTGAGCTGTGACGTACCCCACTGGTCATGGGCTACGAGGTTAGGTCTCGCCCACCTCGCCGACCATGTGTCCGGCCACCACAGCCCGGCGAGACCCAGTGTGGCCGGACCACACCCCTAACCGGCGGCGGACGAAATGCTGCGAGCCTCCCGCGCACCCGCTTCGAACGCCTCACAGCAGAACAGCAGCCACTCCCGCACCCCGTCCGTCGTCCCGGCGGCGAAGCCGGAAGCGAGCTCGACGTACTTCGGCACGCGCCGGAAGAACGCCACCTCCGGCACGGTCAGCGCCTTCGGGTCCAGGCCCGTCGCGATCATCGACAGGCGCGCCGCCGCGCGGGCGACCACGCCGTCGGCCGAGCCGAAGGGGCGCAGGGCCAGCAGCTCGCCGTGCACCACGGCCGTGAGCACCGGCCCGGGCACGGAGGTCGCCCCCGTGACGAGCTGGGCCAGCAGCTCCAGGCGCTCACCTCCGGCAAGGGGCCGGCCGAGTGCGTCGGGATCGTCGACGACGTCGGCGGCGGCCAGGACGTGCAGGCGGGCCAACGCCTGCAACGGCGCGCGCCGCCAGGTCGGCAGGAGTGGTTCCAGCGACTCGGCCACGCGCAGGGCGCCGGCGAGCAGGGGGTCGGCGACCGCGCCGTCGGCGGGCAGCTCAGGGTTCGCGCCGTCGATGCCGGCCGACGCTCGCGCGGCGCGCACCGACGCCTCGGCGGCCGTTTCCGCGCCGCCGCGCAGGTTGGCAGGCAGGCGGTGCACGGCGAACACCGCGTCCTGCGCCGCCTTGGCCGCGGCGGCGACGCCGTCGAGCTCCAGGAGCGGCTTGAGCGGATCGCTCATGCGTCGAGCACCTGCCCGGCGCGCTTGACGACCGGCGGCAGGACCGACCACGGGAAGTTGATCCAGCGGTCGGTGCGGCGCCACACGTACTCGCTGGAGACCGTCGAATGCGGCTTCTCGTAGATCACGGCGCAGCGCACGTCGGCCACGTGATCGGCGCAGAAGTCGCGCACGAGCTTGAGCGTTGCGCCGGTGTCAGCCACGTCGTCGGCGACGAGCACCCTCTTGTTGCTCAGGTCCACGACGTTCGGCACCGGCGGCAGCATCACCGGCAGGTCGAGGCGCTGGTCGACGCCGGTGTAGAACTCCACATTCATCACGTGCAGGTTCTTCACGTCCAGCGCGTAGCCCAGCGCGCCGGCGACGAACAGCCCGCCGCGGGCGATGGAGAGGATGAGGTCGGGCTCGAAGCCGTCGGCGGCGACCTGCTCGGCAAGCTCCCTGCTGGCGGTGCCGAACAACTCCCAGGTGAGTTCTTCCCGTGCCGCGCCGTCTTCAGCCATGCCCATGCCTCTCCTCGGTCGTTCCCGCGAGCATAAGCAACCGGGAAGTGGCCTGGATAAATGATCGAGAAATGGCTATCCAGCACGACCACTTGACGCCGTAGCTTGGGTTTCGTGAGCGACTGGAACGACCACCCGACCCTGTCCGGCACCCGCGTGCGCCTCGAGCCCCTCGGCGCGGACCACGCGAAGGGCCTGTTCGAGGCCGGTCAGGATCCCGCGATCTGGGCCTGGTTGAGCACCCGGCAGTTCGAGACCCCGGCCGACGCCGAGCGGTTCGTCGAGGCCGCCACGGCCGATCCCGACCGCCGCGCGTGGGCGCAGATCGACGTCGCCACCGGCCTCGTTGCCGGCACCACGTCGTACTACCAGGTCGCGGCGAAGCACCGGATCCTCTCGATCGGGCACACCTGGATCAGCCCGCGCCGGCAGCGCACGGCACTCAACACCGAGGCCAAGTTCCTGTTGCTGCGCAACGCTTTCGAGGCGCTCGGCGCCCAGCGCGTGGCGTGGGAGACCGACAGCCGCAACCTGCGCTCCCAACGCGCCATCGAGCGGCTCGGCGCGCTGCGCGAGGGCGTGCTGCGGGCCCACCGGATCCGTCCGGACGGCACTTCCCGCGACACGGTGGTGTACTCGATGACAGAAGCTGAATGGCCCGGCGCACGCGCCCGGCTGCTGGCCCGCCTCGCTTGAGGGCTCGCCCACACGGCTGCATCCTTGTCGTGAGCGGACTAACGTCGCTAGCGTGCCGTGAGCCGCGGGTTCGCACTACAGGAGGCCTTGCACCATGACCGAGCAGTCCCCAGCACTGGACAACCTGCTCACCGAGAGCCGCACCTTCCCACCGAGCGACGAGTTCGCCGCTCAGGCCAACGCCAAGGCCGACTCGTACGAGAAGGCGGACGCGGACCGGGAGCGGTTCTGGGCCGAGCAGGCCGAGCGCCTGAGCTGGGACACGAAGTGGACCCAGGTACTGGACTGGACCAATGCGCCCTTCGCGAAGTGGTTCGTCGGCGGCAAGCTCAACGTCGCCTACAACTGCGTCGACCGGCACGTCGAGTCCGGCCACGGCGACCAGGTCGCCATCCACTGGGTCGGCGAGCCCGGCGACACCCGTGACATCACCTACGCGCAGCTGAAGGACGAGGTCTCCAAGGCCGCCAACGCGCTGACCTCGCTCGGGGTGACCGCCGGCGACGTCGTGGCGATCCAGCTGCAGATGATCCCCGAGGCGATCTTCGCGATGCTCGCGTGCGCCCGCCTCGGCGCGCTGCACAACGTGGTGTTCGGCGGCTTCTCCCCGACCGCGCTGCGCGCCCGCGTGGACGACGCGGCGGCGAAGATCGTGATCACCTCCGACGGCCAGTACCGCCGCGGCAAGGCCGCCGCGATGAAGGCCAATGTGGACGAGGCGCTCGAGGGCGCCGAGACCGTGGAGAAGGTCATCGTGGTCCGCCGCACCGGCAGCGACCTCGCGGGCGAGGTGCCGTGGACCGACGGGCGCGACCTGTGGTGGCACGAGCTCGTCGACGGGCAGTCGGCCGAGCACACGCCCGAGGCGTTCGACAGCGAGCACCCGCTGTTCATCCTCTACACCTCCGGCACGACCGGGCGCCCGAAGGGCATCCTGCACACCTCCGGCGGCTACCTCACGCAAGCCGCGTACACGCATCACAACGTGTTCGACCACAAGCCGGGCGAGGACGTGTACTGGTGCACGGCCGACATCGGCTGGATCACCGGCCACAGCTACATCGTCTACGGGCCGCTGGCCAACCGCGTCACGCAGGTCGTGTACGAAGGCACGCCGAACACCCCGCACGAGGGCCGGCACTGGGAGATCGTGCAGAAGTACAAGGTCTCCATCTACTACACCGCGCCGACGCTGATCCGCACGTTCATGAAGTGGGGCGCGGAGATCCCGGCGAAGTACGACCTCACGTCGCTGCGCGTGCTCGGCAGCGTCGGCGAGCCGATCAACCCCGAGGCGTGGATCTGGTACCGCGAGACCATCGGCGCGAACAAGGCACCGATCGTCGACACGTGGTGGCAGACCGAGACCGGCGGGATCATGATCTCGCCGCTGCCGGGCGTCACGTCCACCAAGCCGGGTTCGGCCCAGCGCGCGCTGCCGGGCATCTCGGCGAAGGTCGTGGACGACCAGGGCAACGAGGTCGGCAAGGGCGGCGGCGGGTACCTGGTGCTCGACAAGCCGTGGCCGGGCATGCTGCGCGGCGTGTGGGGCGACGAGGAGCGCTTCCGCGAGACGTACTGGTCGCGCTTCGCCGCCCAGGGCTTCTACTTCGCCGGCGACGGCGCCAAGTACGACGCGGACGGTGACATCTGGCTGCTGGGCCGGGTCGACGACGTGATGAACGTGTCGGGCCACCGCATCTCGACCACCGAGGTCGAGTCGGCGCTGGTCTCGCACCCGACGGTGGCCGAGGCGGCCGTGGTCGGCGCGACCGACCCGACGACCGGGCAGGGCATCGTGGCGTTCGTGATCCTGCGCGGCAACGCCGTCGATGGTGGTGACGAGGCCGTGCAGGAGCTGCGAAACCACGTCGCGAAGGAGATCGGCCCGATCGCGAAGCCGCGCCAGATCATGGTCGTGCCGGAGCTGCCGAAGACGCGCTCGGGCAAGATCATGCGCCGCCTGCTGCGCGACGTCGCGGAGAACCGGGCGATCGGCGACGTGACGACGCTCGCGGACTCGTCGGTGATGGACCTGATCTCCTCTGGCCTGCAGTCGGGCAAGGAGGAGTAGGCACCGCGGGGTAGATTCTGTCCCAGAGGAAGGGGCTCTCCTGCCGGGAGGGCCCCTTCCTGCTGACTACCCCGAATGGCGGACATCGAACGCATGTTCTAAGATGTGCCGCTGTACCCACCCCAGATCCGGGCAAGGAGACGACACGAATGACCGTGGAAGCCTTGACGCACGACGAGGACACCGCGGCCGAAGCGGCGACGACCGAGGCAGCCGCTGCCTCGGCGCAGGCCGCCGACGCCCCGGAGGTCACCGAGCCCACTGAGACCACTGCCTCACCTGCGTCGTCTTCCGATTCAGACGAGGCCGCCCCGGCCGCTGAAGAGGCGCCGAAGCCGAAGCGCGGCCGCCCGAAGGCCGCGCCCGCGTCCACCGCGAAGAAGACCCGCACGGTGGAGCTCACGCTCACTGTCACCGGCACGGCCGACGGCGAGTGGCAGGCCGAGCTCAAGAACGGCAGCAAGTGGGTCGCGAAGGGCCTGGAGATCCCGGCCGCCGCCGTCTCGCGCGCGGCGAAGGAGCTGCACCAGGACCTGTCGGGCCCGATCGACGAGGTCATCAACCAGGCCCGCGAGGCGCAGGCCGCGAAGGTCGCGCAGCTCGAGGCCGAGCTGGAAGCCGCCAAGGCGGCTCTGGCGGAGCTCGACGTCTGAGTTCTTGTCCCGTGAAAAGGCCCGGCACTCCTTGCCGGGCCTTTTTCATGCCAGGGGCGGGTTTTTCGGCAGCGGCGCTTTGAACTCGAGCCAGCGACTGTCCACAATGGCGCGGACTCGATGGTCGACTCCGCACGGGTGGACCACGGTGTCGCCGGGGCCGAACTCTCCCGGCACGCCCCCGACCACACCGGTCAGCCGACCTTCGAGCACGTAGACGACGCTGTCGTGGTCGTGACTGTGCACAGGCGACCCGACGCCGGCCGGGTATCGGATCTCGTACACGAGCCCGTGCGCGGCGCGTTCTCTCTCGCGGACGAAGGCAGTGCCGCCCGTCAGCTGCCGTCCTTCCACAGTGGACACTTCCTGCCACTCGCTCATTCCGCCGCCTTCCCCACTTATCGGGCACTCCCGCCACCATCAAGATATACTCCATGTATACATAGCCCGACGCAAGACTCCTGGAGATCCCGGTGCACTTCGCCCTTCGAGACGGCTCCCAGATCACCACCTCCGTCCACACCCTGCTCAACGCCGGGTACGCCGGCCGCAGCCAGGACGACGTGGCGGCGCACGTGAAGGAGCTGGCGGAGCTCGGCGTGCCGGCGCCGTCGGTGACGCCGGCGCTGTACCCGGTGGCGCCGTACCTCGCGCAGCAGGCCGACACCGTGCCCGCGCAGCACGGCCGTACCTCCGGCGAGGCCGAGTGGGCGCTGGTGATCACCGACGAAGGCGTGCTGCTCACTGCGGCCTGCGATCACACCGACCGCGAACTGGAGGTGCACGGCGTCGCGTGGAGCAAGAACGCGGCGCCGGACGTGCTGGCCCGGAAGGCCTGGCGCCTCGACGACCTCGCGGACCCCGACGCCGTTCACCTGCGGTCCTGGGTCGACGACACCCTGCTGCAGGACGGCACGCTCGCCGAGCTCCTGCCGCCGTCGTACTGGCTGCCGGTGCTCGAAGAACGCGGCCTGGCGACGCCCGGGCACCGTGCTGCTGTCGGGCACGCTGCCGATGGACCCGGCCGTGGACCAGTTCGGGAAGAGCTGGCGCGTGACCCTCACCGACCCGGCCACCGGCGACGTGCTCGAGCTGGCCTACACCGTCGAGCAGCTGCCGACGCCGATCGGCTGACATTCAAAGGATAGGCACAATTAAATAAGGAAACCCTTCGTTGATGTAATTCACCGGACAGAGGCGCTCACCCGAATTTCGTGTTTCACTATTCCCGTGACCGAAACGGTGGACGCGACTGATTCCCACTCGCACGAGCCCCACGACGACCTTGGCGGCAAGCTGAACTGGCTGCGCGCCGGGGTTCTCGGGGCAAACGACGGGATCGTGTCCGTCGCGGGCATCGTGGTGGGCGTCGCGGGGGCGACCACGAGCCGCACCGCGATCCTCACCGCCGGAATTGCCGGACTGGTAGCCGGTGCGTTTTCGATGGCCGGCGGGGAATACGTGAGCGTGAGCACGCAGCGCGACACCGAACGCGCGTTGCTGCAGCTCGAGAAGCAAGAGCTGAAAGCGATGCCCGAGGCCGAGGAACGCGAGCTCGCCGAGATCTACGAGGGCAAGGGCCTGTCCCAGGAACTCGCCGCGGAGGTCGCGCGCGAGCTGACCCGCAAGGACGCGTTCCACGCCCACGCCGAGGCCGAGCTGGGCATCGACCCGGACAACCTCACCAACCCGTGGCAGGCGGCCTGGGCTTCGCTGATCGCGTTCTCCGTCGGCGCGCTGCTACCGCTGCTGTCCATCGCCTGGACGGCCGTGCCGGAGCGCGTGTGGGCGTGCGCGCTGGCCGTGGTCGTGGGCCTCACGCTCACCGGCTTCGTGAGCGCGCGGCTGGGCAACGCGCAGGTGGGGCGCGCGATCGCGCGCAACGTGGGCGTCGGCGCCCTCACCATGCTCGTCACCTACTTCGTGGGAGTGCTGTTCGGCACCACGATCGGCTAGCAGCTAGTGCACGCCCTTCATCAGCTTTTTGATGAACGGGATCAGCGCCAGCAGGACCAGGCCGATCACGATGGCCACACCGCCGATGATCAGGAAGTACGGCGTCTCGTCGTGCACGTCGTAGGACTCGGCGAGCTTGCCCGACATCGCGGTGCCAAGCGAGACCGACAGGAAGTTCAGCGCCACCATCTGCGTCCGGAACGCCTGGGGCGCGAGCTTCGTCGACAGCGACAGCCCGACCGGCGACAACATCAGCTCCGCGATCGTGAACACCAGCAGGATCCCGGCGAGCGCGATCAGCGGGCTGCCGTTCACACCGGTGCCGGTCATCGGCAGGAACAGCAGGAACGCGAGACCCATCAGCACCGTGCCCAGCACGAACTTCATCGGCGTCGACGGCTGCTTCGGCCCGAGCTTCGTCCAGATCGCGGCGACGATCGGCGCGAAGATGATGATGAACACCGGGTTGATCGAGTTGACCCACGACACCGGCATGTCCCAGCCGAACAGGTTCCGGTCGAGGCGCTGGTCGCTGTAGACCGAGACGACCGTGGACTGCTGCTGGTACAGCGAGAAGAACGCGGCGCTCGCGATGTACATCGGGATGAACGAGAACACGCGGCTGCGCTCATCGGACGTGATCTTCTTGCTGGTCAGGATCACCACGAAGTACACCACCGAGATCGCGACGACCACGTACACGACCACATCGGCCAGGTTCGACGGCCCGACCACCCCGGACATGATCAGCGCGACGACCGCGACCACGATCACCACGGCGACACCGATCGCCGTCCAGCGCTGCGAAGGCTGCAGCGGGTTCGGGATCTCCGACGCCTTCGCGCCCAGGTTCTTGCGGCCGAGCGTGTACTGGATCAGGCCGAGCGCCATGCCGATCGCGGCGAGCCCGAAGCCCAGGTGGAAGCCGACCTCCGACTGCGCGAGCCCGGTGAGCAGCGGGCCGATGAAGCCGCCCAGGTTGATGCCCATGTAGAAGATCGTGAAGCCGGCGTCGCGGCGCTCGTCGCCCTCGGCGTAGAGCGTGCCGACCACGGCGGTCGCGTTGGCCTTGAGGCCGCCCGAACCGATCGCGACGCACGCGAGGCCCACGCCGATGCCGGTCAGGCCCGGCAGCAGCGCGAGCGCGATGTGGCCGATCATCACGAGCACGGCGCTGTAGAACAGCGTGCGCTCGGAGCCGAGCAGGCGGTCGGCCACCCACGCGCCGATCACGGTGGCGAGGTAGACCGTGCCGCCGTACGCGCCGACGACGCCGAGCGCGTCGCCCTGGTCGATGCCGAGCCCACCCTGGTCGGCCTTGTAGTAGAGGTAGATGGCGAGGATGCCGAGCATCCCGTAGTAGGAGAACCGCTCCCACATCTCGACGCCGAAGAGGTTCGCCAGCCCTCGTGGGTGCCCGAAGAACCTCGTGTCGTGCTGGGCCTCGGTAGAGGTACTCACAACTGTCTCGTCCTTGTCCTAGACAACGTTGTCGTTTCCGATTCGCATGCTAGAAGGCGAGTCGGTGAACAGAACACCGGACCGGGTGTGGGGAGGGTCATCGAACGTCTGGGCCGGCTCGGACGGGCGCTAAAATGGCAGCAAAGGTGCGCCGGGAAGTCTGGTCGGCGATGTTTGTGACGATTGCCGCACCTGGAGGACACCGCCCATGACCGCTTCCCGCCCGGCCCGCGCCGCCGCCGAGTTCGCCCGTTACCTGCGCACTGAGACCACCGGCGGGATCATCCTGCTCGCCGCCACGGCGGTCGCGCTGATCTGGGCCAACTCGCCGGCCGGTGACGTCTACCGGGCCGTGCGAGACTTCCACGTCGGCCCTGAGTTCCTGCACCTGAACCTGTCGATCGGCGACTGGGCGAAGGACGGGCTGCTCGCCTTGTTCTTCTTCGTCGCCGGGCTGGAGCTCAAGCGTGAGCTCGTGGTGGGCGAGCTCTCGCGCTTCAAGCAGGCGGTGCTGCCGGTGATCGCAGCCGTCGGCGGGATGGTCGTACCGGCGCTCATCGCGCTGGCGGTCGCCTGGGGCACGCCGGGGATCGATCGCGCGTGGGCGATCCCGGTGGCCACGGACATCGCGTTCGCGCTCGGCGTGCTCGCGCTGACGGCGTCGAACCTGCCGAGCAGCGCACGGATCTTCCTGCTTTCGCTGGCGGTGGTCGACGACCTCGGCGCGATCCTCGTGATCGCGATCGTCTTCACCACCGGGTTCAACCTCGTGGCCGCGGCCGTCGCCGTGGTGGCGCTGGCGGTGTACTGGTTCCTGCAGCACAAACGCGTGCGCGCGGCCTGGCTGTACGTGCCGCTCGCGGTGGTCACGTGGGTCGCGGTGCACTCGGCGGGCATCCACGCGACCATCGCCGGCGTCGCGCTCGGGCTGCTCACGCGGGTGAAGCCCGACCAAGGCGAGGCCGAGGCGCCGGCGCTGCGGCTGGAACACCGGCTGCAACCGTGGTCGGCGGCGGTCGCGGTGCCCGTGTTCGCGTTGTTCGCCGCGGGGATCTCGATCAACGGGCACGCGTTGGGACAGGTCTTCACCACCACGTTGCCGCTGGCCGTCCTGTTGGGACTGGTGGTGGGCAAGTTCGTCGGCATCCTCGGGGCGAGCGTGCTGGCGGTGAAGCTGGGTGTGGCGGAAAAACCCACCGGCACGGGCTGGCGTGACCTGGCGGCGCTGGCGACGCTCGGCGGCGTCGGCTTCACCGTGAGCCTGCTGATCGCCGACCTCGCGCTCGACGAACCGGAGACCGAACTGGCCAAGGCGGCGGTGCTGATCGCGTCGGCGATCGCTTCGCTGGCGTCGGCTGCGCTGCTGCTGCGGCGCAGCCGGGCGCACGCTCGCGAAGGTTGATCCCCGACACTCCCGCCGGTCCGCCGCGCCTGGGGAACGGGTACGTGGCACGATGACCCGGTGACCAGCCCCAAACACGAACGCACCGGCCCCGACGGCGTGGGGGCCGTGCCCTACCTGCCCCTGTCGAGCGACGAGGAGGCCGCGGCGGCGGAACAGTCCATCGGCAAACTCGTCGGCGATGCCACCCAGCACCTGTCGACGCTGGTCAGGGCCGAGGTCGAGCTGGCGAAGTCGGAGCTGGTCGGCGAGATGAAGAAGGGGCTCAAGGGAGCCGTTTTCTTCCTCATCGCGCTCGCCGTGGGGCTCTACAGCTCGTACTTCCTGTTCCTGTTCATCGCCGAGATCCTGTCGGACTGGTGGGGCATCCGCTGGCCGGCGTTCCTCACCGTGTTCGGCCTGATGCTGATCACCACTGCCGTCACCGCGTTCCTCGGCTGGCGCAAGGTGAAGAAGCTGAAGGCGCCGGAGCGCACGATCGACAGCGTCAAGGAGACGGCCGCAGCGCTCAAGCCGCGTCGCGCCGCCGAAGACGACCTGCCCGCGACGCGTCCCTGACCCGGCACCAGGCTGGGTTACCAACCCGGCCAAAAGTAGGCCGCCCCCGTCACGTGACCGTTGCGACGAAGCCATTCGGCCGTGACTGTGGTCGGATTGGTAACGACAGGCACAGTCCGGCTGAAGCGGAGCCCGCAGTGCAGCTCACGCCCGACCCGTCGATCGTCCGGATCGACGGTCCGTGGACGCACCGCGACGTCTCGGCGAACGGCATCCGCCTGCACGTAGCGGAGCTCGGCGACGGACCACTGGTACTGCTGCTGCACGGTTTCGGCGAGTTCTGGTGGACCTGGCACCACCAGCTGCGCGGCCTCGCGGACGCCGGTTTCCGCGCCGTCGCCGTGGACCTGCGCGGCTACGGCGACTCCGACAAACCCCCGCGCGGCTACGACGCGTGGACGCTGGCCGGCGACGTCGGCGGCCTGATCAAGGCCCTCGGCGCCCGCCGCGCGCACCTCGTCGGCCACGCTTGGGGCGGCATGCTCGCCTGGACGGTCGCCTCGCTGCACCCCCGCCTTGTGTCCTCCGTGACGGCCGTCGGCGCCGCGCACCCGCTCGCCCTGAAGTCCGCCGTGCTGCGTTCGCCCCGCCGCCAGGGACGCGCGGCCGGGCACCTGTTCCGGTTCCAGGTGCCGATGGCGCCGGAGAAGTGGCTGGTGCGCGACGACGCCGCCAACGTGGAGTCGTTGTTCCACAGCTGGTCCGGCCCGGCCTGGCGGTCCTCTTCGGACTTCACCGACACGGTCGCCCGGTTCCGCCAGGCGATGCTGATCCCGGGCGTCGCGCATTCCGCGCTGGAGTACTACCGCTGGGCCTTCCGCGCCCAGTTCCGCGGCGAGGGCCGCCGCTTCACCGACGCCGTGGGCAAACGCGTCGCCGCGCCCGTGCTGCAACTGCACGGCGCCGTGGACACCTGCATCGTCCCGGAGACCGCACGCGCGTCCGTGCACTGGGCCGGGCCGCACGGCGAGCCCCGCGTCTGGCCCGGCGTCGGGCACTTCCCGCACCTGGAGGAGCCGGACCGCGTGACGAAGTCCGTTGTGGACTTCGTGAGCTGACTCAGCTCGCGCAGGCGCCCGTGCTCACGTTCGTCGTCTGCGACGGTGCCGCCGCGACCTCCGCGCGCACCTGTTCCGCGGTCAGGGTGAAGCCCGTGTCCGGATCTTCCACCGCCGCGCCGAAGACGACGCCGATCACGTCGCCGTCAGGGGTGATCATGGGGCCGCCGGAGTTGCCGCTGCGGATGCCCGCGCGGATGGTGAACACGTCGCGCTGCACGGTGTTGGCGTCGTAGATGTCGGGGCCGCGCAGGTTGATGCGGCCGCGCACGCGGGCGGCGGTGGAGGTGTACGGGCCGTCGAGCGGGTAGCCGAGCACAATGGCGTTGTCGCCGGCGCGCGCGGTTTCCTGAGCGAACGGCAACGTGGGCGCGGACAGGCCCGGCACGGCCAGCACCGCGATGTCGACCTCGGGGTTGAAGTACACGACGCGCGCCCGGTAGTCGCCGCGGGTGGACTCGATGCCGACCTCGTCCGTGCCCGCGACCACGTGCGCGTTGGTCATCACGCGCTGCGGCGCGATCACGAAACCGCTGCCCTCCAGCGATTTCGAGCACGACGGCGCGTTGCCGCGGATCTTCACCACGCTCGGGTGCACCCGGCGCGCGACCGCGCTGATGTTCATCGACGTGTCCGGCGGCGCGGCGTCGGCGGCCGGCGCCTTCTCGAACGGCGAGAGCGCCGACGGGAAGCCCGACGCGTCGAGCAGCTTGCGCAGGTCGCTCGGCAGGCCCTGGGCCTCGGCCGGCATCAGGTCGTTGACCTCGCCCAGCACGACCGACGAGTTGATCGACTTGGCGAGCCCCGGGATGGCCGACACGGTGGTGAGCGGGTTCGCGACGAGCCACGCCACCACGAAAACCGCCGCGGCCTGGACGATCGCACCCAGTGTCTTGTCCACTCCGGACAGCTTGTCGGGGTTGATCTTCTGGCGCAGCTTGCGCCCGATCCACACCCCGAGCGTCTCGCCGAGCACCACGAGGAACACCACCACGGCGAGCGCGAAGGCCACCTTCGCCACGGGGTTGTCGAACAGCTCGATCACGAACGGCGCCAGCTTCACGCCGAGCACCGCCCCGATGGCGACCCCGATCAGCGCGGGCAGCGCGACGATCACGCCCTGGAACGCCCCCGAAACAGCCGCCAGCACCGCCAGCACCAGCACGAGGACATCGACCCAGTTCACGCCGTCACTCCCCGCTCGCCTCTCCCCGCGCCACGTTGCGGGCCCGGTGTTCGGCCAACGCTACGTCAAGGTCGCGCACGTCGCCGGTGTCCCACTCGCGCTCCCAGCCGCCGAGCGAAAGCAGCACCGACAGCAGGCCGGCGGTGAAGCCCCAGATGAACAGGCCGTCTACGTCGAAGCCCGGCCCCTTCCACGACGCACCGCGCTTCTGGACCATGAACCGGTTCGCCGGATCGGCGAGGTCCGAGAGTGCAACGCGCGCGACGGCGGCCGTCTCGCCGAGGTCGACGGCGTGCACGGGCGACGGAGTGTGCCAGTAGGCGAGCACAGGCGTCACGGCGAAGCGCGACACCGGCACGGGCAGCTCGGGCAGGATCGCGACCGGCAGGATGCCCGCCGGGTCCACGCCCGTCTCCTCCTCGGCCTCGCGCAGGGCGGTGCCGACGGGTCCGCCGTCGCCGTCCTCCGCGCCGCCGCCCGGGAACGCGACCTGGCCCGCGTGCGAGCCGAGCGTGTCGGCGCGGCGCTGCAGCAGCACGTCGGGACCATCGGCGCGTTCGCCGAAGAGGATCAGCACGGCGGCCGAGCGCGTGAGCGACTCGTCGACGGTGAAGCGGGTGAAGGTGCGGCTCTCGACCTCAGCGGACACCTTCACCAGCGGCCGCAGCCATTCGGGCACGGCTTCGGGGTCGACGAGGGGACCGGTCATGAGAAGTCCTTCACGGCTGCGCGCACCTGGTCGGTGCTGTCGAACGTGGGGGGGCTGGAGATGAACCGGACCTGCCCGTCGGGGGTCACGAGGTAGGACGCGGGCAACCTCGAAGGCACTTTGAGCGCGGTGCGGATCGGACCGGTCTGACCATCGCCGTCGTAGACCGAGGGCAGGTGGACGCCGATGCTCTGCAGCAAGCCGAGCCCGTCGGCAGCCGGGCTGGCGACCTGCACACCGAGCACGCGCACGGCGCCGGGCTCTGCGGCGTAGGTCTGCAGCACGGGCAGCTCGGTGCGGCACGGCACGCACCACGAGGCCCAAACGTTCACCAGCGTCGGGCCGCCGGCGAGGACCTTGCCGACATCGACGCGCGAGCCGTCGCCGAGGCAGTCGGCCTGGATACCGGACAGCTCGCCGACAGCGGGTCCGGGCGACGGCGGTGGGCAGGCCTGCAACGCGGCCTTCGCGCGTATGCCGGCGAGGTCACCGGTCGCCGCGGGCGCGTCCTTCGAGCCGCCGCGCGTCGTGAGCACGGCGACCAGCACCGCGACCACCAGGACCGCGACGCCGAGAGCCCATTTGGTGACCGTGGTCACCCGCGCGCCGCCAGCTCGAGGATGTGCTCACGCTCCTCGCCCTTGACGAGCTTCGCGGCGACCTCGAACTCCGTGGGTCCCAGTCCGTAGGACGGGCAGTCCTTCTTCAGCGGGCACGCGCCGCACGCGGGCTTGCGCGAGTGGCACACGCGGCGGCCGTGGAAGATCACGAGGTGGGACAGCATCGTCCACTCCTTGCGCGGGATCAGCTCTCCCACGGCGTGCTCGACCTTCACCGGGTCTTCCTCGGCCGTCCAGCCCCAGCGGCGCACGAGGCGGCCGAAGTGGGTGTCGACCGTGATTCCCGGCACGTCGAACGCGTTGCCGAGAACGACGTTGGCCGTTTTGCGCCCGACCCCGGGCAGCGTCACGAGGTCGTCGAGCTTCTTGGGCACCTCGCCGTCGAAGCGCTCCACGAGCGCCGCGCCCAGCCCCATCACCGAGTTGGCCTTGGCCCTGAAAAACCCAGTGGGCCTCAGGAACTCCTCGAGTTCGGTGCGATCGGCACCCGCATACGCGGCCGCCGTGGGATAGCGCTTGAACAACGCGGGCGTGACCAGGTTCACCCGCACGTCGGTGGTCTGCGCGGAAAGCACCACCGCGACCAGGAGTTCAAGCGGATTCGTGAAGTCCAGCTCGGCTTTCGCGTCGGGATACACCTCGTCGAGGCAACGCTTCATACGCCGGGCGCGTCTCACCAAGGCGAGCCGGCTTTCACCGGCGCCCTCGCGGGGGGCGTTCGTGACGGCAGGTGGCACCCCGATAGCCTACGGGCGCGTCGGACGAGCCGGGCGGGAGCACCCGCCGGTGGACGGCCGACACGCCAGAGCACCACCTCGGCGCACCGTGTGCCGCGAGGAGCGAGGATCTGGAGTCGATGCTTACTTTCCGTAGTGGATGTGTGTCATGACCGCGTGGTTCGTGATTCTGGTCCCACTGGTGATCATGTTCTTCGCTCTCTTCATGGAGCGGGTGGAAAGCCGTCTCAAGCACGTCGCGGTGCAGGAGAACGAGGTCGAGGAGTTCCTGGAGCAGGCTCAACCCAACGAGGTCAGGGCCCTTTACGGCCACGGGATCGGCCGTGCTCTGGAGCTGTTTCGGCTCCGCAGGCTGGGCGGACGGGCAGCCAGGCTTCGCGCGCGACGCGTGCGGAGTTAGGCTCCCTGTTCGTGCGAGATCGTCTCCGGCTGCCGCGCCCCGCGCGGCGAGCCGACGGGCGATCTCGCCGACACGCCCTAGACTGACGCGAAAGTGATCGGCGACACGGCCTTCGACCTGCGAAGGAAGTGATCGTTTCTCGACGAGGAGGCACCCGAGGTGGACGAAACCCTGGCCCGTGCGGGCATTTTCCAGGGTGTTGAGCCTGCAGCCGCTGAGGCTCTGGCCCAGACCTTGGAATCCGTGGAGTTCCCCCGCGGCCACGTCATCTTCAGCGAGGGTGAGCCGGGCGACAAGCTGTACATCATCCAGTCCGGCAAGGTGAAGATCGGCCGCAAGTCGCCGGACGGCCGCGAGAACCTGCTGGGCATCTTCGGCCCGTCGGACATGTTCGGCGAGCTGTCCATCTTCGACCCGGGCCCGCGCACGTCGAGTGCGACCACGGTCACCGAGGTCCGCGCCGTCACCATGGACCGCCCGGCCCTGCGCCAGTGGATCTCGACGCGGCCGGAGATCGCGGAGCAGCTGCTGCGCGTCGTGGCCCGCAGGCTGCGCCGGACCAACAACATGGTCGCCGAGCTGATCTTCACCGACGTGCCCGGCCGCGTGGCCCGCGCGCTCCTTCAGCTCGCGCAGCGCTTCGGCAGCCAGGAGGCCGGTCTCCTGCGCGTGACCCACGACCTCACGCAGGAGGAGATCGCCCAGTACGTCGGCGCCTCCCGCGAGACCGTCAACAAGGCCCTCGCCGACTTCGCCCACCGCGGCTGGCTGCGACTGGAAGGCAAGAGCGTCCTCATCCTGGACCCGGAGCGCCTCGCCCGCCGCGCGCGGTAACTTCGGCCTCGGCTCCGCCGAGGCGTGCGGGATCGCTTCAAGCCGACTTCTTCCCTCCCGGTTTTCGCGCGGCCCAGG
>NZ_JBFBAE010000005.1:0-273605 GCF_040689465.1 Amycolatopsis sp. NPDC051373 | reverse complement strand
CGGGGGTGCGGCCCCCCCCCGCCCCCAACAACAGCGGCTCTGTCCTGTTGGGGGTCGCAACCCGCGGCTGTGGTCACCACGCCCCCACTCTTCGTTGAGCGAAGGCCACCCTCGCCGTAACAGCGCCGGGTGGCTTTCGTCGCTTCTGAGGCTTTTGGGGCTACAGCTGGGCTCCAGACTTTATGGGCGTCCCCCACACGAGCGGCGTCCTGTCGACCGGGCCGTGTCGCGGCGCGTTTTTCTTCCACAACAGGGAAACTGAGTGGACCACCCGGCGGGATCGCGCCGGTGTTTTCGCTTCTGCTTTCGACGGCCCCAGCCGGCGAAGGCAGAAGCGAAGACATCGGCTTGAGGCGATCCCGCACGCGGCGGCGGAGCCGACGCCAAAGACACCGCCAAAGACAGGGAGCCGGGCGCCACCCCCGACGTGGCGCACCGGCTCCTTGCCTCGCGCGGACCATCCCCCGACGACCCGCGCTCCCCGCCCTCCGGTTCAGGCCCCGACCCGTATGCCGGAGGGAGTTGGGATGTGCTGTTTCTCAACCATCATGGCCACTACCCACGAATTCAAGGCCATTCACTCTCAAGGACGCCGCTTCGGCCGTTTCGTTGCACTAGTTCACTGAGAATCCATAGAGCGTTACGGGATCGAGACCTCTGCGGCGTAACCGAAGCCGTTCGATGGAGGTGACGCACCTGACCGCAAAACAACTGGTACTTCCGTACCACTCGCAGGCATACTGGTACGCGTGTCCCACTCTGCTCGCTCCGAAGGTCGCACCACACTCGCCGACTACCGTGCCGCGCTGAGGGCCCCCGGCTCTCGCCGCCCGGTCTTCGCGTCGGTGCTCGCCCGCTTGCCGATCGCGATGATCGGCATCTCGGCGCTGCTCTACGTGCAGCGCGAGACCGGCTCGTTCGCCGCCGCCGGGCTGGTTTCCGCCAGCTCCCTCGCCGGCGTGTCCGTGGGCGCGGTGGTGCAGGGGCGCCTCATCGACCGCTACGGGCCGACGCGTCCGCTGCTGGTCACGGTGGGACTGTTCGCGCTGTCGATGGTCGCGCTGGCCCTGGCGATCGAGGCCCACGCGCCGACGTTCCTGCTGGTCGCGCTGGCCGCCGCCACGGGTCTGTCGGAGCCGATGATCGGGTCGGCCTCGCGTGCGTTGTGGACGAAGCTGATTCCGGAAGGCACCGCGCGCAACGCGGCCTTCTCGTACGAAGCGATCAGCATGGAGGTGTTCTTCATCCTCGGCCCGGGTATCGCGGGTCTGCTGATCACGGCGCCTTGGGCCGGCACGGGCATGGTCGCGGGTGCCGCGGCGATGGTCACCGGCGCGACGGTGTTCGCGCTGAGCCCCGCCGTGCGCGCCTGGGGTCCTGCTCCGCGCGCGAAGACGCGACTGCTGGGTGCGCTGGCCAGCCCGGGCATGCGGACGCTGGCCGTGGCCGCGCTGGGCTTCGGTGTGGTGATCGGGTTCGTCGAGGTGGCCGTGCCGGCCGCCGCGACGGAGTCCGGGCACGCGGCGCTGAGCGGGCTGCTGCTTTCGGCGTGGTCACTGACGTCGGTGGCGTTCGGCGTGGCGTACAGCCTGCACCCGTGGCCGCGCCGGCTGGGCCTGCGCCTGCCCGCGTTGCTGGGCGGGTTCGGCGCACTGGTGGCGCTGCTGGCGCTGCCGTCGTCGCTGTGGGCGCTGGCGCTGCTGATGTTGCTGGCGGGCGCGCTGATCACGCCGCAGTCGACCACGCACTCGACGGCGATCGAGAACGTCGCGCCGCGTGGTACGGCCGCGGAGGCCTTCGGCTGGGTCCTCACGGCGGTGACGCTGGGGCTGGCCGCGGGCCAGTCGGTGAGCGGTTACCTGGTCGAGCACTCGGGCCCGAGCGCGTCGTTCCTGGCCGCCGGCGTGGCCGGGGTGGCGCTGGCGGTCGTGGTGTGGCTGATGCGCGGCACGGTGCGCGCGCCGGCCGCGGAGCCGACCGGCTCGGGTGAGCTCGTGGGCGCCGGCCACTGACGTTTCAGGAGGTCAGCGGTATCGTTGCCAGTTTTTGTCGGTGGCCCGCGCTAGCTTCGCGGGCATGGATCTGACGTCACCGGCACGGCCACTGTCCACGGCCGTGAACGCCGCCGCGCGCCTGCTCCCGAGGCAGGCCGCGCTGCGGCTGCGCACCGACGCGGACGGGCTCGAGGTCGCCGGCAGCGACCGCGACCTGTCCGTGCGCTTGGCGTGCCCGGCGACGTCCCACACCGACGGGGAGGTGCTCGTACCGGCGGCGCCGCTGGCCGAGACGCTGAAGATGCTGGACGTCGACCAGGTGCGCCTGGTCGTCGAAGGCAGCCGGCTGGCGGTGCGCGTGGCAGGGGCGCGCTTCGCCTTGCCGCTGCTGGACCGGGGTGCGCGCGTGGAGCCCCCGCAGCCACCGCGGTTGTCCGGAGTGGACGGGGAGCTGCTGGCGGCCGCGGTCCGCACGGTCGCGGGCACGGCCGCCAAGGACGATCCGCTGCCGCTCTTCACGGGCGTGCGCGTGCAGAGCTCCGGTGACACGCTCGTGCTCACCGCCTCGGACCGCTACCGGATGGCCGTGGGGCGCGTGCCGTTGCGAGCGGCGTGGGGGCCGCTCGACGTGCTCGTGCCCGCGCGCCTGCTGACCGAGGCCACGCGCCACGCCGCCGGCACGCTCACCCTTCACGCCGACACCGGCCACTTCGGCCTGGGCTGGGCCGGCGGCACCGTCACCACCGCCGTCCTCGACGCGGGGTTCCTGTCGGCCGACGCCATCCCGTCCGGCGAGGTCGACACGGAGGTCGAGCTGCCCGCCGACGTCCTCGCCGCGGCCATCCGCCGCGTCGGCGTCTACGCCGAAGACCGGCGCGTCCTGACCCTCGAGGTGGGCGACGCGCACGTCCGCCTCGCCAGCACTCGCGCCGACACGGGCGAAGCCGAGGAAACCCTGAAGGCAAACGTTTGCGGTGGCCGCACCTCGCCGTCGTTCCAGGCGCGTTATCTCCTGGACGCCCTCGCGCCCTTCGCGGACTCCACCGTGCGGCTGTCGATCCAGCCGGGGCTGCGCGCGTGCGTCCTGACGGCGGCAGAGGCGCAGGAGGTGAGCCTCACGTACTACCTCATGCCGATGCTGCGCTGAATCGTTTGCGTCGGCTGCGCCGACGCGGGCGTGGTCGAGTGGAGTGGAGTGGAGTCTGGCCCGGCGGTTCGATCGGCGCCATCTCCGGCTGAGCGAACTCACCAGCCGGTCCAGCTGCCCGAGCGTTTGATCGTCCGGATCATAGGCGCCGTCTCGACCTGGTGGACGCCGGGGAGGGCGCCGAGGCGCGTGGCGAGGAAGTTGTAGAGGGCGTCGTCGTCGCGGCAGCCGATGCTGAGGGTCAGGTTGGTCGGACCGGTGGTGGCGGCGACGAGCGCGACTTCCGGGTAGGTCGCCACCTCGCGGGCGACGGCGTCGAGGCGGGACGGGGTGACGCCAAGCCACAGCAGGGCCGACAGGGACGCGCCGAGCAGGGCGGCGTCGACCTCGACGTCGAAGTACAGGGCGCCCGTGGCGCGCAGGTGCTCGAGGCGGCGGCGGACGGTCGTTTCGGAGCGTCCCGACGCGGCGGCGAGGGTGGCCAGCGAGGCGCGGCCGTCGTGGGCCAAGGCGGCGAAGAGGGCGTCGTCACCGGGTTCCAGGCGCGGCGACACGGTGCCTTCACTGGCGCGGCCGTCCCAGACAGGGGTCAGCGCGGCGACCTGAGTGGCGTCCAACGCACTCGCCCGGCCCGGCCAGCCCGCCGGACCACCGGCAAAGCGACGCAGCAGCCGATGCGCCGTCACCGACACCACGCGCGGCGTGCGCGGCAGCTGCCCGAGCAACAGACCCTCGTCGGCCTCCTGCCGGGGCGCCGAGGTGTAGCAGGCGATCTCCGTGCCGCCGGACGTCAGGCTGACCCACGACGTGTCGTCGCGCCGCGCCAGGGCCGTGGCGATCACGCCGGCCGCGTCGGGCATGCAGCGCACGCGAAGCAGCCACTGCACGCGCCCGAGCCTCGTCACCTCCGGCACGCCCACGACCCGCACCACCCCCGCCGAACGCAGCCGGTGGTAGCGGCGCGCCACGGTCTGGTCCGACACGCCCAGCACCTCGGCCAGGCGGCTGAACGGCACGCGCCCGTCGAGCTGGAACGCGTGCGTCAGCCGGCGGTCGAGGTCGTCGAGCTGAGGTGAATCCACCGGATCAGCCTATTCCCTGTCGAATTCAGAGCACTTGGAGCGAATGAGCACCCTGAATCACCAGCACGGACGAGAGTCGGGGTCACCGAAAGGAGCCGCGTATGAACCTCGACCACACCGTCTTCCTGGCCCAGCACTACGAGCGCGTCTGGCAGCTCTACGAGCAGCTCGGCTTCACCCTCAGCCCACCGTCGCGCCACTTCGCCGCGGGCACCAGCGGCAGCGAGCCGACGCTCAGCTGCACGGCCAACCGCTGTGCCTACTTCGGCGGCTCGTTCGTCGAGCTGATCGGGATCGTCGACGCGAAGGCGGGCGACCCGTGGCACGTGCTGCCGATCGTCGCGCGCGGCGACGGCCTGCACGGCGTGTCCTTCGGCGTCCCCGACACCGAGGCCGCCGAGCGCCGGTTGCGCGAGGCCGGCCTGTCGAAGTCCGGCGTGCTTTCCCTGCAACGAGACGTCGACACCCCCGAAGGACCCCGCACCGCGCGGTTCCGCAGCGTCCACCTGCTCCGCGACCGCACGCCGGAAGGCATCCTGCACACGGCCGAGCACCTCACGCCGGAGTACGTGTTCCAGCCGCAGTTCCTCAGCCATGCCAACACGGCGAAAGGTCTCGACAGCGTCCAGCTCGTCGTCGCCGACGCCGACCTGCCCGCCTACACCCGGCGCTACGAACAGATCCTGGACCAGAAGCCCACCGACAACTCCTTCGCCCTGAGCACGGGGCGGCTCGACCTCGTCCCCGCGACCCGGCTCGACGACGTTCTCCCGGGTGAGCAGGCGCCCCGCCTGCCGTACTTCGCGGCGCAGACCGTCGCCGTCGAAACCCTCACTCCCGCAAGGAAACTGGCCGCCGACGCCGGCCTTCCGACCGTCGATCTTCGCGACGGCGGCTTCTTCGTCCCCGCCGCCCACGCGGGCGGTGCGGCCCTCGGTTTCGTGGAAAGGTGAACGTGATGATCATCGAGACGACCGCCGGCTTGGTCCGCGGCGCGGGCGGCGCGTTCCGCGGGATCCCCTACGCCCGTCAGGAACGCTTCCAGCCGCCGGCCGAAGCCCCCGCGTGGACAGGCGTGCGCGACGCACTGGAACCCGGCCCGGCGGCGATCCAGCTGCCGTCGCGTCTCGAGCCCGTCGTCGGGCCGATGACGCTGGCGCAGTCGGAGGATTGCCTGTCGCTCAACGTCTTCACGCCCTCGACCACCGGCTCGCGCCCGGTTCTGGTGTGGATCCACGGCGGCGCGTTCCTCACCGGCTCCGGCGGCCAGGGCTGGTACGACGGCACGCGCCTCGCGAACGAGGCCGACGTCGTCGTGGTCTCCCTCAACTACCGCCTCGGTGTGTTCGGCTTCCTGCCGCTCGACGGCGTCGCGCCGCCCAACCTCGGCATCGCCGACCAGCTCGCCGCGCTGGAGTGGGTGCGCGACAACGCCGCGGCCTTCGGTGGCGACCCCGCACGCGTGACGCTCGCCGGCCAGTCGGCAGGTGCGCAGTCGACGCTCACCCTCTGGTCCGCTGCTCGCGCGCAGGGCCTGATGCACCAGATCGGGCTGCAGAGCGCGCCGGTCGGCCTGGCGCCGCAGACCCCGGACCAAGCCGCGGGCTGGGCGGAGAAGTACCTCCACGCCCTCGGTGCGACCAGCGCCCAAGAGCTCACGACGATGCCCACGGCTCAGCTGCTCGACGGCCTCAAGACACTCGCCGCCCAGGTCAAGACCGGGATCGCGCCGCCGTTCCAGCTCGTCGCCGACCACGACCTCGTGGCCGAGGACCTGATCGCCGCCGCGAAACCCGGCCGCGCTCTCGTCAGCTGGACCCGCGACGAAGTCCGCGCCTACGATCCCGCAGCGCCCCAAGCCCAAGTCGATCAGCAGACGGCCGCCCTCTTCAGCGGCGACCTCCCACGGCTGACCAAGCAATTCGACGAAGACGCGACCCTCGTGCGCTTCGACTGGTCCGCCCCCGGTAATCCGTACGGGGCCTGCCACTGCCTCGACGTCCCGTTCCTCTTCGGCACGCACGACGCCGTGCCGGAAGCCGCCTGCCTCGCGGGCGCCCCCGAAGGATTGCCCGAGATCAACGACCTACGCCGAGTGTGGGCTCAGTTCCTCCACGGTGAACGCCCGGTCGTCGACACCCCGCTGCTCACCGCGTTCTGATCGGTTCCGAACGCGGAAAGGGCCGCTCACCAGCCCGGTGAGCGGCCCTTTCCAAGCCGTCAGGCCGCCGAAGCAGCCTTCACCGCCGCCTCGACCTCGGCGAACGATGGGTTCACCATCGCGGTCGACCCGACGATCACAGTCGGTACGGTCTCGTTGCCGTTCGCCACCTCGCGTACACGCTCGGCCGCGCCCGGCTCCTCCCAGATGTTGATCTCCTTGACGTTCAGGCCGCTCGCCATCAGCGGCCGCCGCAGCGCCGCGCAAAAGCCGCAGCCCGGCCGCCAGTAGAACTCGACCTCGACGTCACTCATCGCCCGTCCTCCGAAGCACGTAGGTAGTCCAGCTGCGCCCGCACGCTCATTTCTGCAGGCGCCCACAGCGCCCGGTCGACGTCCGCGTAGACCACCTCGACCACCTGTCGCGGCGACGCGTCGGCCCCGAGCACCTTCAAGGCGGAACGCACCTGGTCCAGCCGCTGTTCCCGGTGGGCCAGGTATTCGCGTGCGGTCGCGGGCAGATCCGCCACGTCCGGGCCGTGGCCGGGCAGGCCGGGCGTGCCGTCGGGCAGCTCGATGAGCTTGCGCAGCGACCGCAGGTAATCGCCGAGGTCCTTGAGCACGGTCGTGCCGCGCCCGAGGATCGTGTCGCCGGTGAGGATCTGGCCGGCGACGTGCAGGGAGACGGAATCGTCGGTGTGCCCGGGCGTGTGCAGCACGTGGAACTCGAGCCCGCCCGCGGTGAATACCTCACCGTCGGCCAAGGCCGGGGCGCCGACGCACAGCGAAGCGTCGAACGCCCGGATCGGCGCGCCCACGCGCTCGGCGAACCACGGCGCGCCCTCGGCGTGGTCGGCGTGGTGGTGGGTCAGGACCACGAGCTCCACGGCACCGACAGCCGCGAGCTTCTCCAGGTGCTCCAGGTCGTGGTACCCGGGGTCGACAACCACGCCGGCCGACGCGTCCGGACCACGCAGGACCCAGCTGTTCGTGCCCTCGAGCGTCATCGTCGACGGGTTGTTCTCCAGCAGCACCTGCGCAGTCTCGGAGACGCGGCGAAGCACGCCGTACGCGGGAGCAGTCACCGGTCAGACCTCCGTCAGGTCAAGGACGACGCGGAAGCGGTCGCCTTCCTTGATGAGCGTCGGCATGGTCCGCACGATCTCGCGCGGAGCGGCCAGCAGGGCTTCGGCCGAGGCGAACTCGTCGACCTCGACGAGCGTGAGCCACGTCGGGGGCATCAGCATGCGGCGGCCTTCGCGGGCGTCGCCGATCGCGGCCGACGGGCGCTGCCAGCCCGTGGCGTGCGCCTCGGAGGTCGCACCGTCCGCGCGCTGGCCTTCGGGCAGCTTCGCGGAGAAAAAGCGAGTGTCGTAGCGGCGCGGTTCCTGCGGCGGCGTGACCCAGTGGGCGAACGGCCGCAGCAGGTCCGCCCGCAGCGTCAGCCCGGCGTCGGCGAGGAACGCGGCGAGCGAGATTTCCCTGCTCTCCAGAGCTTTCCGGGCTTCGGCGTACGGCGCGACATCGGCGACCACCGCGTCTTCCGTGCCCGCCAGCAGCACGCCGGACTCCTCGAACGTCTCGCGCACGGCCGCGCACACGAGCGCGCGGGCGAGGCTCTCGTCGCACGTGAACTGCGCAGCCCACCAGCTCGGCGGCGGTCCGGCCCACGCGACGGACGCGTCGGCGTCGCGCGGATCCACCCCGCCGCCGGGGAACACGGTCATGCCGCCGGCGAAGGGCATGCCCTTCACGCGGTGCTGCAGGAAGACTTCGAGACCGTCCGCGCCGTCGCGGGTGAGGATCACCGTGGCGGCGTCCTTGGGCTTCACAGGTGGGCCGTCGGCGTTCGCCCTCGTGCTGACTCCGGCCCCTACGGGGATGTCGAAAAGGAACTCACGCGGCCGATCCACCGAGGCAACATACCTCGCACCCGTGACCTCACGCCCACAAGTTGTGACATGTCACCGACGCACCGCAGCCCCGGACCCACGCGGGGCCCGGGGCTGCGATCGCAACGTCAGAACCTCAGGACGACGACCAGCGGTCGCCACCCGAACGGGACGCGCCGTTGAGCCGCAGCCGGGCCGCCTCGGCGCGTTCGCGCTCGGCCAACTCCTCGTGCAGCTCCCGCAGCAGCGCCCGGTCGCGCTCCGACAGGCTCGGGTCGTCGAGGTCCAGCGCCGGCAGCTCCACGACCTCGTGCATGCTCGGCTTGCCCGCGGCGATCTCGCGGCCCTTCTCCGGGTCCTCGGCCAGCGCCTGCCGCAGCTGGGCGACCTCGGCCGGCGTCAGGTCGGCGGTGCGCTCGGCGCGCGTCTCCGACCGCGACTTGCGCGAGTTGTCCACCGGTGGGGTGGGCGCGTTCTGCACGATCGGCACCACGGGGGCGACGGCCTCGGGCGCCTGCCGGATGCTGTGCCGGCTCGGAGCCTCCATCACCACCGGCTCCACCACGGGCGTCGGCACCGGGGTGGGTGCCGGAGTCGGAGCCGGCGATGGCGTCACGACCGGCTCGGGCCGGTAGTCCGAGGTCGTCGTGTGCGTGCTGCCGGTGACCCACACCGGCGTGGCTACGGACGCGGCCGACTGGTGGTACGCGGACCGCGCGACACCCGGGCCGCTGACCTCGACGACCGAGCGGATGCCGGCGCGGCGCAGGGCCGTGTCGACGCGGAACGCGACCGCGGGCGGGTTGCCCTCCGGGCCCAGCTCCACCAGCACCACGCGCTGCGGCAGCGCACCCGGCACGGAACCCGCCGGGGTGTTGCGCCACACCGCGTGCACCGAGCGGACGTCCGGCAGCACCTGCAGGGTGCGGTCGAGCGCCTCGGCCAGCCCGAACTCCGGCTGGTTGTCGCCGGTGAAACGGTGGCTGTGGACCTGCTCGGCCTCGTCGACCAGCAGGTCGTTGGCGAGCGTCGCGTCCGACCGGCTCATCTCGAGCACCAGCGCCAGCTCGCGCTGCTCGGCCGAGCTGACGGAGATGCGGCCCGCGATGAGCGTGCCGGTCGTCAGTTCCACGGCTTCGTCGATGTGCGCGCGGGCGATCAGCTCGCGCGCTTCGGTGAGCGCGCTGTCGTCGATGCGGCCCGCCAGGGCCAGCAACAAGTTGTGCAGGCGCAGGGGCACCGAGAACCCGTCCATGGGCGGGCCTTCGTGAACCTCCACCATTGCTCTGCTCCTCCCAGCTCGCCTGGCGGCTCGAGCGTTAAGCGGCGACGAGTCGATTACCGGAACCCGCGGCGCCGACGCAGACCAGCTCGGAATTGGCGAGCGCGGCCCGGTGGTACCCGGGAAGGTCGAAGCGCGGTGGGATGACCTCGACGCTCGGTTCCTCGTCCCCCAGCACCCGCAGCACGCGCTGCAGTTCGCCGGTGAGCCTCGGCAGCCCGGACGTCGCCGTCACCAGCAGGACTCGCTTGGCCCCACCCTCACCGACCACACCGAGGTGTCGCCAGCTTTGCCGCACTTCCCCCACATCCGCGCGTCCTCGCAACGTTGCGTGGAGCAAGACGGACACAGAGTCGACTGAGTTCACCCATTCGGGCGCACTCGGTGTGAATGTGTACCTGGTCTCGGTGACGTCGTCTACCCCCAGGGTGGAACTCACCTGGTGCCAGTCGGCGCCGTGCGGGATGAGACCCGCGACGAGCAGGCGGTACTCGGTTTGGTCCAAATCGATCCTGTGCTTAAGCAAAGACCTGGGCAGCGTGCGCGCGAGCGTGCCCATCGCGCCCTCGCCCAGCCAGTCGCGGAACCGCCACAGGAGCTGGTCGGGCGTGCGGCCCGCGAGCCGGATCAGCAGCTCGTGCAGCGACTGTTCGATGTCGGGGTCCATCACTTCACCTCCACGATCAATTCGACCTCCACGGGCGCCCCGATGGGCAGCTCCGCGACGCCGACGGCCGAGCGGGCGTGCTTGCCCGCGTCGCCGAAGATCTCGCCGAGCAGCTCGGACGCACCGTTGATCACCGCGGGCTGGCCGGTGAAGCCCTCCGCGGACGCGACGAAGCCGACCACCTTGACGATCCGCGTCACCGAGTCGATGCCCACGAGCGCGTGTACCGCGGCCAGCGCGTTGAGCACGGAGGTGCGGGCGTGGCCCTTGGCCTCTTCGGGGCTGACCTCCGCGCCGACCTTGCCGGTCGCGGCGAGCGTGCCGTCGACGAAGGGCAGCTGGCCGGAGGTGTAGACGTGCGAGCCGCTCTGCACAGCCGGCACGTAGGCGGCCAGCGGCGCGGCGACGCCGGGCAGTTCGATGCCGAGCTCGGCGAGCCGGGAAGTCCAGGTCACGACGGGTCCCCTCAGTTCTTCGGGCGCTTGAGGTACGCGACGTGCTGCTCGCCGCTCGGGTTCGGCAGCACGGTGACCAGCTCCCAGCCGTCCTCGCCCCACTGGTCGAGGATCTGCTTCGTCGCGTGGATCAGCAGGGGGACGGTCGCGTACTCCCATTTGGTGGCGCTCATGACCCGGGAGCGTAGCCAAGCGGGCAAGGGCGGTCATGGCCGCCGCCGTCCAACGGCCGGGCCGCTCAGGGGAACACAGGTGCACCCGTCCAGGTGAACGACTCACCGACCGTCGGTGAATGTGGTCCACTTCACAGGGTTTTTGGCCCCGGCTCCGCCGGGGCGGGCGAGATCGCCTTGGAGCCGGCGCGATCTCGCGGTGTGGTTGGGCTGGTTTGGCCAGGTAGATCGGTGAAGGGCGCCTTGGAGGCTTTGCGTCCGTGAAGGCGCCCGTCACAGCAGCTACCGTTGGCGGGGTGGAGACGTGGCGGATCGTCGCGACCGCCTTGCTCGGCGCGGCCGGGTTGCCGCTCGTGCTCGTGGTGATGGCCAAGGTGCGCGACCACGTGAACAGCTCGGCCCGGGTCGCGGTCAGCGGCGCGATCACGTTCACGGCGCTGGTGGTGGTGGCCGTGCTCACGCTCACCGTGCTGCCCGGCGCGCTCACCTGGATCCTCGTCGCGGCGGTCGCGGCTGCGGTCGGCGTCATGGTGCTCGCCGGCTGAGCGCCGGTTTAGTGTTGACGGTGTGACCACACCCTCCGCCGGCTGGCCCGACGAGCTCACCCGGGCCCGGCTGCACTTCGTCACCGGCAAGGGCGGCACCGGCAAGACCACCCTCGCCGCGGCGCTGGGCCTGGCCCTCGCGCGCGAGGGCCGCCGGGTGCTGCTGATCGAGGTCGAGGGCCGCCAGGGCATCGCCCAGCTCTTCGACACGGAGCCGTTGCCGTACGCGGAGCAGCGCATCGCGTCCGTCCCCGGCGGGGGCGAGCTGCGCGCGCTGCACATCGACGTCGAGGCCGCGCTGCTCGAGTACTTCGAGATGTTCTACAACCTGGGCTTCGCCGGCCGGACGCTGCGGCGGATGGGCGCGATCGAGTTCGCGACGACGCTCGCGCCGGGTCTTCGTGACGTCCTGCTCACCGGGAAGATCAAGGAGTGCGTGGGCCGCACGGAGTCCGACGGCCGCCACACCTACGACGCCGTGGTGGTCGACTCGCCGCCCACCGGCCGCGTGGTCAAGTTCCTCGACGTCACCAAGGCCCTGACCGACCTCGCCAAAACCGGCCCGATCCGCGGCCAGGCCGACGGCGTCGTGCGGCTGCTGCACTCGGGCGAGACCGCCATCCACCTCACCACGCTGCTGGAGGAGATGCCGGTGCGCGAGACGGTGGATGCCGTGGCGGAGCTCGACGGTGCCGACTTGCGTCCCGGCGCCGTACTGGTCAACCGCGTGCGCCCGCCGCGCCTGCCCGCGCGTTCCGTCACGGCGGCCGCCGACGGTCGCGTCGACGCCGGCCGCGTGCGCTCGGGCCTCGCATCGGCCGGGCTGAAGCTGCCGGACGGGACGCTCGACGCGCTGGTGGAGGAGACCGTGGAGCACGCCGTGCGCGTGGCCGCCGAGCAGCGGGCGCGCGAGCAGCTCGCCGAGGCGGACCTGCCGACGCTGAAGCTGCCGGAGGTCACCGACGGCGTGGACGTGGCATCGCTCTACGACCTCGCGGAAGCGTTGCTGGACCAGGGGGTGCGCTGATGACGCTGATCGACGTCGACGCCCTGCTCGACGACCCGGAGAGCCGCGTGATCGTGTGCTGCGGCTCCGGCGGTGTCGGCAAGACGACCACCGCGGCGGCGCTCGCGTTGCGCGCGGCCGAGCGCGGCCGGCAGACGGTGGTCCTGACCATCGACCCGGCGCGCCGGCTGGCACAGGCGCTGGGGCTGCGCGAGCTGGGCAACCACCCGCGTCAGGTGCGGGTGGAAGGGTTCGAGCCCAAGGGCGAGCTGTGGGCGATGATGCTCGACATGCGCCGCACGTTCGACGACATGGTGCGCGTGCACGCCGGCCCCGAGCGCGCCGAGCAGCTGCTGCAGAATCCCTTCTACCAGACCATTTCCACGTCGTTCTCCGGCACGCAGGAGTACATGGCGATGGAGAAGCTGGGTCAGCTCGCCGCCACCGACGACTGGGACCTGATCATCGTCGACACGCCGCCGAGCCGCTCGGCGCTCGACTTCCTGGACGCGCCGACGCGCCTGTCCAGCGCGCTCGACGGGCGCATGATCCGGCTGCTGACCGGCCCCGCGAAGGCGGGTGGCTGGGGGCTGCGCAAGGTCGTCAGCGCGGGGTTCTCGATGTTCGCGAAGGCCGTGTCGACGATCATCGGCGGCCAGCTGCTGGCCGACGCGTCGGCGTTCATGCAGGCCTTCGACAGCATGTTCGGCGGGTTCCGCGAGCGGGCGCGCAAGACGGCGGAGCTGCTGCGCTCCAGCGGCACGTCGTTCCTCGTGATCGCCGCACCGGAGCCCGACGCGCTGCGCGAGGCTTCGTACTTCGTCGAGCGGCTCGCGGGTGAGTCGATGCCGCTCGCAGGTCTCGTCGCGAACCGGACGCACCCGGTACTCGCGTCGCTTTCGGCATCGGAGGCGATCGCGGCCGCGGAGTCGTTGCAGAAGGGTGACACGAGCGCGCCGCTGGCCGAGGCCGTGCTGCGGCTGCACGCCGACCGCGTGGCGCTGGCCGAGCGCGAGAACCGGCTGCTGGCGCGGTTCACGAAAGCACATCCCGAAGTGCCGCTGGTGCGAGTGCCGGCGTTGGCCGGTGACGTGCACGACCTCGAAGGTCTGCGCGACATCGGGACCAAGCTCGTGAGTGACTGAGCTCGGCTCAGCCACTCACGAGCCGGTCAGCTGACCTGCGCGCTTTCCACCGCGTCACGCTTTGCGGCTTCCAGCAGCTCGGTCCAGCTGGTGACATCGGAACGCCGGCGCAGCAACGCGCGGCGCTCGCGTTCGGTCATGCCACCCCAGACACCGAAACTGATCCGGCCGTCGAGTGCCTCGGCGAGGCATTCCGTGCGAACCGGGCACCCCATGCACACGGCTTTCGCCCGGTTCTGCTCGGCCCCGCGCACGAAGAGCCCGTCGGGATCCGCATCCCGGCACGACGCGCTCATGCGCCAGCTCGACTGGTTGGTCTCCATACCCCCAGCTCCCTACCCTGGTGTTCGACACCAGCGAAGGTGAAGCTCCCGCTCCCACCCCCGCGAGCGTGTCTCCCTCTAGCTCTCACGTCGGTGACGGCACCTCCCCGGTGCCGCTGCCGCCGTTCGGTCCAGAGGAGCTCCCACTCGCACTGGGCCGTCGGTCGGCAAAAAATCTTTCGTGAGACGTTGACGGACTGTAGGGGCCCTCGGTTCCCCCCGCCAAGACCTAGCATGCATTCCGTTACCGGAAGTCACCTCATGGGGTCCGTTTTGTCACGACTGTCGACCCCTGGCGGGTGTGAGGTAACGGGAGCACTACAGGCCTTCAGTACCCTGGCCTTCGTGCGCAAAACGGACGGTCTCTTCAAGCTCATCGGCCTCTGTCTGCTCGCGGGGGTGCTCGTCGCCGGAATCCTGTTCCCCGTGGTGGGCGCGGCCGGCGTTGCGTCGAATCAGGCGAGCGAGACGGTGGAGAAGACATCGTCCGACCTCGCCGACATCCCGCCACCCCTGGTGACGACGATCACCGACTCGGGCGGCAAGCCCATCGCGACGCTGTACGACCAGTACCGCATCCCGGTGGCGGCCGACGAGATCAACGAGGCCATGCAGTGGGCCCTGGTGTCGGTGGAGGACAAGCGCTTCTACGAGCACCACGGCGTCGACTGGCAAGGCACGCTGCGCGCGGCCGTGTCCAACAGCACCGGCGGTGACACGCAGGGTGCCTCGACGCTCACGCAGCAGTACGTGAAGAACTACTTGATCAACGTGGTCTACCGAGGCGACAAGGTCGGCCAGGAGAAGGCTCAGGAGCAGACTCTCGCGCGCAAGCTCAAGGAAGCGCGGATCGCCATTCAGCTCGAGACGAAGCTGTCGAAGCAGCAGATCCTGGCCGGGTACCTGAACATCGTCGAGTTCTCGCGCCAGATCTTCGGCATCGGCGCCGCCGCGCACGCGTACTTCAACACCACGCCCGAGAAACTGACGGTGCCCCAGGCGGCGCTGCTCGCGGGCCTCGTGAACAATCCGATCAACAACGACCCGTGGAAGCACCCGGACAAGGCCACCGTTCGCCGCAACCTCGTGCTCGACCGCATGGTGGACAACAGGAAGCTCGCGAAGGCCGACGCGGAGCGCTTCAAGGCCTCGCCGCTGGGCGTGGTCCCCGACGCCCCCGCCAAGCCCGCGTCGAACTGCACCGGCGCCGGCCCGGAGAACGGGTTCTTCTGCCAGTACGTCGAGGACTACCTCCTGAAGGCCGGCTTCGACAAGGACGACCTGTACACGGGTGGGTACACGATCAAGACCACCCTGGACGAAAAGGCCAACCACGAGGCGAAGGTCTCGGCGGAGACGCAGGTCAAGAAGACGCAGAAAAACGTGGCGAACACGCTTTCCCTTGTGCGGCCGGGGAAAACGCGACATGAAGTGGTGGCTCTGGCGGCGAACCGGGATTACGGGATCGACGCGGATCAGGGGCAGACGACGTTCGCGTTGCCGTCCGGCGTGTACAACACGGGCGGGGCGGGGTCGAGCTACAAGATCTTCACGACGGCTGCTGTGCTGGACCGCGGGATTGCCGGGATCTACAGCAATATCCCGGTCGGTGACGGCTATACGTCCCACGTCTTCACCGGCAGCCAGCCGCAGTGCGCACCCACCGGCGCACCGAACACGCACTGGTACTGCGTCGGTAACGCCGGCCACTACGGCGCTTCGAACACCCTGCAGGGCGCGTTGGCGACTTCGCCGAACACCGCCTTCGTGGCACTCGAAGACAAGCTCGGCAGCACCGCGCCGGGCATCGACATGGCGATCCGGCTCGGCATGAAGAACACCATGGCGAGCAACACCGGCGGCGGCACGGTCGACCCGAACGACCCCAACAAGGCCGAATCCCAGGCGAAGGCCTACGGCCCCAAGGGCAATAACCCCGGCGTCGGCGCGTTCACGCTCGGCTTCAGCCCGACCAGCGGCCTGGAAATGGCGAACGTCGCGGCCACGCTGCTGAGCGGCGGCGTCTGGTGCCCGCCGACCCCGCTGTCCGGCATCACGGACCGCAATGGGAAAACGGTGTCGTACAAGGAAGAGGCTTGCACGCAGGCCGTCCCCGAGGGCCTTGCGAACACGATGGTCGTCGGCATGAGCAAGGACGACCAGCCGGGCGGCACCTCGGCCGCAGCGGCCGCGGCCGTGGGCTGGAACCGCCCGATCCTCGGCAAGACGGGCACCACCCAGAACAACGGCTCCGCGACCTTCATCGCCGGCACCCCGCAGATGGCCGGCGCCGCCATGGTCTTCCGCCCCGAAGGCGGCACCGGCGGCCTCTGCTTCCGCTCCGTCGGCACCGTCACCACGTGCGGCACCGGCAACATGTTCGGCGGCAAGACTCCCGCCCAGACGTGGTTCGGCGCGATGAAGAACATCATGGCCGACCAGCCGATCGCGCAGCTGCCGCCGGAGGATCCGAAGTACACAGGTCGTTGATGCTCTGCGCCGGCCGGGAGCTTGGTCTCCCGGCCGGCGCTTTTTCGTGTGAGCGCTGACGCAATTCTTGCCCTGAATGGCCGCTGCCCGTCCGGCGTTTCCAGCACTAAGATCATCGCGTGGGCGCAGCAGCGGCAGTCTGGCCTCTATTACTGGGGATACTGGCCGTATCCATCGGGGTGGCGTGCCTGCCCCTGCGACCGCCACTCTTGCGCTCGGCCGTGATGGCCACCCACGTCGTCGCATCGTGGGTATTGATCACCACGCTTGAAGGCCCCTGGCAGATGTGGTTCGTGCTCCTGATGTGGGGCATGATCATCACACTCTCTCGCTTGATCATCGACGTCGCGCACTGGACCAAGAACCTTCGCCTCGGCCGACGCGCAAACGAATGACCGAGGTCTGATATGGCAGGACCCGCGCTGCTCTTTCCGCTTTTCCTCTTCGTCGGAAGCGCCGACCCGAATTGAAGTCAGTGATCATCGTGGTCGGCGTGGCGGCGGCTCTCGCAGCCGTAGTCGGTGTAGCGCTTTATGTATCGAATATTGAATACTGGCACGCACGGGCAGAAGCCGACGGGGTTCACGGTCGCCGTATGGCTCACCTCCGAAGGACACATCCCGAACGCCAAGCAGGAAGCAGTGCTGTGCATTGCGTACGTGTCGACCCGTGATGGGGCTGCCCGGATGGAGGATCGCGCCTGCCCACCCAGCGCCGGCAGTTCCCTGGCCAAGGAGTACGTCACGCTCGACGGCTGAGCAGTGTCGGCGTTGTCACCTGGATAGCTGGAGAGTGAAGTGGGCATCGCGTTCGCGTTTCTGCTCATCTTGTTCGCCGCGACATTGTTTCTTTCGGTGCTGCCTTGGCGCCGGCCCGTCGACGTCTGGGTGCTGACGGCGATCCCGCTCGGTTCGGTGGCCTTGGTGGCGTTCTTCCGCCTGGACGACTGGCCGGCCGGCGACTGGCCGCTGTTGCTGTGGCTCGGCACGCTCGGACCCGGGTCGCTGATCACTGTCGTGCGGCTGTTCCTCATCGCGCTCGGTCGTTCACCGGGAAAGCCGCGCCCGAGATGAGCCCGGCGCCGATCAGAACTTCGTCAGCTTCCCGAGGATGACCTGGTTCCACCACAGGTACATCTGGTCGCGTTCCTGAGGCGTCGACACGCCGTCGAACACGAGGACGCCGAGGGTGTGGGTGCGGGCGTCGGTGAAGACGAAGGTGTCGTCGTAGCAGGTGATGAAGTCGCCGGGGTGGGGGGCATTGGCGTCGGGCCGGTAGTAGGAGCCCCAGATGCCGGGGTGATCCACGGCGTCGCAGCCACCGTGGTCGTCGTCGCGGGTGAGGTTGTGGGCCTGGACCATGCCTTCGAAGAAGGCGGCCAGCGAGGCTTCATCGGGGAACTGGTTGAAGTGCGCCTGGGTCGGCTCGCGGAGGGTGACGTTGCCGGACCGGAAGGTGCCGGCGAGCGACTTCGTGCAGTACATCGCGGCAGTGGCACCTTGGACGGGTTGAGCCGCCGTGCAGCCGGTGCCCTGATACGTCTCCGGCACCGGCACATTCCCGCTCGGCTGCTGCGGAGCGCTCGACCCCGCTGATTCCGGCGACTGCGGCGGTTGCGACGACTTCGAGCCGCCCCCGGTCGACGGCGGCGGGCTGCTCGACCTGGATGTCGAAGCCGACGCCGGGCTCGGTGTCGGAGTGCCCCCGGCGCCCGCGGTGTTCTGCCCCTGGCCGCGGATGATCAGCACCGTCGCGACGACCGCGATCACCACCACGACCGCCACCACTCCCGTGACGACCGCCGCCCGCTTCGACTTCGGCGGCGGCACCGGCAGCCGGCCCGGCCGCGTCGGCGGGTGGCCCGGCCACGTCTGGCCCCCGGCGGCCAGCGGAATCGGCGTGTTGAGCGACGTCGACCCCGGTGGCCCGCCGGCCGTGACGGGACCGTTCGGGAACCCGGCCCCTGGCGTGAACGGACCGCTCACGCCCGTCGGCGACCCCACGCGGGTGCCGGACATGTTCGGCCCAGTCGTAGGGAGGCCCAGAGGCGCCTGACCGACGAGCTGTGGTCCGCTCTGCCCCGGGGGTGCGCTTGCGCCCGTCGCGAAGCCCGAGGGCGGTGCCGCGCCGCCAGGCCGTGTGCCGTTCGGCCCGGCAGGCGGTGTGCTCGGTGCGGCGGCGAAGCCAGGAGGTGGTGTCTGCGCGCTCGGTCCGGCAGCCGAACCATCCAGCGCACCACCAACCCCCAGCCCCACCGAGGGACCACCAGGCTGCGACGCACCCGATCCAGCCGAGCCCGCCAAACCATCCGGCTGAGACCCACCCGCTCCGGCATCAGAGCCGTCCAGCACACCACCAGGCGACAACCCCGCGCCGCCAGGCTGCGCCCCACCAGCCTCTGACCCCGAGCCCGGCGCGCCACCGACCGGCGACCCACCCGAACCCGCCGCCCCGAGACTCCCTCGCTGCCACACCGGCGCACTCGTCTCGGCACTCGTCGCGGTGGGACCGGACGTACCGGCCAGCGCCGCGTTCACCGCCGCCGCGAAGGCGCCCGCCGTGGGGTGGCGGTCGGCCGGGTCCTTCGCCATGCCGCGTGACACCACGTCGTCGAGAGCGCGCGGCAGGTCCCGTCGCGCCGCGGACAGCAGCGGCGGCGGCGCGGGGTACGCCAGGTCTTCGCTACCGAGCAGCACGGTGTCTCCGCCGACGAAGCGGAACGGGCACTGCGCGTGCAACCGCGTCTCGACGTCGCCGATCGCGAACCCGACCTCGACCATGTTCACGGTGCGCCCGACGTCCGTGACGCGGGCGCCGACCAGCCGCGCCAGGCCCAATCGCAACTCCGCTTCGGTCGACATCGGACTCAACCTAGCCGCGCCCGAGAGCCTCCCGCTGCCCGCAAGCCCCGGGACAGGCCGACCACGTATCCTCGCGTGGTGAGCACGCTCAGTAACACCAGCATCGCCAAGAAGCTCGCTGTGGGGACCCTCGCGCTCGGGACCGCGACACTCGGTTACGCCGTGGGCGTCGAACGGCGGCGGTTCACCCTCCGCAGGGCCGAGCTGCCCGTGCTGGCGCCCGGCTCGAAGCCGTTCACGATCCTGCACGTCTCCGACCTGCACATGCTCCCCGGACACCGCGCGAAGCAACGCTGGGTGGCCGCGCTGGACCGGCTCGAACCCGACCTCGTCGTGAACACCGGCGACAACCTCTCGCACCGCACGGCCGTGCCGTCGGTGCTGCGCGCGCTCGGCCCGTTGCTCGACCGGCCCGGCGTGTTCGTCTTCGGCAGCAACGACTACTACGCGCCCAAGCCGAAGAACCCCGCCCGCTACCTCATGCCGAAGGGCAAGAAGAAGCGCATCCACGGCACGAAGCTCCCGTGGCGCGACCTGCGCGCCGCGTTCGTCGAGCACGGCTGGACCGACCTCACCCACTCGCGCCACACGATCGACGTCGCGGGCCAGGCCGTGTTCGCCGCCGGTCTCGACGACCCGCACCTGCACCGCGACCGTTACCGCGAGATCGCCGGCCCGGCCGACGCGGGCGCCGTCGTCCGCCTCGGTGTCACGCACTCGCCCGAGCCGCGTGTGCTCGACCCGTTCGCCACGGACGGTTACGACCTTGTCCTCGCCGGCCACACTCACGGCGGCCAGCTGCGCGTGCCCGGCTACGGCGCCCTCGTGACCAACTGCGAGCTCGACCGCACCCGCGCCCGCGGCGCCTCCCGCTGGGGCGCGCACATGTGGCTGCACGTCTCGGCCGGGCTGGGCACGTCGCCGTACGCGCCGGCGCGGTTCGCCTGCCCACCGGAAGCGAGCCTGTTGACGCTGGTTCCGCGCGGTTCCGGGGCCTTCGAAAGCCATAAGGCAACCCCGAGGAAACCCGCCAAGACCGTCGGCTAAACTTCTCCACGACCCGTTAAGCAGTACCTCGGGGTGTGGCGCAGCTTGGTAGCGTGCCTCGTTCGGGTCGAGGAGGTCGTGGGTTCGAATCCCGCCACCCCGACAAGATAGTCCGGAGGCCCTATATCCGCGGAAAGCGCGGATATAGGGCCTCTCTTGTGTGTCCTCTGGGGGTCGAACCCCCAGACCCCCGCCAGGGAGGCTCCGCCCCCTGGACCCCCGAAGGCGCGGGGTCGCCTCAGGACTGTCGGTTCCGAGGGCGGTGTGTCACCTCGTGGCCGTGAGTAGGGAGGCTCCGCCCCCTGGACCCCCGAAGGCGCGGGGTCGCCTCAGGACTGTCGGTTCCGAGGGCGGTGTGTCACCTCGTGGCCGTGAGTTCCGTCCAGCACTGGAGGAAGTCGCCGGGTCCGGCGGTGCGCGTCCAGGAGTAGGCCGAACGCGCGGCGGACGTGAGCTGGTCGCGGTCCGGGTGGTCCAGATCCGCGAGAGCCTTGGCCAGTGCCTGCTCGACGAACGTCGCCAGATCGCGGTAGACGAGGTCGGAGCGGTGCCGGGTCCGCGTGACGACCTCGGTGAAGCCGCTGTCGGACACCCGCTCGGCAATGGTCCGACCGGCGAACGGGTTGGCACCTGAGCGGCGCAGCAAGAGGTAGTAACCACGCAGGGCAGCGTCGACGTTGGCCGTCTTGGGCCGCAGCCGCGCGCGGCTCCAGTCCGAAGTGGACAGCGCGAGCCGGCCGCCGGGTCGCAGGACCCGATGCAGCTCCGCGAGCACCCCCGTCGGGTCAGGCAGGCGTTCCAGCAGGGCGTGGGAGAAGGCGACGTCGGCGGACGACGTGGGGAACGGCAGGTCGAGCGGATCGGCCACGGCGTAGTCCACTGTGGACTGGCCGCTCCCGAAACCCAGCGTGATCGTGCCGTGCCCGCAGCCCAGGTCGACCACCCGCATGCCCGGCGTGAAGAGCGCCTGCGCGAACGCCGCCCGCTCCACCGCCGTGCGTGCCGCACTCCTCGACGCCGCGTCCCGCACGTATCCCTCCAGCACCCGGCACACAGTACGGCCACCAGGGTGGCAGGATCGAGGGGTGAGCACGCAGTCAGGCAACAAATATCCGCCCGCGGTGGTCCCCGACCGCCTGTTCGCCGACGCCGACGCCGAGTCCCGCTGGCGAGCCCGCTTCCACGCGGCCCGCATCTCCGTGCCCGAATGGGCCCGCGACGCCCCCGACGCCAACGTGTACGTCTCCAACGCCAGCGGCGTCTGGGAGGTCTACGCGTGGGATCGCGCCACCGACAGTCACCGCCGCGTCACCGACCGGCCCAACGGCACCTTGCACGCCACCCCCGCCCCCGACGGCTCGGCCGTCTGGTGGTTCGACGACACCGACGGCGACGAGTTCGGCTCCTGGGTGAGCCAGCCGTTCGACGGCGACAGCTCGGCCGCCACCAAACCGCTGCCCGAGGTCCACGACGGCTATCCGGCCGGCCTCGAGCTCGGCTCGCGCGTGATCGCGGTCGGTGTCTCGACCGACGACGGCAGCGCGCTGTTCGCGAAGATCGGCGACAAGACCGAGCGTTTCTACAGCCACCCGGACGACGCCGGCATCGCGTCGCTCTCTCGTGATGAGAGCTTGGTGGCGATCTCACATTCCGAACACGGCGACTCACGCCATCCCGCGCTGCGCGTACTGGCCACCGACGGCTTCACGACCGTCGCCCAGATGTACGACGGCGAGGGCAAGGGCCTTTCGGCGCTGGAGTTCTCGCCACTGCCCGGCGACCAGCGGCTGCTCGTGCTGCACGAGCGGCGCGGCCGGGAGGAGCTGCTGATCTGGGACGTCCGCGCGGACACCGAGACCGAGCTCGAGATCGACCTGCCCGGCGAGGTTGTGGCCGACTGGTACCCCGACGCCCGCGCGCTGCTGGTGGTGCACTTCCACCAGGGCCGCAGCTCGCTGTACCGGTTCGACCTCGACGACGGTTCGCTGTCCTCTGTGGACACTCCTGCCGGCCGAATCGGCGGCGCGGGTGTGCGGCCCGACGGCAGCATCGAGTACTCGTGGTCCAGCGCCGCGGAGCCGACGGCGGTGCGCAGCCGCGCGACCGACGGCACCGACGCCGTGCTGCTGGCGCCGCCGGGTGACCAGGCGCCCGGTTCGTCGCCGGTGACCGACGCGTTCGTGGAGGGCGTCGGCGGGCAGATCCACGCGCTGGTGTCGCGTCCCGCCGGCGCGCCCGACGGCCCGTTGCCCACGGTGTTCTCCCTGCACGGCGGCCCGCACGCCGCCGACGAGGACCGCTTCTCCGCCTACCGCGCCACGTGGCTCGACGCCGGTTTCGCCGTGGTCGAGGTCAACTACCGCGGCTCCACGGGCTACGGCTCCGCGTGGCGCGACGCCATCGAGGGCCGGCCGGGCCTGACGGAGCTCGAAGACGTCGCGGCGGTGCACGACTGGGCTGTCGAAAGTGGACTGTCCGACAAGGACAAGTGCGTCGTCAACGGCGCCTCCTGGGGCGGCTACCTGTCCCTGCTCGCGCTCGGCACCCAGCCCACGCGCTGGGCGGCGGGCGTCGCGGGCGTGCCGGTGGCCGACTACGTCGCCGCGTACGAGGACGAGATGGAGCAACTGCGCTCTTTCGATCGTGCTCTGTTCGGCGGCGCACCCGAGGATGTGCCCGCGGTGTACAAGGAATGTTCGCCGATTACCTACGTGAACGCCGTCGCCGCACCCGTGCTGATCCTCGCGGGCGACAACGACTCGCGCTGCCCCATCCGGCAGATCGAGAACTACCTCGACCGCCTGGGCGCCCGCGACGCGCCCCACGAGTTCTACCGCTACGACGCCGGCCATGGCTCCCTGGTGATCGCCGAGACGATCAAGCAGACGTCGATCGAAGTGGATTTCGCTTTGCGCGCTTTGCGGTGATTTCCCCCGGCCGGGGTCTCACTTCGGGGGACCCTGGCCGGGGAAATTCGCTTGGTTTTTCAGTTTTCCAGGGTTGATGCTTCGGGCTGTGGACCTGGTGTTTATGCATGACCCCCGCGGCGAAACCTTCACGCGCATAACCCGCGGGGACGGGGTCGTGCTCGGGTTGCCTTCGTATTCGCGCAAGTATCGCGTCCCGCACGACCTCGCGCACGCTGCCGTGGAGCGTTCACTGGAGCTGTCCGGCGGCATCTTCGGCTGCATCGAAGCGGGCGGCGTATTCGACAACATGACTGTGCTGCAGGGGAAACCGCGCCATGACGCCCGGGCGCGCAGCCAGCGGATTCTGAAGGCGGCTTCGGGGTCCATCGCGGTGGCGGAGAGTGGTCGGCGTGCTGCATCGCGCGGTGGAACATCGCCGGCCACCGCCCTTCGCCGCTGCGCGGGAGGCTTGGGGAGTGATTCGGGCGGAACCGTATCCCTTCGGTGACGCCGATATCCTTGGAGCGGTGGAGTTGTTGGCGGAACTGGTCGAGGTGTGGACTCGTCAGGCGGAGCCGTTGGAGTTTCGCTGGCCGTCGCGGCTTCGGGCTGGGTAGCCATTTGGTGCTTGACTCCGCCGTCCGGCTTTGTGGTGGAACCCCGCTGAGCTGGACGGATGGTCCCCGCGTCCCGCGCGCGTGCGCTCCGAGCGCTTCGCACGAGCGAGTTGTCCACAACTGTGGCGGCCTGTGGACAACCTGTCTGAGCAGCCGGTTTTGTCGCCCTACCCCGGTAGAATGGATCATGGGCGGCCCCCGGGAGGGTGGGTCTACGGCCGTCGCGCGGGTGGGGCAGGGCGTCAAACCGCCCGGGGGTGAAGTCGCTCCGCCGGGGGGCTAAGAGGATGGCACTCGCCGGTGTGCAGCATCTACGTCGTCACCCATCCCGAGGCCACGCACCACGTCGAGGGAGTGGTGGGTGTTTCCGGGCGCCCTCCGGCAGCATCACCACGTTGCGCGAAGACGACTACTTCCACGGCCACCAGCTCGTCAGCCTCGGCGACACCCGCCACCTCGACGCCTGAGCGCAGGTCACATACCGCGGCTCAACGCCTGCAGCCGGTCCACCGCCGCGGGGTCACCGTCGTAGGTGAGGTGCACGGCGTCGCGGCCGAAGACGAACAGCAGGAGGTCCACGGGGTCGCCCGTGACGGTCACGGCGGGGGCGCCGGACTTGACCTGGGCGGAGCGGCCGTCGGTGTGGCGCAGGACGACGCCGACGGGGGCCTTGCGCAGGTTGAGCTTCGCGGATTGGCGCGCGAGGCGCCAGGCGGCCTCGTCGCGAGACGGGTCGGCCGGGCGGGGTTCCCAGCCGGGCTGGGCGCGGCGGACGTCTTCGTGGTGGACGAGGAACTCGGCGCCGTTGGTGAGCTCGTCGAGGGGGCCGATGGCCATGGGCCAGTACCAGGCCGGGCCGCGGCGGACCTGGTCGACGAGGGCGGGCCACGGCTTGGCGGCGTAGCCGTCCTGCACGCGCTTGGTGTAGCCGGCGAGCGCGGGCACCATGATGCCCGGCGACGCGTCGAGGCGGTGTTCGCGCACGATGAGGTGGGCCGCGAGATCGCGCGTCGCCCAGCCTTCGCACAGGGTCGGGGCGTCGGGACCGACCTCGTCGAAGAGTGTGCTCAACGCCTGGCGTTCGTCTGCGGCAAGACCCATGCCTCCGACATTACTCGCGAGTACACCCCCACGCCCGGACGAGACGACCACCACTGGGTGTTTCATCGAATCGTGAGCCGACTCTTCGAACCCCTCTCCCTGCGGGGCCTGACGCTGCCGAACCGCGCGTGGGTCTCGCCCATGTGCCAGTACTCCGCCACCGACGGCGTGCCCGACGACTGGCACCTCGTCCACCTGGGACAGTTCGCCGTCGGCGGCGCCGGGCTCATTCTCACGGAAGCCAGCGCCGTCACCCCGGAAGGCCGGATCAGTCCGCAGGACACGGGCATCTGGAACGACGAGCAGGTCGCCGCCTGGCGCCGGATCACCGACTTCGTGCACGCGCGTGGCACGGCGATCGGCATGCAGCTCGGGCACGCCGGGCGCAAGGCGTCCACGCGACGGCCGTGGGAGGGCACCGGCAGCGTGCCCGCGTCCGACGGCGGCTGGCAGAGCGTCGGCGCCGATGACCAGCCCTTCGGCGACTACGCCCCCGCCCGTCCGCTGACCACCGACGAGGTCGCGCGCATCCCGGCCGATTTCGCCGCGGGCGCCCGTCGCGCGCTCACCGCCGGCTTCGACGTCCTCGAGCTGCACCTCGCGCACGGCTACCTCGGCCACCAGTTCCTCTCGCCGCTGTCCAACTCCCGCACCGACCGCTACGGCGGCGACTTCGAGGGCCGCACCCGCCTCGCGCTCGAGATCACCGAGGCCGTGCGCGAGGAGATCGGCCCCGACGTGCCGCTGTTCGCCCGCATCTCCGCCAGCGACTGGGCCGACGGCGGCTGGTCCCCCGACGACTCCGTGCACCTCGTGAAGCTCCTGGCCGACCGCGGCACCGACCTCGTCGACGTCTCCTCCGGCGGCAACGTGCCCCACCCCCGCATCCCCGTCGGCCCGGGTTACCAGGTGCCCTTTGCCGAACGCATCCGCCGCGAGACCGCCGTGCCCACCGGCGCCGTCGGCATGATCACCGAACCGGAACAAGCGGAACAAATCGTCGCCACCGGTTCGGCCGACGCGGTGTTCCTCGCGCGCGCCCTGCTGCGTGACCCGCACTGGCCGCAACGCGCAGCGCACGCGCTGGGCGCCGAGGTGAAGTGGGCGGACCAGTACCTGCGCGCGAAGCCGCGCCGCTGACCCGGCCCGTGAACGTCCGACTGACGCGGGATCCCTCGTCGGACGCGGGCCGCAGTCGCGATTTGAGTGCGGCCCGCCGGAACCTCGCTGCGTTGAGCCATTTCCGCGCCGTGGCCCGGCCCGCCCGCCAGAAGTGGCGGGTTTGAGCGTCCGCGAGGAGCTGAGCGGCTGGGCTTCGGACGGCTCCGAAGCCCAGCCGGCGGGCGTCAGTGGTGGAAGGCCGTCGAGGTGGCCGCGTCGTGCTGGGGTTCGGTTTGGCGTTCCAGCTCGGGCAGGGTCCGGCGGAGGTCGTCCATCAAGAGGTCGGCCAGGTCGTGGGTGAAGCCGTTGCGGACGACGATGCGCAGCGCCGCCAGGTCGGTGCGCTTCTCCGGGAAGGTGTAGGCCGGGACGAGCCAGCCGCGTTCGCGGAGTCTGCGGGACACGTCGAAGACGTCGTAGTTGGTGACTTCGGGCTTCGTCGTGAAGGCGAAGACCGGGAGCTGGTCACCGCGGGTCAGCAGCTGGAACGGGCCCAGGCCGGCGATCGCGTCGGACAGGTGGAGCGCGACGTCACGCGAGGCCTGCTGCACGGCACGGAAGCCTTCACGACCGAGGCGGACGAACGTGTAGTACTGCGCCGCCACTTCGGCGCCGGGGCGGGAGAAGTTCAGCGCGAATGTGGGCATGTCGCCGCCGAGGTAGTTGACGTTGAAGACCAGCTCCTCCGGCAGCGCTTCGCGGTTGCGCCACACGACCCAGCCGACGCCGGGGTACACCAGGCCGTACTTGTGGCCCGAGGTGTTGATCGACGCGACGCGCGGCAGGCGGAAGTCCCATTCCAGGTCCTCGTCGAGGAACGGCGCGATCATCGCGCCCGACGCGCCGTCGACGTGGACGGGGATGTCCCAGCCGGTGCGGGCCTGCAGGTCGTCGAGCGCGGCGACGATCTCCGCGACGGGCTCGTAGCTACCGTCGAAAGTGGACCCGAGGATCGCGACGACGCCGATGGTGTTCTCGTCGCAGCGCTTCACCGCCTCCTCGGCGGACAGGTGCAGGCGGTCGCCGTCCATGGGCACCAGACGCGGCTCGACCTCCCAGTACTCGCAGAACTTGTCCCAGCACACCTGCACGTTCACGCCCATCACGAGGTTGGGCTTCCCGGTGCGGCCGAGCTTCGTCCAGCGCCGCTTCAACGCCATCCCGGCGAGCATGCACGCCTCGGACGAGCCCGTGGTCGAGCAGCCCATGATGTCCGTGGGGTCGGGCGCGTGCCACAGGTCGGCGAGGATGTTCACGCAGCGCCGCTCGAGCTCGGCCGTCTGCGGGTACTCGTCCTTGTCGATCATGTTCTTGTCGACGCACTCGGCCATCAGGTCGCGGGCCTGCGGCTCCATCCACGTGGTGACGAACGTGGCCAGGTTGAGCCGCGCGTTTCCGTCGAGCATCAGCTCGTCGCGCACGAGCTGCAACGCAGAGTCAGGCGGCAGCGACGTGTCGCGAATCTTGTTGTGCGGCATCACGAAGTCGGCCGCCAGGGCGGGATTCGCCCCTGCGTACATGGGGTTCGTGCCCGATTGACGGTTCGATCCGTTCTGTTCCCCGCTGTGCAGCACCATGCTTGCGACCGTACTGCCGCACCCCCGCCCGCGACAGCACACGACACCCGGCCGGGCGGCCCGTCAGCCCAGCGGCTCCACCTCCAGCACCTGCGCTTCGGGGCCGCACCGGAAGACCAGGCCGGCTTCGGTCCTGTCCAGCGTTGAAAGTTCAACCCCGTCGAGCCGGGCCCTGAATGCCCCGGGGATACGGCCGATCGTCACGGTCCCCTCACCCGGCACGTCCGGCGTACGCCGCAGCCGGGCGCGCAGCACGCCGTCGACGACCTCCGCCTGGCTGACCTCGACGTCGCGATCGACGACGGTCAGCGCCGGTTCCTCGAAATGGCTCGCCGGCCACGGGTTGGTGTAGAGACCCCAGAGGCCGTCCGGGGTGTTGAGGCGGGCGTAGCCGAGCAGGACGTTGCCGCTCATCGGCTCGATGTCGGTGCGGTTTCCGTCGGCGTCGGCCGGGGTGTCGTTGCGCGGGTAGTACAGACCGCCTTCGCGCCAGGTCGGGTTCATGAAGCGGTCGGCGTGGGCGAGCAGGCTTTCGAGCGTGGTGGCGTCACCCATCTCCGAGGCCCACGCCGCCACCCAGCCGAAGTCGCACGTGTCCGTGATGACGGGCTGGCCCATCACTTCCCGCGCCGGCGCCGAGCGGACGGACAGGGTCCCGTCCGGGCCGTCGACGAGGAACCGCTTGACCTGCTCCGGGTAACCGTCGTGCACGAAGTCGCGGTTCCACATGTTCATCAGCGCGCCGCACCACGCGTCCACCCACGGCGACGGCGCTTCGTTCGGCCGCACGCGCTTGGAGTCGGCGGTGATCATCATGTTGTAGTGGCCCGATTCGTCGAGCCGGCCGAAGTCGGCCCACGCGCGTTCGTACCCGGCCACGACCTCTTCGGCGCGATTGCCGCCGGTGATCAGGTCGTGGAGGCGGAAGCCGAGGATGGCGGGCTGGTTGCAGATCTGGAACACGCAGTTGGGCTCGCACGCCACGCCAAGGTAGCCGTTTTCCACCATCTGCCAGTAGATGTGGTCGTTGAGCGACTCGCGGTCGTACGGGAACCGCTTCTCCTCGCCACCCCAGAAGTACGACCAGTGCTGGAACGTCAGCGACCCCGGCGCCGCGAACTCGTCGGCGGCGAAGAGGTAGTCGTGCAGCAGCGCCATCGACTGCACGTACGCGCTGTACATGATGTTGTCGCGCACCACGGGATCCCACTCCTCCTTGAGATCCCCGAGGTGCGCGTTGACCACCGCCCCGCCGCGGCTGACGTCGCGCCAGTACAACCACACCTCCGGCAGCAGGATCTTCTCCACGAGCCGCCGCAGTGTCGGCCGGAACAACCCGGGCGCGGCGGGCAGCCGGTGCCGGTGCGTCAGGGCCAGCGCGTACGCCATGTACGCGAGCTGGAAGCGGTAGCCGCCGAAGTCGTCCTGGCCGGTTCCCTTGCCCTGCATGAAGGACCAGTCGTTGCGGAACTGGCGGGAGAGGTTGTCGAAGTGTCTGAGGTGACCGAGTTGCTGCCGATCCAGCGGCGGGTGGAGAGCGGGCATGTCCTCAAGTGAACACGGAAGCGGTCGGAAAAGCCCGTGTCAGGTGGCGCGAACGGTCCCCTCGCGCCGAAATGGCACGAACGGGCCGTTCGCGCGAGGCGACAACCCGGCGCGTACGTCGCGAAGCACTCCGGGAGATCGCCATCAAGGCCGTCGCCGCAGGTACGGACCGCGAAGACATCGTCCGGGCCTGCTACGCGGTCCTCGCCGACCTGGAAGAGGAAACCGGTGACGCGTACGAAGATCCTTCGGGCGAGCGAGTGCTGGAGCTCATGGACGCCCTCACCGGCTTCTGCGGCTCTCATTACCGCATCTAGTCCCGAAAAAACGGGCCGCCCACCCCGAAGGGTGAGCGGCCCGTGCGGCCAAGATCCGTCAGGCCTGCTGCGCCTGCCACATCCAGTGCGCCTCTTCCAAGGCGCGCGTGATTTCGATCAGCAGGTCCTGCGTGACCAGGTCGCTCTTGTCGGTCTCGTCGATGCGCCTGCGGAGGCGCTCGATGAGCGTCGCGAGCGTGTCGACGATGGCGGCCACCGAGGTTTCCACCGACTGCCAGTTGTCGGGGTAGTCCGGGGCGCCCGAGCTTTCGACGACGGTCTTCGCCTTGCCGTTGGGCGAGATGCCGATGGCGTTGGCGCGCTCGGCGACCTCGTCGGTGTACTGGCGGGCAGTCGCGACGAGCTCGTCGAGCTGCAGGTGGGCGCTGCGGAAGTTCTTGCCCACGACGTTCCAGTGGGCCTGCTTCGCGATCAGCGAAAGGTCCACGAGGTCGACGAGCGTCGCCTGGAGGGCGTTGCCCGTGATCTCCTTGTCGGCGGCACTGAGCGGGCTCTTGATGGGAGAGTTGACCATCGGGGGTGTCCTTCCTTTGTCGTGGTGGGGGAAGCAGGCGCAGAACGCGTCAGACCGTGGTGGTGAGCGCGACCTCGATGTTGCCCCGGGTCGCGTTCGAGTACGGGCACACCTGGTGCGCCTGCGACACGAGCTCATCGGCCTGGGCCTTGTCCATGCCGGGCAGCGCGACGTTCAGCACGACGCCCAGCTTGAAGCCCACTTCCTGCTTGTACAGGCTGACCTCGGCGGTGACCGTCGACTCCGGCAGCTGCACCTTCCCCGCGCGCGCCACAGCCTGCAGAGCGCTGTGAAAGCACGCGGAGTAGCCGGCGGCGAACAGCTGCTCGGGGTTGGTCTTGTCACCGCCCGGGCCGCCCATTTCCTTCGGCACCGCCAGCGACTCGTCGATGACCCCGTCGGACGAAGTCACTTCGCCGTTGCGGCCCTCGCCTCGCGCGGTCGCGGCCGCGGTGTAGATCGCGTCAGCCATTCTTTCGCCTACCTCCTCGTCGGGACGCCCGACTCAGCGTCTCATTGATAACAACGTTCCGCATCAGCGGAACCTTGCCACCGCATGGCAGGCATCACGCCGGGGAATACCCGGCGTCCGGCAGATGAAACCTCAGCGCGACAGGGTGAACTCGGCCACCTGGCGGCCGATCAGGCGCAGTGTGCGCACGCTCTTGTCGTCGGACGCGCCGCCGGACTCGTCGAACTTGGTCTCGGCGGAGTTGATCGAACCACCCAGCGGAGTGGGCCAGCCGCGCAGCGCGTGCGTGATCGTGCGCAGCTGGTCGAGCGTGGTGACGGCGGCCTGCCACCCGAAGGCGACGGCAGCGAGGCCGACCGGGCGGCCGTCGAGGTAGGGGCGGGTGTCTTCGCGCAGGTCCTCGACGTAGTCCAGGGCGTTCTTGACCAGCCCGGACAGCGCGCCGTGGTAGCCGGGCGAGACCACGATCAGGCCGTCGGCGCGGCGGATGCTCTCGATCAGCCGCCTCGCGCGGTCGTCGCGCTCGCCCGCGGCCGTGTCGTAGAACGGCAGCACGAGCTCAGGCCCGGGGATCAGCTCGGTGTCCACCCCCAGCTCGGCCGCCGAGTCGAGCGCGATCCGCAGGGCGCGTTCGGACTGCGAGCCGTCGCGCAGCGAACCGCCGATCCCGAGCACCCTGACCGCTTTGGCTGAAGTCACGTCCCCGAGGCTAACCCCTCGACTTAAGTGGAGGACCAGGATTTGGGACGGAGTTCTCGATCACAGCTGGACCCACAATCTACTGACAAGTAACGTCGGGGTCCACTGCCGAGGAGGAACGATGGCGATCCCGCTCCAGGTCCGCGCCCAGGCCGCCGCCGCGCAGCTGGTCTTCTGGCTGCCCCGGCCCGTCCGGCGGCTCATCGCCGGCCCGCCGCTGCGGCGCGACGGGCAGGAACTCGCCCTCGACGCGCAGCTCCTGCTGCGGTTGCAGCAGCTCACCGGCACCGCGCTCGTCGGCGAGACGGTCGAGGGCTCGCGGCTCGGGCTGGAGCTCGGCCGCCACCTGGTGAGCGGCAAGACGATCGAGCCCGTGGCCGTGCGCGACGTGGTGATCCCGTCCGGCGACGCATCGCTCGACGCCACCCTCTACGCGCCCGCGGGGCTGCCCGAACCGTCCGGGCTGCTCGTGTTCTTCCACGGCGGCGGCTGGGTCGTCGGCTCGCGCGCCACGCACGACAACGCCGCGCGCTACCTCGCGAAACACGCCGGCGTGCGCGTGCTGTCGGTCGAGTATCGGATGGCGCCGGAACACCCGTTCCCGACTCCGTTCGAAGACGCACTGGCGGCGTTCGACCACGCCCACGCCAACGCGGCCGAGCTCGGCGCGGACGCCGACCGCATCGCCGTGGGCGGCGACAGCGCGGGCGGCAACCTCTCCGCCGCGTTGACTCTGGCGGCGGTCCGGCGCGGTGGCCCGGCGCCGGCGTTCCAGCTGCTCATCTACCCCGCGGTGGACTTCACGACGCGCCGCCGCTCGCGCGAGATCTTCGGCGAGAAGCTGTTCCTCACCGACGAGTCGATGACCTGGTTCGAGGACCACTACGTCCCCGCCGGCACCGACAAGACCGACCCGCGCCTGTCGCCCCTCGTCGCGACCGACCACAGTGGACTGCCGCCGGCGTTCGTCATGACCGCGGGCTTCGACCCGCTGCGAGACGAGGGCGAGGCGTACGCGGAGAAGCTGCGCGACGCCGGAGTCCCGGTCGCGGTGAGCCGCCAGCCGGACCTGATCCACGGGTTCCTGAACTTCACCGGCGTCGGCTCCCGGTTCCGCGAGGCGACGGCCGAGCTGGCCGGCGCGCTGCGGCTGGGGTTGGCGCGGCAGCAGAAGGAGAAATAACCCCGGAAACCACCGGAGCCTGGTGCGGCGAACCGCACCAGGCTCCGAAAACCCCGTGTTCCGGGGGTGGTTGCTACGCGCCCGGGACGGGCAACGGCGGCACCGGCAGCGGAGGCACCGGCAGGGAGCCGAGCAGTCCGCCCAGGATGCCGGTGACGGCACCCAGCAGGGCCTTGAGCAGGTCGCTCACGATCTTCAGCGGACCTGGCAGGTCCGGGATCGGCGGGAGCGGCAGCGGCGGGAGCTGACGCGGCGACGCCGACGGGTCGGACAGCAGGCGGCTGGACTCGTCCGCACGGCCCTTGGCCGCCGACGAGAGCTGCTGCGTCTCCGACTGGATCGTGTAGCGCTTGCCCGCGGCGAGGTCGCCGAGGACAGGGCTGAGCTTGTCCAGGTCGGCACGTGTCAGACCGACGTTGCCGGCGTACGCGGCCTTCGTCAGGTCGTCTCGCATCTGGAGCACCTGCGCGCCGACCACTTCGGTGGACGACGAGCCCTTGCCACCCGCAGGGCTCGCCGAGGCCATCCCCGAGGTGCCGACGGCCAGCAGACTGCCGGCGGCTACCAAGGCGATGATCCGCCCAATCTTGCCTTTCATTCCTTACCTCCTGGCCTCTGGAGACCTGACGGGTAAATCGATACCCGCCGTATCGGCCCAGCACCAGCCGATCACCGGATAGGGACGTTTTCTAACCCTTACGTGCCGAATCCGTTTTTCGGGAACATGCCCGCAATTGATTAACGTGGACGGCTTGCCCATCCCCCTGAAGATCATCATGACCGATCATGAATCGGACTCGGAGTAGCCGATCGGCCACGAATGGCCCTGTTGCTCACCCGTACAGGTGCATTGCGTGATCGTTTACCCTGATCACTCCGTCGGACCGCGTGTCGCCACTGCTCCGGTCGGGGTGTCCCCCACGCACGCACCGCCACAGGTGGAGTAGCCGGGTCACGGGCAGATCTCCGGCGTGGAGACCAGCGGAAACAGCGCACGAATGCGCACCGGACCGCGCACACCGAGGTCAACACACGAATTCGCAAAAACATTCGCGAATTGTTTCGCGTCAAGAACAAGAGTTGCGCCGATTCAGAGCGGCAAGCCTTCTTCGAGGTGCGTGAATGCGCGTTCCAGCAGCGCCACGAAATCGACGCTCTGATCCGCCGCGGCCGCCAGCGCCGTGGAGAGGATCACGCCGACGACCGCGCCGGCCCAGTTGCGCACCTCGAAGTCGCCGCGGGCGCGACCGGTCCGTTCGGCCGCCAGCTCGACGAGCATCGTGATGCCCGAGACGTAGTTGTCCATCACCTTCGCGCGCAGCTCCGGCACGGAGAACACGAGCAGCTGCCGGCGCCGCTCCTCGGCCCACACCTCGGGCGGCAGGCTGTCGTACACCTCGCGCAGGGTCGCGCGGACGACCCCGAGCAGCGTCAGGTCCTCCGGCTGCCGGCGGGCGGCCTCGACGAGCAGCGGGTCGATACGGTCGTAGAGGACCGTCGCCTCCTTCGTCGGGAAGTAGCGGAAGAAGGTGCTCGGCGAGATGTCCGCGGCCGCCGCGATCTGCTCGACGGTGGTCGTCGCGTAGCCCTGCTCCTGGAACAGCCGCAGCGCGTGCCGCTGGATCGCTTCGCGCGTGCGGGCCTTCTTGCGTTCGCGCAGGCCTGTCGGTTCAGCCGGGGTCATGCGGCGATTGTCGCGGTCGCTCTCGTTTGACAGCAACTGTCACGAAGATCGCCTCAAAAGAAGTTGCACGCGCGTACCAGGATTTGCTCTCATGAGGTACGTGCCCTTCGAGCCGTACCGCCAGGTGCTGACCCTGTCCCGAGTCCGTCCGTCGATGGCGCTGATGTTCTTCGCGCGCCTGCCCATGACGATGACCGGCGTCACGCTCACCCTGTACGTGGTCACCAACCTGGGCCACGGCTACGGCGCGGCCGGCGTCGTCGGCGCCGCCACCACGCTGGGCATGGCGCTGGGCGCGCCACTGCTCGGGCGCACGATCGACCGCTACGGCCTGCGTCCGGTGGTCGGCGTCTGCGGCGTCGCGTCCACGGCCTTCTGGGTCGCGGCGCCCCACCTCTCCTACGCGGTGCTGGTGGCGTGCGCGCTGCCCGCCGGGTTCCTGTCCGTGCCCGCGGGCTCGCTGGCGCGTCAGATCCTGGCGGCGCTCGTGCCCGCCGAGCACCGGCGGGCGGCCTACTCGCTCGACACGATTCTGGTCGAGGCGTCGTTCATGATCGGCCCGGCGGCCGGCATCGCGGCGATCACGTCGCTGTCGGCCACGTTCACGCTCAGCGGCATCGGCGTGCTCTTCGGCGGCACGGCGCTGCTCATCTTCCTGCTCAACCCGCCCATCCGGAACGAGGACGAGCTCGCCCCCCTCGGCTCCGTCCGGCCGCCGCTGCGGTCGTGGCTCACCGGTCGCCTGCTCGCGACGCTGCTGGTGGCCGCGGGCGCCCTGTTCTGCCTGGTCGGTACGGAGGTGGCGACGCTGGCGGCGCTGCGCTCCCACGGTGACGTCGGCTGGACCGGCCTGGTCATCGCGGTGATGTGCGCGGCGTCGATGCTCGGCGGGATCGTGCACGGCGCCGTGAAGAAGTCGTTGCCGCAGGGAGTGCTGATGCTGCTGCTCGCGGCGCTGGTGCTGCCGGTGGGGCTGGCGGACCAGCCGTGGTGGCTGCTGATGCTGGTGCTGATCCCGACGAACCTGCTCTGCGCGCCGACACTGGCCGCCACCACGGAAACGGTGAGCGCGATCGCGCCCCCCGCCGTGCGCGGTGAGGCGATGGGGTTACAGGACGCGTCGACGCGGCTCGGGCTGGCCGCGGGCAGCCCGGTGGTGGGCTTCGCGATCGACCACTCGAGCCCGGCGTGGGGCTTCGTCGCCGCGGGCGCCGGTGGTTTGGTCCTGGCCGCGGCGGGCCTGCTGTGGACGCACCGGCGCCGGACAGCCACGGCGCCGGCGATGGCCGCGGCCGTGCAGGCGCGTCGCTGACCAGACCTCACCCATGCGGCGTTGGTTGCTCCAGCCACGCCCGCCACCACCGTCAACGGAGGTGCTCCGCGCGCCTGCCCCGTCGGGTGCTGGGGCGAGGCGTGGGGGTCAGCTACACGCCTTACGCAGTGCGTCGAGCTTCGCGACGTTCCGCTTGGCCCACGCGGCGACCACACCGGCGTCCTGGATGTGCTCCTTCTGCACCTCGACGTAGGAGTCCGCCATGCCGAGCAGCGCGTTCTTCACGTCCTGCTCCTGCACGTCGGCCGCCAGCGCGCGCAGGCGCTGCTCCTTGTCCTGCGCGCGGGCCTTCAGCTTGTCGGGGTCGACCAGCGGATTGAGGTCCGCCAGCCCCAGCGCCTGCGTGCACGCGCTGACCTTGTCGGCCGTCGAGTTGGCCGTGTCCACCGCCGAGTCGACCTGGTCGCATCCGGCCAGCAACGTTCCGGCGGCCGCCAGCGCGACCACCGCTCCCCACCTCGTCATGGATCCAGCGTAGCGGGCTCGCGGGGCCCGAACCGGCCCCGCGAGCACCTTCACCCCTTCACGCAGACGACCTGCTTGAGGTGCGCCACGACCGCCACGAGGTCGGTCTGCGCCTCGATCACCGCGTCGATGTCCTTGTAGGCCGCCGGGATCTCGTCGACCACGCCGGTGTCCTTGCGGCACTCGACTCCGTCGGTCTGGGCCGCGAGGTCAGCCGCGGTGAAGGTCTTGCGCGCCTTCGTCCGCGACATCCGCCGCCCCGCGCCGTGCGAAGCCGACTCGAACGACGCCGTGTTCCCGAGCCCGCGCACGATGTACGAGCCGGTGCCCATGCTGCCCGGGATGATCCCGAGGTCACCCGCGCCGGCCCGGATCGCGCCCTTGCGGGTGACGAGCAGGTCGACGCCGTCGTAGGTCTCCTCGGCGACGTAGTTGTGGTGGCACGAGATCGCGTCGTCGAACGTGGTCCCCGGGATCACCTCGGCGACGGCGAGCTTGACCAGCGCCACCATCGTGGCCCGGTTGCGCGCCGCGTAGTCCTGCGCCCAGAACAGGTCACGCCGATAGGCCGCCATCTCGGGCGTGTCCGCGACGAACACGGCCAGGTCGCGGTCGGGCAGGTCCGCGTTGTGCGGCAGCTTGCGCGCGACGGCCATGTGCCGCTCCGCGAGCTCCTTGCCGATGTTGCGCGAACCCGAGTGCAGCATCAGCCACACGCGGCCTTCGTCGGCGCCGCCCTGTTCGAGGCAGACCTCGATGAAGTGGTTCCCGCCGCCGAGGCTCCCGACCTGGCGCGCCGCGCGGTCGTGCAGGCCCTGCACGCCCTCGTGGAGGTCGCCGAACGACTTCCAGAACGCGTCCCAGCCGCCCACGCCGTGGACCTTCGCGGGGTTCACGGGCGTCTTGTGCAGCCCGAACCCCACCGGCACAGCCGACTCGATCCGGCGCCGCAGCCGGCCGAGGTCGTCGGGCAGGTCCGCCGCGGTGAGCGACGTGCGCACCGCACTCATCCCGCACCCGATGTCGACACCTACCGCCGCCGGCGACACCGCGTCACGCATGGCGATCACGCTGCCCACGGTGGCGCCCTTGCCGTAGTGGACGTCCGGCATCACCGCGACGCCGTGCACCCAAGGCAGATTGGCGACGTTGTGCAGCTGGCGCATGGCTTGTTCCTCGACCGACGTGGGGTCGGCCCACATCCGGATCGGGACGCGAGCACCGTCTACCGCCGTGTACATGACTTTCCTTTCCTGGCTGGGATTCTTCGAATAGCATCCCCCGGAGGGCGATATGGCGCCACGGGTTTTCCGCGGCGGATTCGTGGCGGAAACGAAATCGAGGCTCCCAGCGATATCGGGCAGGATGCCAGGCCCGGGGCCCGAAGCGCCCAGCGGGAGGAACCGTCCGTCCATGAAGAACTCGTTTCGAGCGCCGGCCGCGGTCACCTTGCTGGCCGGGTTTCCGGTGCTGGTACTGGCGCTTGTCGCCGCGATCGTGGTGGTCGAGGTGTTCGCGTTCCGCAACCGGCTTTCCCACGGGCTGGAGTTCGCCGTCTTCGCCGCGCCCGCGACCTACGTGCTGCTGCGGGCGCTGCTCACGTTCGACCGCGCAGGCGAAGCCCCCGGTCTTCTGGTCACCGCGGAGACCCAACCCGAGTTGCGGGCCCTGGTCCGCGAACTGGCCGAAACCGTCGGCACCGCCCCGCCCGACGAGGTCCGGATCATGAACCGGGTGAACGCGGCGGTACACGAACGAACGCGCTGGTTCGGTCTGCGCGTCACGGAGCGCACGCTGTTCATCGGCGCCCCGCTGTTCGCGGGGCTGGGGGTGGCCGAGCTCCGGGCCGTGCTCGGCCACGAGTTCGCGCACTACAGCAGCAGCGACACCCGGTTCGCCGGCGCGACCTACCGTGGCCGGGTGGCGATCCTGCGAGTCCTGAGTGGACTCGACGGGGCGTCCTGGTTCAGCCGGCTGCTGCGGCCGCTGTTCCAGGTCTACGGCTGGGTGTACTTCGCCGTGTCAGGTCGGGTGAGCCGCGACCAGGAGCTGGCCGCCGACGTCGCGGCGGCGCGGGTCGCGGGCACGGCGGCGGCGACCGCCGCTCTTCGCGAGATCGAGGCGCTCGACGCCGTGTGGCGAGTTTCCACCCGCCAGTACCTGGTGATGGGCTGGAACGCCGGTTACCTGCCCGACCGGCCCGCCGAGGGGTACCGGCTGCTGCTGACCGACGAAACCCGCGCCCAGGAACCGGCACGACCGCGGCAGAACCCACCCGAGGCGTCGCCGTTGGACAACCATCCACGCACGGACGAGCGCATCAGGGTCCTCGAAGCGGCCGGCGTCAACCCGATGCCCGAGGTTGAGGACCGGCCGGCGAGCGAGCTCCTCCGCGACGCCGAAGAGATCCTCGACGCCGCGTGGTTCGCCGAGCTGTCGGACGAAGGCCGCGCAAAGCAGCGCACCGGCTGGGAGACACTCGCCGACGTCTCTTCACGGCACGAGTTCGGTGAACTGGCGGCGCAAGTCCTGCGAGGCCGCTCGGTGGGCGACCTGCTCGACGCGCTGGACGCCGGGCGGCCGGCAGACGTGGTCGATCCCGACCTGCCGATCCCGGCTGAGGCGGACCAGCGGACTCGCCGGGAGCTCGTGTCCGAATCCGCTCGCATCCGGCTGTCGTTCGTGGCCCTGTCGCAGGCCGCCGGCGCGGGCGGCGCGCGGTGGACCATCTCGTGGTCGGAGGTGACCGCGCTCCGGCTGACCCCGCGGTACAGCGGAACGCTCTTCCCCGCGATCGACGCCGCCGTGGCCGGTGACACTGCCGCCCTGCGCGCGCTCCTGAGCGAACCCGGCCGCGTTCCGTCTGCTTGATTACCGCGGCGAACGGCGTCCGCTCCACAATGGATCAACCGGGAACCGTCCGAATAGCACGATTTGCCGGATTAACTCGGAGAACTTCGTTTCGTGAGCGAAACGAAATCGAGGTTCCGGCCGATATCGGGCACGATGATCGAGCCCGGCGCTCGGTGCGCCACTCGGGGAGGATTCCGCTTTTCCATGAAGAACTCATCGCGAGCATTGCTCGCTGTCATCCTGCTGGCCGGGTTCCCGGTACTCGTGCTGGCGATCATCGCCGCGCTCGTGGCGCTGGAGATCTACGCGTTCCAAGACCGGCCCGCGATCGGGCTGCGGCTCGCGATCATCGTCGTACCGGTGGTTTACGTGCTGCTGCAGGCCCTTTTCACCATCGAACGCTCCGGCGACGACGAAGTCTCCGGCCTGCCGGTGACCCCCGAGGCGCAGCCTGAACTGTGGGCACTCGTCCACGAGCTCGCCGACGCCGTCGGCACCCGGCCGCCGGACGAGATCTACCTGGTGCCGCAGGTCAACGCGAGCGTCGAGGAGCAGACGCGGTGGCTCGGCCTGCGGGTGAAACGTCGCCGGTTGTTCATCGGTGCGCAACTGTTCGCCGGGCTGCGGACCGACCAGTTCCGCTCGGTGCTGGGCCACGAACTCGCGCACTACAGCAACCGCGACACCCGCTTCGCCGGCACGACTTACCGTGGCAGGCAGGCGATCGGCCGAGTCGTGAACGGACTGAACGGCAGCACGTGGTTCGGCCATATGCTGCGGAAGTTGTTCCACGCCTATGCCAAGCTCTACTTCGCCGTGTCTATGCGGGTGAGCCGCGACCGCGAGCTCGCCGCCGACGCCGCGGCCGCCCGGGTCGCGGGCACTGCGGCGGCGAGCAGTGCGTTGCGCGAGGTCGAGGCGCTGGACGTCGTCTGGCGGTTTTTCCTGAACACCTATGCGACGATGGGCTGGAAAGCAGGCTATCTACCGGCCCGGCTGGCCGAGGGGTACCTCCACCTGCTGGCCGACGGCGGTCGCGCCGAGGAGATCGACAAGGTGCGGCGCAATCCCCCGAAGCACAAGACCTCCCCGTACGACAGCCACCCGCCCACTCTCGAGCGCATCGCACTGCTCGAAGCGGCGCCTGTCGTGCCGGTAGCGGAAGGCGGCGAGCGACCGGCGACCGAGATCCTGCGCGAGGCGGCCAAGACTCTCGACGCCACCCTGCTCACGGGCCTGTCGACCGAAGCCCGCCGGAAGAAGCCCACGGACTGGCCGACCCTCGTCGACGCCGCCACCCGCCACCAGTTCAGCGAGAACGCCACGAAGATCCTGCGCGGACGTTCGCCGCACGACCTGCTCGACGCACTCGACGCCGGCCGGCTCGACGACGTGGCCGACCCCGGCCTGAAGGTGCCCACCGGCGCCGGCGCTCGGGCCCGCCGCGAGCTTCTCGGCCAGTCCGTCCGTGAGCGACTGTCCACTGTGGTCGTCTCGGAACTCGCCACCGCCGGGCTCGCACACTGGACGCTCTCGTGGTCCGGGCCGGCCGAGCTGGCGCTCGACGAGGCGTACGACAAAGCACTCGACCCGGCGCTCGACGCCGCCGTCACCGGGGACACCGCCGGGCTGCGGGCGCTGCTGCCCGCGGCGGAACCCGACCCGATCCGTTCCTGAGAGGAAACCCATGGGACTCGTAAGCCTGCTGTTCAATCCGAGACGCCGGAAGACCGCGCTGGCGCTGGCCAAAGCCGCGCGGGAACGCGGCATGAGCGTGGCCGAGTTCACCGCTTCGCTCAGCCGTGAGGACCTGGCCCGGTACGTCGCGCCGGACAAGAAGGCGCCCAAGGTCGAGATGCCCGACGTGGCGCTGTTCGGCCTGCCGTCGGACGCTGACGTCACGCGGGCCGAGTTCATCCGCGACCGCGAGATCGACGAGGCCCGGCAGGCGCTCGTGACCGGTGGCTGGCAGCCGGCGGCGCAGCTGCTCTCCGAGATCGGTGCCGACTGGGACCGGCGCGTCACTCTCGTGCGCCACCTCGGTGAGGTCGTCGCGAACGACGAGATCGGGCTGGATCATTGGCAGAGCGAGCGGCCGGGCGACGCGGACGCCGCCGCCGTCAACGCCGAGAGTCTCGTGCAGCTGGCCTGGCAGGTCCGCAGCGGGCTGGGGGCCGAGCACGTGAGCCGCGAGCAGTTCCAGAAGTTCTTCGCCATCCTCGAGTCCGCCGTGCCCGCGGCCCACGAAGTGGCGGCGCTGGCGCCCGAAGACCCCACGCCGTGGGTGACGATGCTCGCGGTCGCTCGCGGCCGGCAGTACGACAACGACGCGTTTCGCGAAGTGTGGGAGCAGCTGGTCGCCCGCGACCCGGTGAACCTGCCCGCGCACAGCTCCGCGCTGCAGTACTGGTGCGAGAAGTGGTTCGGGTCGCATGAGCTGATGTGGGCGTTCGCCGAGGAAGGCGCGGCGAAGCACCCGAAGCTGGCGGTTCTGCCGCTGGTCGCGGCGCACGAGGCGGAGTACCGCGGGGTCGAGGACGCGTGGCGGAACCCGCTGGTCGCGCCGGCCGTCGACCGGCTGCTGCCCTGGCTCGAAGGAGAGGGCCGCGACGCGCCGGGCACGGCGACGAGCCGGGCGTACGCCGCGCGGGCGCTCGTGGAGCTCGGGCGCGGCGAAGAGGCCGTGGAACAGTTCCGGTACCTCGGCGTGCACGCGGACGCCAATATGTGGGCGTACAGCAACAAGGGACCGATCGTCGAGTTCCGGAAGATCCGGTACCTGGCCTGCCACCTCGCCGAGAAGGCGAAGTCCACAGTGGAGTGACGGAAACGTTGTCCCCGCCACGAGCGATATCCGACAGGACCGAGCTCGGCTGGGGAGGAGGTCCGGATGGCACTGCGTGCCATGGGGCTCCTGGTCGCGTTCTGGCTGGCGGTGGTCCTCGTCGTCGGCGGGTTCGTCGCGGCGGAGGCCGTGCTGTGCGTGGCGATGTCCCCCGCGTCGCTGGCCTTGCTCGTCGTGGCGCCAGGACTCGCGACACTCGTGACGGCGCTGTGCTCGCGCGCCGGCCCCACGCCGACGATCCGGCTCACGCCCGCGTCGACGCGGCTGTGGGAACTGGTGCACTCCGCGGCGGACGACGTCGGCGTCGAGGCTCCGACGTCCGTCCAGCTCGACGCCGGCGTCGCGGTGCGGCTCGCGTCGCGCCGTCGGCTCGTCATCGGAGTCCCGTTGCTCGCGGCGGTGAACCCGGGGCAGCTGAGCGTGTTGGTGCGCCGCGCGCTCAGCGAGGACGTCCGCTTCCGGCCGGCGATCGCGTGGGGAGTGCGGTTCCTCTCCCGCACGCGCGACACCCTGGCCCGCACGCCGCGCTGGAACGCGCCGGCCCGGCCCGCGGTGCGGGCCTTCACCGCGTACTACCTGCGCGTCGCCGAACAAGCGCTGACCACGTCGGACTCGGCGGAGGTGCGGTGGGAACGCGAGGTGATCGAAGAGCTCTGGGAGCTCTTCCTGGTCCGCTACGCCGCGCTCGGCCTGCGAGCGGGATTCCTGCCGGCGCGGCCGATGGCGGGCTTCCGGCGGCTGCTCGACGCCGAGCTCCCCCTCGGCGACGAGGCTCGGGCCAGCGCACTGCTCGCCGAGGGCGAGACGCTCGACCACGCCTTCGCGCAGCTGCTCTCCGAGGAGCAGCGCGCCATGCCGCGGGCCGACTGGGACACGCTCGCCGATTTGTCCCAGCGCCACGAGGTCACGCGCTCGGCCCTGGAGGTCCTCGGCGGCCTCACCCTCGGAGCGGCGCTCGACCGGCTGGCCGCGGGCGAGCTCGCGTTCCTCGCGAAGCCCGGCGCCACGGACGTCGTGGCTTCCGTCCGCTACCGCCTGGCCCTGGTCGTCACGGCGGCCCTGGCGGACGTGGGAGTCGTGCGCTGGCGCATGGCGTGGCCCGGGCCGCCGGAGCTGGTCGTGGACGATCCGGGGGCGGAGGCGATCACGACCGCGCTCGACGAAGCGGCAGCGCTGACGCCGGAGGTGTTGCCGCTGCGAATGCTGCTCGTGGTTTCCGGCGTGCCACCGGACTTCCGGCCGGTTCGGCAGCTGAGCTCGCCCCGATGAGACAGGGCCGCCTTCCCGGAGGAAGACGGCCCTGGTCACACGAGAAAATCAGCGGTTGCTCGCCACCAGCTCCGCGATCTGCACCGCGTTCAACGCCGCACCCTTGCGCAGGTTGTCCGTCGCCACGAACAGCGCCAGGCCGCGACCGTCCGGCACACCGGGATCGGAGCGGATGCGGCCGACGAAGCTCGGGTCCTTGCCCGCGGCCTGCAGCGGCGTGGGGACGTCCGAGAGCTGCACGCCGGGCGCGACCGACAACAGTTCCGTGGCTCGCTCCACCGAGATGGGCTGCGCGAACTCGACGTTGATCGACAGCGCGTGGCCGGAGAACACCGGGACCCGGACGCACGTGCCGGACACGAGCAGCTCCGGCAGGCCCAGGATCTTGCGGCTTTCGTTGCGCAGCTTCTGTTCCTCGTCCGTCTCGAACGAGCCGTCGTCGACGACGGAGCCGGCCATGGGCAGGACGTTGAACGCGATGGGCGCCACGTACTTGGCCGGGGCCGGGAAGTCCACAGCCGAACCGTCGTGGGTCAGGGCCGCCGCGCGGGAGGCGACGGCGTTGACCTGGGCGGCCAGCTCGTCGACGCCGGCGAGGCCGCTGCCGGACACGGCCTGGTAGGTGCTCGTGATCAAGCGCAGCAGGCCGGCCTCGTCGTGCAGCGGCTTGAGCACCGGCATGGCCGCCATGGTGGTGCAGTTGGGGTTCGCGATGATCCCCTTGCGCGCCTCCTTGATGGCTTCCGGGTTGACCTCGCTGACGACCAGCGGCACGTCCGGATCGCGGCGGAAGGCCGACGAGTTGTCGATCACCGTCACGCCCGCGGCGGAGAAGCGCGGCGACTGCTCACGCGAAGTCGAACCGCCCGCGGAGAACAAGGCGATGTCCAAACCGGACGGATCCGCGATGGCGGTGTCCTCGACCGTGATCTCCTCGCCCTGCCACGGAAGCTTCGTTCCCGCTGACCGGGACGACGCGAAGTAGCGCATCTCGTCCACCGGGAAACCGCGCTCCGCCAGCAGCTTCCGCATCACACCGCCGACCTGGCCGGTCGCTCCGACCACCCCGACGCGCAGACCGTTGCTCATCAGCGACCACTCCCCGCATACACAACGGCTTCTTCGTCGCCGCCGAGCTCGAACGCCTCGTGGATCGCGCGCACGGCGTCGTCGAGCTGCGCGTCGCGGATCAGCACCGAGATGCGGATCTCCGAGGTGTTGATGATTTCGATGTTGACGCCCGACTGTGCGAGCGCCTCGCAGAACGTCGCCGTGACACCGGGGTGCGAGCGCATCCCCGCGCCGACGAGCGAGACCTTGCCGACGTGGTCGTCGTACAGCACAGTCTCGAAGCCGATCTCGCCCTTGACCTTCTCGAGCTCCTGCACGGCCTTGGCGCCGTTGGCCTTCGACAGCGTGAACGTGATGTCGGTGCGACCCGAGATCGTGCTGGACACGTTCTGCAGCACCATGTCGATGTCGATCTCCGCGTCGGCGATCACGCGGAAGATCCGGGCGGCCGCCCCGGCGTGGTCCGGCACGCCGGTGACCGTGATCTTGGCCTCCGAACGGTCGTGTGCCACACCGGTGATCAGCGCTTGTTCCACGGGGATCTCCTCGATTGACCCGGTCACGGTGGTGCCCGGCTTGTCGCTGTAGGAAGAGCGGACTCGGATCGGCACGCCGTAGCGGCGCGCGTACTCGACCGAACGCAGGTGCAGGATCTTCGAACCGCTCGCGGCGAGCTCCAGCATCTCCTCGTACGGGATCGTGTCGAGTTTCCGCGCGTCCGGCACGATCCGCGGGTCGGCGGAGTACACACCGTCCACATCGGAATAGATCTCGCACACGTCGGCGCCCAGCGCGGCGGCGAGCGCGACGGCGGTGGTGTCCGAACCGCCGCGGCCGAGCGTCGTGATGTCCTTGGTGTCCTGGGAAACGCCCTGGAACCCGGCCACCAGCGCGATGTAACCCTGGTCCAGGGCCTCCGTGACGCGACTCGGCGTCACGTCGATGATGCGCGCGTTGCCGTGCACCGACGTCGTGACGACACCCGCCTGCGAACCGGTGAACGACCACGCCTCGGCGCCGTGCGCGGAAATCGCCATCGCGACCAGCGCGTTCGAGATGCGCTCACCGGCCGTGAGCAGCATGTCCATCTCCCGCTCCGGCGGCGCGGGGTTCACCTGCTGCGCCAGATCGAGCAGCTCGTCGGTGGTGTCACCCATCGCCGAGCACACCACCACGACGTCGTTGCCCGCCTTCTTGGTGGCGACGATGCGTTCGGCGACGCGCTTGATCCGGTCGGCACTTTCCAGCGACGATCCACCGTACTTCTGGACCACGAGGGCCACAGCCCGAACCTCCTTGACGGGCCGGGAGTGCTCCTGGTGGGCACCGAGGAGCCCCCGCGTCCCTTCACTTGGGCGAAAGCCTACCGGGGCCGAGGGCGCGCGCCACTCAATCGAGTGGCGGCGCACATCGATCGAGGGTGTGTCGGAAGTAAATCTTCCTTAACACCACCGAAATGTTCGAAGCCCTTCCTCCGGAGTGATGGAGAGCACTCCCGCCGTACTACGGTGCGGGACGTGCGCAAACCCGCTGAGACGAGCGTCCCCGTGAGCCAGGCCGTCGCCGAGCGCTGGAGCCCCCGCGCCTTCGACGCGACCGCCGAGGTGTCCCCGCAGGAACTGACCACCTTGCTGGAGGCCGCACGCTGGGCGCCGTCCTTCGGCAACACCCAGCCCGCGCGCTATCTCGTGGGCCGGCGCGGCGACCCCACGTTCACCCGAATCCTGGCCGCGTTGAACACCGGCAACCAGGCGTGGGCGTTCCGCGCGGGCGCGCTGCTCGTCGGCGTGATGGTGACCACCAACGAGAAGGGCGAGGTCCCCTACGCCGAGTACGGCCTCGGCCTGGCGAGCGAGAACCTGGTGCTGCAGGCCGTGGAGCTCGGCCTGATCGCGCACCAGATGGCGGGCTTCTCCCCCGACGCGGTCCGCTCGTCGTTCGGGTTGCCGGACGAGGCCGTGCCGCGGGTGGCCATCGCGGTGGGCCACGCCGCCGACGCCGCCGTGCTGGAGGACGAGCGGCGCATCGAGCGGGAGCTGAAGCCGCGGCAGCGCATTCCACTGAGTGAGTTCGCGTTCAGTGGTGAATGGGGCACGCCCGCGTTGGGTGATTGACGCGCGGAACGACTGATCGCATTCACTTCGCATCGCTAAGTAATGTCGCTCGATCAGGGAACCGCTGATCGCATTCACTTCGCACCGCTAAGTAATGTCGCTCGATCAGGGAACCGCTGATCGGGGCACCGCATCGAAGCCCGCACACACTGGGTGGACATGAGGAGAGAACGACATGCGTAGTCGTGTGCTGGCGGCCCTGGGGGTCTCCGCGGCGGTACTGGCCCTGGCCGGCTGCGGGAGCGAGATGAACGGCACGCCTTCGGCCGCGTCCGGTGCCCCGGCGCAGCAGCAGAGTCAGAGCACCAGCGCGACCCAGGCGAGCACGGAAGCGCCGCCGAGCGCGCAGCAGAACACGTCGTCGGCCGGTGGTTTCACGCCGCAGGGCACCAAGCTGAAGCTGGGCGAGAAGGCGATCGTGCCGTTCAAGTCGGAGGACAAGACGGGCTCGATCGGCGTCACGGTGAAGTCGATCGACAAGGGCACCGAGGCGGACCTCGCGCCGCTGGACCTGGGCGACAAGGCGAAGGGCATGACGCCGTACTACGTGCGCGTCACCGTCTCGAACGAGAGCGGCACGGACTTCTCCTACACCTCGCTCGGGCTGATGAACGCCCTGCTCCCAGACGGTTCCGAAGCGCAGGGTGTGTCCGTGATCGGCACGTTCGACAAGTGCGACAGCGGCGACGCGGGCAAGGACTTCACCACGAAGGGCGCCACGTACGAAAGCTGCGTGCTCGCGGTGGCGCAGGCCGGCACGACGGTGACCGGCGCGTCGTACGACGAGGGCGACTACAGCGACCAGGCTCCGGGCACGGACTACGGCAGCAAGCCGATCACCTGGCAGAGCTGACCCGCGCTGTTCCGAACCCGTGCGAACGGGCCGTTCGCGCCACGGCGGGAACGGCCCGTGACCGCGGTCAGGAAGAGATTCCGCCGATGCGGCGGAGGATCTTCGCGACGATCCCGGACACCACGAGCCAGAAGATCGCCGCGATGCCGTAGTTGACCAGCACCCTGAGTTTCGCGTCACTCGGGGTGAAGAGGTCCTTGAAGCCGATCGAGAGGAAGTCGGCCCAGCTTCGGACGAACGAGACGATTCCGTTGTCCGGATTGGCCTCGCCGACGGTGAAGATCACGTGCAGCACGAGGATCGCGGCGAAGATCAGCCCGACCCACCGCACGAGCGTGGCGACGAAGGAAAACGCCTGCTCACGGGTGCGTCGCCAGTCGATCTCGGCGCGCTTCGGCCGCGACTCGATCTCCGTCTCAGGTGTCTGTTCGGCGTGCTCGCCCATGCTCGGCAGTCTGACACGTCACACCCCCGCCCGCTACCCGCTGGTAACACCCGGCGGGCACCGGACGTAACAGTTCGATCGCGGAGGTGACTTCACAACGGCCGCGTTCCGTGGTTAAGGTGACTTCGTGGCGCGTGCTCTCCTGCTTCGCTGCCGCGACGGGGCCTGACCAGACCGGCTCCTCGTCGCGGGGCTTTGTGGTGCCGGTCGTATGCACCCACCTCGTCAGGAGACGTCTTCACCCATGGCCACGAACGACCCCCGCACGAGCACTTCCCGCGTTCGCACGCCGTCGCGCCCGGCGCCCGCGGACCAGCCCCGCTGGAACCCGCAACGCGGCACGTCGATGCCCGTCCACCGCTACAAGCCCTGGTACGAGCTGATTGAGAACATCGAGCTGCCCGACCGCACCTGGCCCGAGAAGCGCATCGAGCGCGCGCCGCTGTGGTGCGCGGTGGACCTGCGTGACGGCAACCAGGCCCTGATCGACCCGATGTCGCCGGCGCGCAAGCGCAAGTTCTTCGACCTGCTCGTACGCATGGGTTACAAGGAGATCGAGGTCGGGTTCCCCGCCGCGTCGCAGACGGACTTCGACTTCGTCCGCGAGATCATCGACGAGGGCGCGATCCCGGACGACGTGAGCATCCAGGTGCTGACCCAGTGCCGCCCGGAGCTGATCGAGCGCACGTTCAAGTCGCTCGAGGGCGCGCCGCGCGCGATCGTGCACATCTACAACTCGACCTCGATCCTGCAGCGCCGCGTGGTGTTCCGCGAGGAGCGCGAGGGCATCAAGAAGATCGCGACGCAGGCCGCGGAGATGGTCGTCGAGCTGGCCGCAAAGCAGCCGGACACCGACTTCCGCTTCCAGTACTCACCGGAGTCCTACACCGGCACGGAGCTGTCGTACGCGCTCGAGGTCTGCAACGCCGTGACCGAGATCTGGCAGCCGACGCCGGAGAAGCCGGTGATCCTGAACCTGCCGGCGACCGTCGAGATGGCGACGCCGAACGTCTACGCCGACTCGATCGAGTGGATGAGCCGCAACCTGGAGCGCCGCGACTCGGTGATCCTGTCGCTGCACCCGCACAACGACCGCGGCACCGGCATCGCCGCCGCCGAGCTGGGCTACCAGGCGGGCGCCGATCGCATCGAGGGCTGCCTGTTCGGCAACGGCGAGCGCACCGGCAACGTCGACCTCGTCGCGCTGGGCATGAACCTGTTCAGCCAGGGTGTGGACCCGCAGATCGACTTCTCGGACATCGACGAGATCAAGCGCACCGTCGAGTACTGCAACCAGCTGCCCGTGGCCGAGCGCACACCGTGGGGCGGTGACCTGGTGTTCACCGCGTTCTCCGGCAGCCATCAGGACGCGATCAACAAGGGCCTCGACGCGCTGAAGGACGCGGCCGACAAGGCCGGCGTGCCAGTGGACGAGTACCCGTGGGAGGTCCCGTACCTGCCGATCGACCCGAAGGACGTCGGCCGCACGTACGAGGCCGTGATCCGCGTGAACTCGCAGTCGGGCAAGGGCGGCGTCGCCTACATCATGAAGGCCGAGCACCAGCTCGACCTGCCGCGGCGCCTGCAGATCGAGTTCTCCAAGGTGGTCCAGGCCTACACCGATACCGAGGGCGGCGAGGTCGACCCGGCCACGATGTGGAACGCGTTCTCGAAGGAGTACCTCGAGCCGCGCACCCCGCTGGAGCTGGTGCGCCAGCGCGTGACCGACAACGGCGGCGGCGAGTACGACATCGAAGCCACGGTGACCGTCGAGGGCGACGAGCACGACATCACCGGCCGCGGCAACGGTCCCATCGCGGCGTTCTTCGACGCCCTGTCCACCGTCGGCTTCGACCTGCGGCTCCTGGACTACAGCGAACACACCCTGACCCCGGGCGACGACTCGCGCGCCGCGTCGTACATCGAGTGCGCGATCTCCGACCGCGTGTTCTGGGGCGTGGGCATCGACCCGTCGATCGTGACGTCGTCGCTGCGCGCGGTGGTGAGCGCGGTCAACCGCGCGAACCGCTGATGTTGGTGCGGTGAAAGCGGAGAGGCTGGTCGCGCTGCTGTTCACGCTGCAGCGCCGCCGCAGTGCGACCGCCTCTGAGCTCGCCGCGGAACTGGGCGTTTCGGAACGCACGATGCACCGCGATCTGGCGGCCTTGCGGGACGCCGGAGTTCCACTGTGGACGCAGCAGGGCCGGCACGGCGGCTTCCGTCTCGTCGACGGTTGGCGGGCGGGGCCCGACGGGCTGACCGCGCGGGAAGCCGTGGCACTGTTCGCGTTGGGCGCACCGGAAGCGTTGGCAGGGCTGGGGTTGGACACCGCGGGCAGTGCCGCGCGGGCGAAGGTTTCGGCGGGGATGCCGGCCGAGCTGCGGGAGCACGCGGCGCTGGTGGCCGGGCGGTTTCACCTGGATGCGCCGGGGTGGTTCGGTGGCGCCGACCAGCCGGCGGCGTTGAGCACGGTTTCGCGCGCGGTCTGGACGCAGCGCCGGCTCGCGGTTTCCTATCAGCGCAAGGACAAAGTCGCCGACCGGGTGCTGGAGCCGTTGGGGCTCGTGTTGAAGGCGGGGGTCTGGTACCTGGTGGCGCGGGTCGAGAACGCCTACCGCACCTATCGCGTCTCCCGGATCCTCGACGCCGACGAGCTCGGCGAAGAGTTCGACCGCCCCGCCGATTTCGACCTCCCGACATGGTGGCGCACTTCATCCGCAACCTTCGAACAGGTCTCCCGCCCAGTGCGGGTACGAGCCCGCCTGAACCGCCTCGCCATCCGCGAACTCCGCCGCGTCTTCGGCGGCGAACACCTCGCGGACACCGTCCTCTCCCTGGCCGAACCAGACTCCGACGGCTGGGCGCCGGCGGAACTCGCGCTCGAGGGCGGCGAGATCGCCCTCGGTCAACTGGTGGCCCTCAGCCCCGGCATCGAAGTCCTCGACCCACCGGAACTGAGGGCCGCCCTGGCCGACATCGGCACCGAACTCGCCGCCCGCAACGCTCAGCGATAACCGCTCACATCCGCCGGCTTGCCCCACCGCCCCGGAGACAGGCCCCGCCCTCCCAAGGCAGGGTTCCGGCAAGTCCTTGTGCTGGTCGGGCGGGTATTCCGAGCAGGGGCTCGGGTGGCGAGGCGGGGGTGCTGTGGCGATGGCGGTGTGTCCGGCTTGTCGGTGTGCGTTGATGGCGAGGTGCGCAGGCGATGAGGCGGGCTGCGGTGCTGGTTCGGCCAGGTCGGTGTTACTGGTGTCGTGTTCGGAAAGCCGGCTGCTGGTCACGTCGCCGAGGACGGCGCAGCTCTCCACAACTCGACTCGCCTGTGGACAACCACCAATGCTCAGCGATAGCCGCTCACATCCGCCGGCTTGCCGGTGTCCGCCACCTCCACCAGGTAGCGCCACGCGTCCGGGCGGCTGCCGTCCACGTCGTCGATCGAGTAGGCCTGGGCGAGTTGGCCGCTGCTCACCGTCTGGCCGGACCAGCGAGCGCGGTCCGGGTCCGCGGCCAGCGCGACGATCGCCCGGCCGCCGAAGGCCGGGGATTCCGAGATGGCGAAATGCGGCACCTCGGCCACCGCATCGCGCCACGTGGCTTCCGTGACGCCGTAGATCTCGAGCATCGCTTCGGAACGCAGGTAGCCCGGGGTGAACGCGACGGCCGTGCAGCCGAACGGCGCCAGCTCCGCCGCCTCGCCGATCGCCAGCGGGTGGGCCGAAGCCTTCGCCAGGTAAAACGGCAGCGAGGTCCCCGCCCGATACCGCGCGTTGTACGACGCGGTGCCGTCCGTCAGCTCCACCACCAGGCCGCCCTGGCGGTCGATCATCAGCGGCAGCAGGTGGTGGCTGGTGATGAGGTGCGCGTCGATCGCCAGGCGGATCATGCGCAGGCCCGCGTCCAGCGAGTGTTCCCAGACGGGTTTGCCCCATTCCAGGTGGCGGTCGCCGCCCCAGAGGCCGTTGACGAGGATGTCCAGGTGGTCCAGCCGAGAGGCCAGGGCCGCGACTTCGGAGGGCACCAGGTGGTCGACGCGGATGGCCTCGCCGCGGCCACCCGCCTCCTCGATCAAGGAAACCGTCTCCTCGATCGTCTCCGGACGGTCCACTTCGGACCGCTCGGAGCCCGAAGTACGCCCGGTCACGTAAACGAAGGCCCCCGCCCGCCCCAGCTCCACGGCGATCGCGCGGCTGGCACCGCGCGTGCCACCCGCGACCAGGGCGATCTTTCCCAAAAGGTTCATGCGGACCACGGTCGCGGTCAACCATGACACCCGCTGTCATGGTTGACCCGAGCTGTGTACCGCCTGTGCCTTTCTGTGAGTACTCGGTGAACAGGACTCATCCGCCCGCGCACGGCGGTTAATGGGAGTGTGGACGCAACGACGGCAGGGCTCGTGGTGCTGTTCGTCGTCTCGCTGGTGCCCCTGCTGCCCACCGAGGTGACGATCCTCGGCATGGGCATCGCGGCCGCGCAAGGCGGGACGTCGCTGGCCGTGGTGATCACCGTCGCCACCGCCGGGTGCCTGATGGGCGACCAGGCCCTCTACGCGCTGGGCCGCTTCGGCGGCGCGCGCGTACTGGAGCGCCTCAGCCGGCGCCGCAAGATGGCCGCCGGACTGGCCTGGCTCGACGGCCGCCTGCAACGCCACCCGCGCCCGATCCTGGTCCTCGCCCGCTGGCTGCCCTCGGGCGGCACGGTCGGCGCGCTGCTGGCCGGTTCGCTGCGCTGGCCGATGGGCGAGTTCTTCAGCGCGTCGGCGATCGGCATCACGCTGTGGACGTCGTATGTCGCCTTCCTCGGTTATGCCGGCGGCGAGCTCATCGACGAACCGGTGGTCAGCATGCTGCTCTCCTTCGGCGTCGCCACGCTGCTCGGCGTCGCGATCACGTTCGGCGTCCGCCGCGGCGCCCGGAGCTAGCTCGTCAACGCCGCCACTTCCTCGCGCAGCTGGGCGATCACCGTCGCCACCGCCGGCCGCGACAACGCACCCCGCCGGCACACCACCTCGACCAGTCGCGCAGCGCGGATCCCCGCCAGGGGACGCCCGACCAGACCGCTGCCCCGCCGCGTGTCCATCGTGTAGCGCGGCAACAGCGCGATGCCGTGCCCCGCCGCGACGAGCCGCTCGGTGATGCGGAAATCGTTGATGCGCTGCACGATCTGCGGCCGAACCCCCGTCCGCACGGTCAGCGACCGCAGCACGTCGTCCACCGGAAATCCGTGGTCCACGGAGATCCAGCGTTCGTCGGCGAGGTCCGCGAGATCCACCCGGCGCCGCCGCGCCAACACGTGCCCGGCCGGCAACGCGACGTCCAACGGCTCCCGCAGCAGCGGCACCACCTCGAGCCGGTCGGAGGTGAACTCGCCGGCGTGCTCGTCCCGGTGCGTCACGACCACGTCGTAGTCCGCGACCAGCCCCGGCACGTCCGAAGGCGTCATGTCGACATCGCGGACGTCCACCTCCAGACCGTCGAACGCCGCGACGCGCGTGAGCAGCCCCGGCAGCAACATCAGGCCCGCCGACTGGAAAATCGCGATCCGCACCCGCCCGCGCGGCGCACTTCGGTACGTGTCGAGCTCGGATTCCGCCCGGTCCAGCGCGGCGAGCACCTCGTCGGCGCGCCCGACGAGCGCCCGGCCGGCGTCGGTGAGCCGCAGGCCGCGGCCGTCCGGCTCGGTCAGCGGCAGGCCGACCTCCGTCTGAAGCGCGCGCAGCTGCTGCGACACCGCCGAAGGGGTGCAGTGCAGCGCCCTCGCCGCCGCGGTCACGCTGCCGCGGTCCGCGAACTCCCGCAATGTCCGAAGTCTTCCGAGGTCCACCATGTCCACCTTTACCGATCCGACCAAAAGTAGGCGGGCACCCAACCGGACGTCACGTGTCTGGCAACCATTCCCGCCGTGGCTGTGGTCGGGTCGGTAAACAACAACACAGTATTTGAAGGACAGCTACATGGTCAGTGCAGTTTTTCTCGCTGGTCCTTCACGATCCGCGCCTGCACAGTGGAGGACATGCCCGCACGTGACCGTCTCCTCGCTGTGCTCGTCGCCGTGCTGTGGGGCTGCAACTTCCTCGCCATCCACGCCGCACTGGGCCAGTTCCCGCCGATGTTCGCCGGCGCGTTGCGGTTCGCGCTGATCGCGATCCCGACGATCCTGTTCGTGCCGTGGCCGAAGGTGAAGCTGCGCTACCTGCTCGGCTACGGCCTCGGGTTCGGCACCGGCCAGTTCGCGTTCCTGTTCGTCGCCATGGACCTCGGCATGCCGACGGGCCTGGCCTCGCTGGTGCTGCAGGCGTCCGCGCCGTTCACCGTGCTGCTCGGCGCCGTGCTCCTGCGCGAACGGGTGTCCGGCCGCCAGCTCACCGGCATCCTGCTGGCCGTCGCGGGCATGACGGCGATCGCGTGGCAGCAGTCCTCGCACGCCGCGCTGCTGCCGGTGATCCTGACGCTGCTGGCCGCCCTGAGCTGGGCGTTCGGCAACCTCGCGGTGCGTCGCGCGACACCCGACAACCCGGTGCACCTCATGCTGTGGATGTCCGTGGTCCCGCCGCTGCCGATGCTGGCGCTGTCGTTCGTCTTCGAAGGCCCGACGGCCGGCTGGCACTCGCTCACGACGCTCGGCACCACCACTGGCCTGATCGGCGTCGCGGGCATGGCGTACGTGATCGTGTTCGGCACTGTCGTGGGCTCCGGCATCTGGACGACACTCATGAAGCACCACCCCGCCGGCGTCGTCGCGCCGTTCTCTCTGCTCGTGCCGGTGGTCGGGCTCACGGCGTCGTACTTCGTACTCGACGAGGTGCCCACGGTGCTCGAGATCGTCGCCGCGGCCGTGGTGATCGGCGGGGTGCTGCTGGGGAGTCTTCGCCGAAAGCCCGTGGAGCTGCCCGACGAAGACCTGCTACCCGCCGGGGCCTGAGGCAGGCGGGGCGAGGCGGGCGTCGAGCTGGCTCCAGGCGGCGAGCGCCACCAGCCCGGCCAGCCCGAACACCGCGGGCAGCCCGACTCCGGCCGCCGCCGCGCCGGCTAAGGGTGACGCCGCAGTCTGCCCGACGCCGAGGCCGACGAACGACCAGGTGACCCCGCGAGCCGGACGCGTGGGGAACAGGCGAGCGGCCCACAGGATGCACAGCCCCGTCAGGGCCATGTAGGTGGCGCCGAACAGCGCGCTGGAAACCAGCGCGCCAAGCAGTCCCGGTCGCGGTAGAGCCAGCAGTGCGAGGCCGGCCGCCGCCAGCGTCCACGTGACGAGGTTGGCAGTCCGCAGCCCGACGCGCTCGGCGGCGCGCCCGGCCAGCCCGCCGAGCAACCCGGCCGCGCCGATCGTGAACCAGCACCAGGTCGCCGCGGTCGGGCTCAGACCTGTCGCGGTGAGCCGGGAGCTGGAGAACGTCCAGTACGGCGCGCTCGTCGCTCCGATGAGGACGGAGTTGACCACGAGCGGCGTCAGGCCGTGGACCGGCGTGGACTTCGCCGGGATCGTGGCGGACGCGGGCGGGCGTGGCAACGTCCGCCAGGCGAGCACCGTCATCGCCGCGGCGAGCACGGCGAAGCCCGCCCAGATCGAGGACCAGCCGAACGCCAGCAGCGGCGTGAACGCCGACGCGGCCAGCCCGAGCCCGGTCCCGGTATTGGCCCAGGTCTGCGCCCGGACCCGGTGGCGCGCCCCGACGGTTTCCCCGATCAGCTGCGCGACGCCGGGCGAGACCAGGCCCGCGCTGCCGCCCGCCACGACGATCCCACCGCCGAACACGGCCACGTTCGGCGCGGCGGCCATGAGCCCGAGCCCCACCGCCGCCAACGCGCCGGCCAGCAGCACGGTGGCGCGCGCGGATCGCGTGGCCGTGCGCAGGGACAGCAGCAGCCCGGCGCCGTAGCCCGCGGTGGACAGTCCGCCGAGCACGCCGACGCCGACGGTCGTGAGCCCGAACGTCTCGCCGAACCGGGGCACGAACAGTCCGTAGGCGTAGCGCGCGAACCCGTAGCAGAGCGCGATCACGCCGGCGCCGACCGCGGCGGTGGACCACCACCGCGCGGTTGTCCGCTCGCTGACACTGACCATGGCCGTAACCAAACAGACAGGTCTGTCTGTTGTCAACCGATGCTAGTATTTGGACTGGTAACAGCGAGACTGCACAGTCTGGAGGTGTCGTGGCACGGACCCGGTCCGGCGACGCGGGAGCCAAGGTGCTCAAGGCGGCGTCGACGTTGTTCTACCGCGACGGCATCCACGCCGTGGGGGTCGACACCGTGGCGGCCGAGGCGGGCGTGACGAAGGCCGCGCTCTACGGCAACTTCGGTTCGAAGAGCCGGCTCGTCGTCGCCTACCTGCGCGAGCGGGACCGGCAGTGGCAGGAGGAGATCGACCGGATCACGGCCGGGCACACGGATCCGGCTGACCGGGTCTTGGCGGTGTTCGACGCCTATGAAGCCTGGCTCTCCCGCGACGGCTTCCGCGGCTGCGGCTTCCTCAACGCCACCTCGGAGTTCCCCGATCCGGCCGACCCGGTGCGCGAAGTCGTCCGCCACCACAAGACCGCGCTGCACGGCTACCTGCTGACGCAGCTCCGCCGCATCAATCCGGAGCCCGCCGAAACCCTGGCCGACGAGCTGATGCTGTTACTGGAGGGCGCCGCGGTCACGTCGGTCGTCACCCAGGCCTCGCGGCCGTTCCACACGGCGAAGCGGCTCGCGGCGACGCTGATCTCCCCGCCGGCGAACTAGGCGACCGCGTCGTCCTTCTGCTCTGCCTGCACCTCGTGGTTGCGCGACATGCGCTTCTTGAGCACCAGCGTCACGACCACACCGATCACCAGCGCCGCGCCGAGGCCGGCCCACTGGAAGCCCTTGAGCCACTTGTCCGCGACCACGCCGAGGTAGTAGATCAACGCGGTGGTGCCGCCGGCCCAGACGATGCCGCCGAGCGCGTTGGCGATGAGGAAGCGCGGGTAGTGCATGTTCAGCGAACCCGCGAGCGGGCCGGCGAGGATGCGCAGCACGGCGACGAAGCGGCCGAAGAACACGGCCCACATGCCGCGTTTGTGGAACATGCGTTCCGCGTTCGCGATGTGTTGTGGACCGAAGTGTTTGGGGAACTTCCGGCCGGCCCAGTCGAAGAGGCGTTTACCGCCCTTGCGGCCGATCAGGTAGCCGATGCTGTCGCCGATGATGGCACCCGCGCTGGCCAGGACACCGATCCACAGCGGGTTGAGACCACTGTGCGAGGAAGCGAGAAGCGCCGCGCTCACGAGCACGATCTCGCCGGGCAGCGGGATCCCGAGGCTCTCGACCATCACGACGAGCCCCACGAGGAGGTAGACCGACAGCGGAGGGATCGCCTCCAGCACGTGGTCGATGTTCACTGCGCCTACCCCCTGCGGCTTGCCGATTTTGTGCCTGCTCTCCGCAGACTACCGGGGCCCTGATGCGCGGGCGTCACCCTTCAGTCGGGGGCCGGGTCCGACTTGAGTCAGGGTTTTCCGGTCATATCGGGCAAAGCACGCGCTTCAAGGTGCCTGCGCTCGGGCAAGCTCAACGTCCGTCGCGCCGCCGCGGCGTAGAACTCCCGGGCGGCTTCGAGATCACCCGCGAGTTCGAGCAGGTGCGCGCGGACGACGTCGACGCGATAGTGGTCCGGCGGTTCGGCGGCGTCGAGCTCGGCCAGCGCGACGGCCGGACCCTCGACCATCGCGAGCGCCACGAGCCGGTTGAGCGTCACCATCGGTCCCGGCGCGACCTGGCGCAGCAGGTCGTAGAGCAGCAGGATCTGGGGCCAGTCGGTGTCCTCGGCCGAAACCGCCTCGTCGTGGACGGCGGCGATCGCGGCCTGCAGCTGGTACGGACCGACGGGCGCGGTCGCGAGGGCGTGGGTGATCAGCGCCGTGCCCTCGGCGATGGCGTCGGCGTCCCACCGCGAACGGTCCTGCTCCGCGAGGGGGACCATCGTGCCGCCGGGCCCCAGGCGAGCGGCCCGGCGCGCGCCGGTGAGCAGCATCAACGCGAGCAAGCCGGTCACCTCACCATCGTCAGGGAGCTCAGCGTGCAGCTGCCGCGTGAGCCGGATGGCCTCGGCCGTGAGCTCCACGCGGTCGACGGCCGAGCCCGCGCTGGCCGTGTGCCCCTCCGTGAAGACCAGGTACAACACCTGCAGCACGGCGGCGACGCGAGCGGGCCGCTCGTCCGCCGGCGGCAGGCTGAACGACGTGCCCTTCACCTTCTGCTTCGCGCGGCTGATGCGCTGGCCGATCGTCGGCTCCGGCACGAGGAACGCCCGCGCGATCTCGGCCGTCGTCAGGCCCCCGACCGCGCGCAACGTCAGCGCGACCTGCGAAGGCCGCGTCAACGCCGGGTGGCAGCAGAGCAGCAGCAACGTAAGCGTGTCGTCCACGGCCGGCGCCGGATCCGGGTCGGGTGGCGCCAGCGCGGCCACCGTCTCCTCACGCCGCTGCCGGGCGGACTCGCTGCGCCACAGCTCGATCCGCCGCCGCGAAGCAGTGGTGATGAGCCACGCCTTGGGGTTGTCCGGCACGCCGTCGCGCGGCCACTGCACCGCGGCGGCGAGGAGGGCCTCCTGCACGGCGTCCTCGCACGTGTCGAACCCGCCGTAGCGGCGCACGAGCGCGGTGAGGACCTGCGGCGCCAGCTCGCGCAGGAGGCCCTCGATCACAGGTCCGCCAGGTCGAAGTCCACGTCCCCGGTCAAGCCCATCACGGGCCGGACCTCGATCGTCGCGTACGGCGCCTCGGGGATCCGCGCCGCGATCTCCAGCGCGCGCTCTTCGGAGTCGCATTCCAACAGGTAGAAGCCGGCGAGCTGCTCCTTGATCTCCGCGAACGGGCCGTCGGTGGTGCTTACCTCGTCGTCGCGCACGATGACCTGCTTCGTGAGCTCGGGCGCGGCCAGCCGTTCGGACACGATGCGCTCGCCGGAGCCGTCGAGGTCGTCGTTGAACTCGACGTACGCGCGCAGGCCCGCGGCCTTCTGCTCGTCACTCATCCCCGCCCACACCGCGCGCGAAGCCGGGTTGCCGTAGATCAGGACCAAGTACTTCATCGGGTGCCTCCTCGAAATTGTCTTCACCCGGATGTCGAAGCCACGCCGACGGCTTCGACGTCCCCCGTGAAACCCGGAGAACTAAAGGAGAGCACAGAATGTCCGAGAACGAGATCCGCGACCTGCTGGCCGAGCGCACCGCCGCCATGTACGCCAAGGACCCCGCGCGCCTGGTGGCGGGCTACGCCGAGGGTGCCGTGAAGTTCGATCTGGCGCCGCCGCTGCGTACCACCGGGGCGTCCGCGGAGTTCCTCACGAAGTGGTTCGGCACCTTCGACAGCCCGGTGACCTACGAGTACACCGACGTCGAAGTGACCGAGTCCGGCGACTTCGCCTTCACCACGGCGCTGGCGAAGATGTCGGCCGTGCCGGCGGGGATGGGCGAACCGTTCACGCTGTGGTTCCGCTCGACGCTGGCCTTCCGTCGCGTCGACGGCGCGTGGCGGATCGTGCACGAGCACAGCTCGACGCCGTTCCACATGGACGGTTCGTTCCGGGCGGCCATCGATCTGCAGCCGTAGAACGCGGTGAAGGGCACCTCGATGAGATCGAGGTGCCCTTCACGCCCGTCGATTACAGGATTTCGCTGACCGAGCCGATGTCCGGCGCCGCGTCCGGGTTGAGCACCCCGGTGAGCTCCACCAGCTCGGGCTCCACGTCGTGCGGCTGGATGCGGCCGTCGCGGATGTCCTCGGCGTAGTGGCACGCCACGCGGTGCCCGGCGCCGATCTCGCGCAGCTGCGGCCGGTCGGTGTCGCACAGGCTCGCCTGCCGCCACGGGCAGCGCGTGTGGAACCGGCAGCCGGTCGGCGGGTTCGCCGGCGAAGGCAAGTCGCCCGCGAGCAGGATCTGCTCACGTGTGTCCTCGACGAGCGGGTCCGGCACGGGAATCGCCGAAAGCAGCGCCCGCGTGTACGGGTGCAGCGGGTTCTCGTACAGCTCCGCCGAGGTCGTCTCCTCCACCAGCGCGCCCAGGTACATCACGCCGATGCGGTCGGAGATGTGCCGGACGACGGCGAGGTCGTGCGCGATCACCACATACGTCAGGCCCAGCTCGTTCTGCAGGTCCTCCAGCAGGTTCACGACCTGCGCCTGCACCGACACGTCGAGCGCGGAAACCGGCTCGTCGGCCACGATCAGGTCCGGCTCTACGGCCAGCGCTCGCGCGATGCCGATGCGCTGGCGCTGCCCGCCCGAGAACTCGTGCGGGTACTTGCGCAGCGCCGTCTCGGGCAGGCCGACCGCGCCCAGCAGCTCACGCAGCCGCTGGTCCGTCGCCGCTTTGTCCTTGGCCAGCCCGTGCGCGCGCATGCCTTCGAGCAGGATGGACTCCACCGGCTGCCGAGGGTCCAAACTGGACATCGGGTCCTGGAAGATCATCTGCATGCGCCGGCGCGCCTTGCGCAGCTTCTCGCCCTTGAGCTGGGCGACGTCCGTGCCGTCGAACACGACCTTGCCGGCCGTCGGCTCGTTGAGCCGCAGGATCGCGCGGCCCAAAGTGGACTTGCCGCAGCCGGACTCGCCGACCAGCCCGTAGGTCTCGCCGCGGCGGATCGACAGGTCGACCCCGTCCACCGCGTACACGTGCCCGACGGTGCGGTCGACCACGATGCCGCGCTTGATCGGGAAGTGCACCTTGAGGTCGGTGACCTCCAGCAGAACGTCGTCCTGCGGCTCGTTGAGCACCTCGGTCATCGGGTCCCTCCTGCGGTGGCCACGGCGGGCTTCACCGGGTTGTGGCAGCGCAGCAGGCCGTTGTGATCGGGGACGAGCTGCGGCGAACGCTCCTGGCAGACCTCCAGCGCGTTGGGGCAGCGCGGCGCGAAGGCGCACCCGCCGTCCCACGGGATGTTGTCGGACACGGAGCCGGGGATCGGCACGAGCTTCTCGCCCCGGCCGACGTCGAGGCGCGGAATCGAGGCCAGCAGCCCGTGGGTGTACGGGTGCCTCGGCTCGGCGAACAGCGCGTGGCGCTCGGCGCGCTCCACGATCTTGCCGCCGTAGAGCACGTTGACCTCGTCGCAGAGGCCGGCGACGACACCGAGGTCGTGCGTGATCATGATCAGCGCGGTGCCGGTGTCCTGCACGAGTTCCCGCAGCAGCGCCAGGATCTGTGCCTGAATGGTCACGTCGAGCGCGGTGGTCGGCTCGTCGGCGATGAGCAGCCGCGGCCGGCACGCGAGCGCGATGGCGATGAGCGCGCGCTGGCGCATCCCGCCCGAAAGCTGGTGCGGGTACTCGGAAAGCCGCCGTGTGGGGTCGGGAATGCCGACCTTGTCGAGCAGGTCCGCGGCCTCGACTTTCGCCTTGCTGCGCGACATCCCGCGGTGGCGTTCGAGCACCTCGGTGATCTGCAGGCCGATCGGGATCACGGGGTTGAGCGAGGACAGCGGGTCCTGGAACACCATGCCCAGGTCGCGCCCGCGCCGGTCGCGCATGTCACGGTCGGAGATCTTCAGCAGGTCGGTGCCCTCGAACGACACCGAACCGCTGACCTTGTTGCCGCGCTTGGCCAGCAGCCGCATGATCGCCAGCGACGTCACGGACTTGCCGCAGCCGGACTCGCCCACGAGCCCCACCGTCTGGCCGGGTTCGACGTCGAAGCTGACGCCGTCGACCGCGGTGAACGGCTTCTCACCGCGGCGCTGGAACACGACCGAGAGGTCGCGGACTTCGAGGAGTGCCATGGGTTACCGCCGGTTCTTCGGGTCGAGGGCTTCACGCAGGGACTCGCCGAGCAGCGTGAACCCGAGCGCCACCACGATGATCGCGATGGCCGGGTAGTACGCGAGCTCCGGGCGGATGTCGAGGAACTGGCGCGAGGCGTTGCCCAGCATCAGCCCCCACTCCGCCCGCGTCGGGTCCGGGTCGCCCAGGCCGAGGAACGACAGCGCCGCGGCCTCCAGGATCGCGGTGGCCAGCGTGAGCGTGGCCTGCACGATCACGGGGCCCAGCGAGTTGGGCAGCATGTGGCGGAACACGATCGTGCCGCGTTTGACGCCCAACGACGTCGCGGCCAGCACGTGGTCGGCTTCCCGTTGCGCCAGCATCGAACCGCGCAGCAGTCGCGCGAAGATCGGCACGCCGATGATCGACACGGCGAGGATCACCGTCCACTGGCTCGGCTTCGCGAACAGCGCCGCGATCGAGATCGCCAGCAGCAGCGAGGGGAACGACAGCAGCACGTCGACCAGTCGCATGAGGACGGTGTCGACCCAGCCGCCGAACGCACCGGCGAGACCGCCGATGATGACCCCGACCAGCACGCCGATCACGGTCGCCAGCACACCGACCAGCAGCGTCTGCTGCGCCCCGACGATGAGTCGCGACAGGAAGTCGCGGCCGAAGTCGTCGACGCCGAGCGGGAAACCCGGGCTCGGGCCGGGGATGATGCCCTTGCCGAGCTCCACCTGGCTCTGCAGGTAGCGGATCTGCGGGTCCTTCGGGGCGATCAGCGGCGCGAAGATGGCCAGCAGCAGGAACAGCAGCGTGATCACGCCACCGGTGATCGCCACCGGGCTGCGCAGCATCCGCCGGAACGCCTCGGCTCCGAGGCTGCGCCCACTGGCCGACGCCTTGGCCAGCTTGTCGATCGGCTCTTTTTTCTTGGCCAGCAAAGTGTTCATCGCACACGCACCCTCGGGTCGATGATCCCGTACGAGATGTCGACCAGCATGTTCACCAGCACGTACACCACAGCCCCGAACAGCAGCAGCGCCTGCAGCCGGGGGTAGTCACGCCGTTCGATGCCTTCGGCCAGCAGGAAGCCGAGGCCACGGAAGTTGAAGACCCGCTCGGTCAGCACGGCGCCGCCGAGCAGCGCGCCGGTCTGCAGGCCGATGGTCGTGACCACCGGCAGCAACGCGTTGCGCAGCACGTGCCGCCGCCGGATCACCGACTGCGTGAGCCCCTTGGAGTTGGCCGTGCGGAGGAAGTCTTCGTTGAACACGTCGAGCACCGAAGCGCGGGTGATGCGGGTGATCACCGCCAGCGGGATGGTCGCCAGCGCGAACGCCGGCAGGATCAGGTGCTTGATCGCGTCCCAGACGGCGTCCCACTCACCCGTCATGATGCCGTCGAGGATGGCGAAGTTCGTGATGCTGGTGGCGTCGATGCCCGGCGCTTGACGGCCTTGCGAAGGCAACCCGAGCGGGGTGGCCAGCACGTCCTGCATCGTGTAGCCGAGGAAGAACACCGGCACCGCGACACCGACCAGCGTCAGCACGATGATGATGTTGTCCGGCACACCGCCGCGGTAGCGCGCGGCCAGGTAGCCGAAGGGCACGCCGAGCACGATCGCGATGATCATCGCGGAGAGCCCGAGCTCGATGGTGGCGGGGAGGAACGTGCCGATCTCGCCCATCACCGGCTGGGCCGAGACGAGGGAGTTGCCGAAGTCGCCGGTCACGGCGCGGCCGAGGAACTTGAAGTACTGCAGGATGATCGGCTGGTCCAGACCGAGCACGTGATTGAGGCTGGCGATCTTCTCCGGCGTCGCCTTGTCACCCAGGAGCGCGGCAGCGGGGCCGCCGGGCAGGGAGCGCAACCAGGCGAAGACCAGGATGGACAGGATGAGAAGCGTCGGAATCGCTTGTAGCACCCGACGCACTAGGAAACGGAGCACTTGTAGTCCTTTGTGTACAGCCCGGGAACGTGGGCAAAGGGGGCAGGCGCGGTAGCGCCTGCCCCCCAGCCCGGCTGCTCAGCGGAGCACGTCAGCCGATCGTGACGTTGTTGAAGCGTTCGTCGGTGAGCGGGCTGGCCACCACACCCTTGATCTTCGGACCGACCACGATCGCCGGCGTCGGGTAGGCGATCGGGATCGCGGGCAGGTAATCCATGATCTGCTTGTTCACGCCCTGGTAGGCCTTGGCGTGCGCGTCGCCGGCCGGCGAGCCGTCGGCCGCGGCGAGAGCGCTGAACAGCTCGGGGTTGTTGAACCCGAACTCCTTCTTCTCGCGGCCGAAGAACGTGCCGACGAAGTTGCCGGCGTCGTTGTAGTCACCGGTCCAGCCGAGCAGGTGCAGGTCCTGCTTGCCGAACTTCTGCACGTCGTCCTTGTAGCCGCCGTTCCACGGCTCGGCCACCGGCTGGATCGTGATACCGATGTTCTTCAGGTCCTCGGAGATCGAGGTGAACGTGTCGGCCGGGTTCGGCATGTAGGGCCGGGTGACCTCGGTCGGGTAGTAGAACTTCAGCGTGAGGTTGCTGGCGCCGGCCTCGGCGAGCAGCTGCTTGGCCTTCGCCGGGTCGTACGGGTACTTGGTCACGTCGTCGGTGTAACCCGAGATGGCCTTCGGCACGAACTCGGTGGCGACCTCGGAACCCTCGGCCAGCTTCGACTTCACGAACTGCTCGCGGTTGATGCCGTAGGCCAGGGCCTGGCGCACGCGCACGTCCTTGAGCTTCGGGTTGCCCGACTGGTTGATGCCCAGGTACAGCACGTTGAACGACGGGCGGATGAGGACCTGCTCACCCTCGTTGCGCAGCAGCCCGTAGTCCTGCGGGGCCGGGAAGTCGTAACCCTGGATGTCGCCGGCCTTCAGGGCCTGCTTGCGCGCGTTCTCGTCGGGGATGACCTTGAAGACGAGCTTGTCGAGCTTTGCCGGCGCGTAGCTGGAGTCGTTGCGCACCAGCGTGATCTCGCCCTTGCCCTGGTCCCAGCTGTCGAACTTGAACGGGCCGGTGCCGGTCACGAACTTGTACGCGTAGTCGCTGTAGGTGAAGGAGTCACCGGACTGCGTGACCTTGTCCGCGTCGTGCTGCTTCATCGCGGTCGGGCTCTGCATCGCGAACGACGGCAGCGTGAACGCGGCGGGGAACGCACCCTTGGCCTTGTTCAGGTTCACGACCGCGGTCGACGGGTCCTTCGCCTCGCAGCTCTTGAACACGGGGTCGCCACCGGCGTCGCCCTCGTTCTTGGCGAAGCCCTCGAAGACGTCGCCGTAGTAGATCATCTGACTCTGGGCGGCGGCGCCCTTCATGTTGTACCAGCGGTTGAAGTTGTAGCAGACCGCGTCAGCGTTGAACTCCGTGCCATCGCTGAACTTCACACCCTGCTTGAGGGTGAAGGTCCAGGTCTTGCCGTCGTTGCTCGACTCCCACTTCGTGGCGAGCGAGGGCTCCAGCTCCGCGGTGCCCTGCTTGTTCTGGATCAGCGTGTCGAGCATCTGGCGCGTGATCCGGAAGGTCTCGCCGTCGTCGTTGAACACCGGGTCGAACATCTTCGGGTTGCCGGTGTCGCCGAAGACCATTGTGCCGCCGGTGCCACCGCCTCCGGCCTCGTCGCGCTTCGACTCGGCGCACGCGGTGAGCGAGACCGCGAGCACCCCGGCAAGCCCGATCAGGGCCGCTCGACGTGTTCGGGTCAGGCGCAATTGCTGCATCTGGCACCCCTTGGGAGATGTTCGGTGTCAAGTACCGTCCGGTCGGTCAGGAACTCTCGGACGGTCGGTGTGCTCGCCGACACTAGCGGGAACTCGGCTTGCACTTAAGCACGTGAGGTTACGATCGCGCTACGTAAGGGCCAAAGGCACCGCAATGTGTCGAGAATTGTGTACGCAATGTGACGAATTTTGTCGCATTGGTACGGAGAGTGGCACTATGGCCACTCTAATGGCGTAGTACCGAAGGCGGTTTTCGGGTCGTTTCGGACGCGCGGTGACGATCAAGGCAGTCGGGTTTGTGCCGATTCGGGTGTGCCGTCGACGGCGAACCAGCCTTGTTCGAACAACTGCCAGCGACGCAGGTGGGCGCGCGACGCCTCACCGTCACGAGCCACGGCGCGTTCCAGCCGTTCCGGCGCCGTGCCGCCCTCGATCCAGCACAGGTGCGACAACCTCGGACGCATCGAACGGCGGCCGCTCGACACGCCCTCCAGCACCAGAACCCCAGGCACCCCAACGGTCACGAGTTCACCCGGTCGTGGTTCCCCGGAGGTCCAGTCCACCCGCCGGTACTCGCCGGCGCGCCCGGCCGAGAGCGGTTCCAGCACGCCACGCTCGAGCTGTGGCCACCACGCCACCGGGTTGTCCCAGGTCGCGAACGCGTCGGTGCTCACGAGCGCGGCCCGCGGCCCCAGCTCGGCAACCACGGCCTCGGCGAGCGTCGACTTACCGGCCCCGGAAGGCCCGTCGATCGCGAGCACACGAACGCCGCCCAGCCGAGGCGGGGCGGCGAGCAGTGCGGAGATCAGCGAACGCGTGCGGCGCTCACTTCGGGTAGGCCCTTCACGTCGTCAGGCGTGGCCGTCTTGACCTCCAGCGCCGCGATGCGGGCTTCGAGCTCCCGCTTGGTGTCCTCGAGCTCGCAGCGCAGCAGCGCTGTCTCCTCGACAGAGGTCCGGACCTCTTCCTCCAGGTGCCCGACCTCGGTGGACAGGTGCAGCGCAACCAGGGCCAGGACCACGCCGGCCAAGAAGAAGACCAGGTTGGACGGTGTCTCGACACCTGTCGCTCGGGCGAGGAACTGCGCTGCCGAAGGCACGACGGCGAGCACGACCACGCCGAGCGCCAGCACGAGCCAGATACCCGCGTACTTCTCGCGCAGCTTCCGGCGGCGCATCATCTCGACGACGACGAACAGCACCAGACACGCGATGACGATGCTCAGTACGCGCCAGCCGGCCATGTGGTCCCCTTACGCAGCGTCGGACGAGTCGACGGACGGACGACGACGGACAAGTGCGAGCAACAGCGCCAGGCCCGCGCGGGTCAGGTAGACGGCGGACTTCACCGGCGAATGGCTCGGCGCGCCACCGGTCCGCTCGCGCATGATCACCGGGATCTCGGCGATCACGAGCTTCGCCCTGATCGCCATCACGAGGGACTCGACCGTGTCGCCCAGGTACTCGGCCGGGTAGTACGCGGCGAACATCCGGATCGCGCGCGGCCCCATGGCCTTGAACCCGGACGTGACGTCGCTGAGCTTGCGGCCGGCGAGGCGGCTGAACACGAGCGACAGCACCACCATCGCATACTTTCGCGGCCCGCTGGCCTTGTAGGCACCCTTTCCGGCGAATCGGGAGCCGATCGCGATGTCAGCGCCCGCGTCGAGCGCTTCCAGGAGGGCACCCACCTCGTCCGGGTCGTGCTGCCCGTCGGCATCGACCTGCACGACGACGTCGTACCCGCGCGCGGCGGCGTAGCGGAAACCCGTCCGCATCGCACCGCCGACTCCCAGGTTGACCGACAATCGGGCCACCTCGGCGCCCGCGGCGCGCGCCAGCTCCGCGGTTCGGTCCTTCGAGCCGTCATCCACCACGAGCACGTCCATGCCGGGGAGAGACTGCTTGACATGGGAGATCACGGCCCCGACGCTGGCCTGCTCATTCAGCGCCGGCATCACGATGAGTACTCGCCGGGTGCTCACGGACATGCTCGACACGGAGATCACCTTAGCTTCTCACTGCCCGTGAGCGTCGTCGGACCCGGAGCCGGGCGTGGTGGCGCCGGAGGCGACCACACCTGCTTGTCCTTCGATTTGGTAGATGGTGGCGCCATCGTTGCGGAACACCTCGCGGAAGTCCGGGCCCGGCGTGATGTCGGCCACACCCACGGACTGCTCCGCGGTGGGGGTGGCCATCCCCTTGCCGACGATGACGTAGCGCACGTGCAGATCCGTGAGGTCCTTGCGCACCTGCGGGAACTGCTCGATGTCGTCGAGCCACACGCTGAGGTAGCCCGCTTCGGTGTCGGCCGCCGCGCCGTAGAAGTTCCACTCCACCGGCATCACGCCGGAAAGCGCGTACATCCACGCCGAGCCGTCGGCCTTGTTGTTCATCACGCGTTCACCGGGCACGGTGTGCGAGGCGAGCCAGGCATACGCGGCTTCTTCGGCCTTCGAGACGGTAGGCCCGTCGCCGTAGTTGATCTCGAGGCGGGCGGTGTTGCGTCCGATGTAGCCACCGCGGCTCAGCCCGCCGACCACCAGACCCAGCAGGACCACGCCGATGAGCGACAGCGCCGCGGGCGCGAGCGGCACGCGGGTACCGACCTTGCGCGCGAACCAGGCCGACGCGGTGTGGGCGAACTCGCCGAACGCGACCGCGCCGGCCAGCGGCACGAGCGCGGCGATGCGCCAGTGGTCGTTGTAGAACGGGCCGGTGATCGTGTCGATCAGCGGTGTCTCGAGGGAGACCGTGGCCGCGAACAGGCCGCCGAACACGATGTACGCGCCGACCACCCACATCATCCGGCGGTGCCGGACCAGCAGGACGATCCCGATGAAAGCGGGCACCCCGATCCACCACTGCGGGAAATTGGCCATCGGGGAGAACGTGATGGTCTCGCCGAGCGCGCCGCTGACCGTCGCTTCCGATGCCCACGTCGCGCTGGTCACGCCACCCGCGTTGTACAGCGAAGGCAGCACGAGCGGGAGGCCCAGCACAGCGGCGAGCACGACCGTCGCGATCAGGGACGGTGCCGAGCGGCGCCAGTCGATCTTCTCCCAGCGGAACAACACCGCGACGAGGATGAGGATGAAGTAGACCGCGATCACGAAAATCAGGCTGGTGTGCAGCCCGGCCAGCCCGGCCACACCGACCCCGATCGCGATCGGGGCGGTGACTCCTCGCGGCCGCAACAGGTGCTTCGTGACCGCGAGCATCGCGGGGAGCATCGCGACCCCGGCGACGTACGGCCACAGTGGTCCGCGCCAGAGCGAGTCGTACGGGAACGACGTGAACCAGGTCGTGACGGCGGCCGCGGCGGCAACGCCGAGCGGCGGCATCTTCCACGCGTGGCACATCGCCGCGACACCGAGCGGCACTGCCAGGATCACCGCCAGCACGGCCAGGTTCAGCGTCGGCATCATCGTGAGCCCGGCTTTGCCGAACACGAGAGCGAGCAGCGCGTGGTAGGTGTCGGGGTAGAAGTAATCGGTCTGGTTGGGCAGGTTCGCGATCGTGCCCACTGTGGACGGCCGCGCGTCGCCGTGCTCCGCGATCCAGCGCACGAGGTTGCCGTGGAACGGTGCGTCCCAACCTTGCTGGACGCTGGTAATGCCGTTCGAGCCGCGGAAGAACGTGACCGCGCCGACCGCCATGCCGGCCAGGACACCGAGTGCCATGATGATGTGGTCGCGCACGGGCAGTCGTGGTTCGGACTCTTCGTCGGCGCGTTCCGGGTGCCGCCGGGCGTTCAGCTGGCGCACCGCGAACGAAAGCCCGAAACCGACCGCGGCGAGCACCAGCGTCCAGATCGCGACGTTGAGCAGCGACCAGCGGATGCCGAGGTCACCGAGCACCGGGACACCGATCGCCACCACGCCGAATGTCATCAACGGCGCGGCGGCGGCGAGCGTCCACCCCCTGAGCCGGATGGCGGCACCGAAGACGAGCCCGGGCAGCCAGAACGCAAGCAAAACGACAAGAACGTTCATCGAATTCGCTGTCCAACCTGATCTGCGCTTGATACCGACGCACTCACGGCGGTCATTCCGCAGTCACAGTACTGCGGCACTAGGACGACGTTTCACCGGTGTCTGAGGTTGCCTCGACCGGCGATTTGCCCAGCACGAAGACCAGCACCACAGCGAGCCCGACGGTCGGCGCCGCGGCCAGGGCGATGACTGCGCGCAGCACCGTGTCCCCGGGGATCACCAGCAACAGCACGGCCGCCGTGACCGCGACCACGGCCCAGGTGACGAGCACGCGCCGCGCCTGCGTCCGCGCGACCAGCACCGCGGTGAGCAGCTGCATCGGTACGAGCAGCACCGACGACCACACGAGTCCCGCGACCGCCCAGCCGTCGACCTGGTAACCCGAGCCGTTGACGAACCGGACCGCCCACGGCCCGATCAGCGCACCGACGACCGCGCCCAGTGCGGCCAGGGCCAGCGAGGCGAGCGTGCCCAGCGACAACACCCGGCGCAATCGGTGGCGACCTTCGGCGCTGGTGGACAACCGGACCACGAACGGCACGGCGAGCGACTGCACGGGCCCGATCAGGGTGAGCGGCAGCCGGGCGATGACCAGAGCGGCGAACAACGCGCCGATCCGATCGCGGTCCCCGCCCGGCGCGAGCAGGCCGACCAAGGCCGGGTACCCGGTGATGACGCTGGCCGTCAAAGCCGCGCCGAGCAGGAGCATCAGCATGCGGCGCACGGTGACCGGCCAGCTGTCGCCCTCGGCGCGCACGTCGACGAGACCGCGCGCCTGCCTGACGAACAGCAACCAGGCGAACGAACCGGCCGCGACCGCCAGCGCCAGCGTGACGAGGTTGTACGCCGTGGCCACGACCAGCGCGCCGAGCACGATCGCGCGGACCGCCGGCTCGGCCACGACCAGCCAGGAGAACTGCTTGACCTGGTGCTGCCCGATCAGCAGCCCCCGGATCCCGAACTGGCACGCGAAGGCGACGCCACCGGACAGGACGATCAGCGCCAGTTCCCACGTGCCGTGGAACAGCCGTTCGTTCACCGGCGGAATGAGCAGGCACAGGCCGAACACCGCCGCCACCGCCACACCGGTCGCCACGGCGCGAAGCGCGCCCCGACCGGCGCGACCGCCGGTGAGCGCCGCCACCGCGGACTGCCGGGACAACTCCTGCTCCAGCGGCGACAACGCGCTGCCGAGCCCCATGAGGAGGCCCCAGAACGTCACGAAGGTCGCGTACTGGTCTGGCGGCAGCAACCGGGCACAGGCGACGGTGAGGACGTAGCCGAGGCCGATCGACACGATCAGCGAGCCGCCGAGCTTGCCCGCGGTCCCGCGAGCGCCGCCGCCCGGGGCCTTGGTGCCCGATTCCTGCGCTTCGCTCACCGGCGAGCTCATCGGCGGCGCAGGATCGTCCGCAGCGCGAGGTACAAACCCCGCACGACCCCCGCGCCGAAGCCGGTCGCGAACACCGGCAGCAGGGTGGTGACCGCTCGGGCCTCCGCGTTCGTGGCGCCGCAGCGCTTCACCGCGGCACCGGCCGCGACCGCCCCTGCCACCCCCGCGACGGCTGCGGTTTTGGGCTTCTTCGCCGCGAGGCCGAGTCCGACGACACCGACGGCGAGCGCACCGAACAACGCGTTTCGGGCCACGCCCGGAGAAGCGAGGTACGAATCGACATAGGTGGTGCCACGAAAGAATGATTGAGAGTAGAACTTTTTGAACGAGTCGCGCCCGTGATAGGTCGCCGACAGGTCCGGTGCGAGGAAAATCCGCTCGCGTTCCGCAATCCAGCGCAGCATCCGGGTGTCGTCACTGGCGAACCGGATGTCGTCGAACAAGGACGCGAACGCGACCACGGAACCTTCGAGGAGCTCGCGGCGCGCGCAGAAAAACGTGGTGCCCTTGGGGTACACGTCGAAGTCTTCGATACCGAAGGACATCAGCCGCGGGTTCGCGCAGTAACGCCGCCACGGAACCTTGACCAGACCTGCCATGAAGCCCGCGTAAGGATTGTGTTCCGATGCGACGTTGATGTGGCCGTTCCACACCGCGCGCTCGGGATGTTCGACCAGCTGGTCGCGCAGAAAAGTGAGGCTGTGCTGGTCGACGATCACCCGGCTGTCCAGCAGCACGATCCAGTCGCCGGAAGCCTTGGACATGCCGGCCCGGCGGGCTTCGAACCGGCCGCCGTTCGCCTGGCTGAGCACGGTGATCCCGTGTCGTTCGCGCAGTTCAGTGAGCTTTTCAGCGGTGGCGTCCGTGCTTCCGTCGTCGACCACGAGGATCTCGACCGGCCACTGCGCCGCCTCCGCGGAGGCGACCAGCGCGCCGACGGAGCGGCTGATCCAGTCCTGCTCGTTGTAGACCGGAATCACGACGCTGAGCGAGGGGAGGAGCGGGTTCGCACTCACCGGGCCGAGGCTACCCTGTGCCTCAGGGCCGGACGTGCCCAGTATCCTTCGGGCACCGCAAACCGACCAGAAATGGGCCTCACGGTGATTTCCTTCATTCTCGGCACCACCGCGGAACTGATCAAGATCGCGCCGGTCTACCACGGGATCGCCGAACGCGGCATGAGGCCGAAGATCTGGTTCACCGCGCAGCACGTGGACGAGGTCGCCGACGTGCTGTCGGACCTCAAACTGCCCGAGCCCGACGTCTGGCTCGTGCCCGAGGACAAGGCTCACAACCTGGAGTCGCCGGCTCAGGTGCCGGGCTGGGCCGCGCAGGTGCTGCGCACCGCGTGGAGCCGCCGCGCCGAGCTGCGCGCTGCGCTGAACGACGACGGGCGGCCGCCGCTCGTACTGGTGCACGGCGACACGTTCACCACGCCGTACGGTTCGCTGATCGGCAAGCGGATCCTCAAGTCGCGGGTCGGGCACGTCGAGGCGGGCGCGCGGTCGGGCAGCATCCTGTCGCCGCTGCCGGAAGAGCTGAACCGCAAGATCGCGGCGAAGATCGTGGACATGCACTTCGCGCCGAGCGCGCGTGAGGTGAACAACCTGCGCCACGCGCGCGGCGTCGTCGTCGACACCGAGGCCAACACCGCGATCGACGCGATGCGCCTGGCCATCAACCAACCGCTGGACGTGCCGAACCTGCCGGAGAAGTTCGGTCTGGCCACGCTGCACCGCTTCGAGCTCGTCTCGCGCGCGGACAAGTACCGCGAGGCGCTGGAGATCCTGCGCGAGCAGAGCCGCAAGATGCCGATCCTGTACATGGCGGGCGCGCCGGAGCGGGAGAAGATCCGGTCGCTGGGCCTGGACAACCTGTTCGACGACAAGTTCATCGCGCAGCCCAAGATGCGTTACCTGAAGTTCCTGCCGCTGGTGGCGCGCGCCGAGTACGTCGTCACCGACTCCGGCGGCCTCTCGGCCGAGTGCTACTACCTCGGCCTGCCCTGCGCGGTGCACCGCGAGCGCACGGAAACCCCGCAGCACCTGGGCGAAACCGTGGTTCTGACGGAGATGCGCGGCGACAAGCTGCAGAACTTCCTGGACACGTACCAGAACCGCCGCGGTGAGTCCTGGATGGACAAGTACCACCCGTCCGACATCATCGTCGACACGCTGGCGCAGCTCGGCTACTGCTGACCCCACCCCAATGGGGCATCGGGTGCGGCGAATGCGGCTTCGACGAGGTCTCAGTTGTCGGTGTCGGTCGCATTGCATCGCGATCAAGCGACGGTGTTGACGTCGGGCCTTGCCTCCGCGTGACTGTCCCGCCGACTTGGACATCAAAGGAGCCGTCGCCGTCGAGGAAGGCGCCGAGCTGGTGGAGGCGGCTGCGGAGGAATCGATGGGCAGGCAGCCGAGGTGCCGGTGGCCCACGGGTCTACGGCGGCGAGTCCGAAAAAGTTCATTCGGGCAGAGCAGGGCCTCGTGCCGATCGCGAATCCGGGCTGGTGTCGCGTGACTCTGGTGTCTTTACTTCCCGTTGTTGTCGACGAGTTTCTTGATGTTGATTTGCCGAGTTGGACTTTGGCCGGGATCTCGTCGGAGGTAACGGTCCAGGTTAAGGGCGTGGCGGGGTGTTCCAGTGATTGATGTATTCGCGGATCTGGCGAATGAGGACCGTGACCGAGGTGAAGGTGCCGCGGCGGATGGATTGGCCGGTGATGATCCCGAACCAGGTCTCGATCTGCTTGATCCGGGACGATCCCTTGGGTGTGATATGGAAATGCGCATCTTGGATGCCCGGCCAGCCGGTCCTCGACCTCCGGTGTGGTGTGGGTGGAGAGGTTGTTCAGCACGACGTGGACGTCCTGGTCTCGGTGAGGTTTCACCGCTTTGGTCTGGAAGCCCAGGAACGCCGCACCATCGCGGACCGGGGTGCACTCGCCCACGACGTGGCCGGTGCCGACGTCAGAGAATTACGAGACAATAGATGCCCAGCACACGTGACTGCGGCGGCGGTCCGGAGCGCTTTGCGGACGCCCGGTCCGATGCTGGTGAAGGCGACCGAGGTGACGAGGGCTTCGATTACGGAAACGGTTAATTGCAGGCGGTCAGTAAGCTCTCCGATGGAGCGGTAGGGGCACGGGGGTTCAAGGTCGGCGACGATGGGTTCTGCGGCGTTCTGGCCGAGCGTGCAGGTGTTGGCCATGGCTTAAACGCAGCGGATAGCGTTACTTCAGATGTCCGCCCGCTGGTGTCGTACTCCAACACGCCTTGCGCGGGGTGTGGCCGAGATCAGCGCGCGCCCGCGTCGGGTTCAGCCAGCGAAGGGTAAGTGGGATGAGAATAGTGGCTTCTTCGGCGGGGTGGCTTTCCGGGCGATGAAGTTACAGGTTGTGTTCGGGACGGTGATACCGCCAGTGATGGCGGCGGCGGGTGTCGCAGCGAGCGCGCCGACAGCGAAAATCACTGCGCAGCCGTGGCCAGGCGGAGCCCGGTTTGAGTATGAAGTCTCGCGATCCACGCTGGCGCCCGCCGTTGACGTCACAGCCAACGGCGGCCTGCGCCGTGCCCAGAGCGGCGTCGTGCCGAGCCACCGGCTCAAGTCTGTGTCGCCGACATGTCGCGGACGCACGGAGCCCCGCTGCACCCAAGGCGGCCGTGGCGATCACGGCTCCGGGAAACAACAGCGCGAGGATCACCGCTGGACACGATGATCCTCCAACACCCTTAAGACATTACGGTTTATTCGCGCTCAATTATTGGAATTTGTGGCGCAAACAAGACCCGGTAATCATATCCAGTTCCTTCGAAGTGATCTCTTGCAGTACTAAATCCCGCGGCAGACAATACGGCCATGCAAGCTTCAGTCATCAGATTTCGCCCTTCTGCGACATACCGAAGGAGAGGTGATGTAGTCGACCGGTTCAGGACGATATTTCTGAATTCTTCAGTCCCCCTAATTGATGGTTCCCACGTGAGGATCACCCCAAACGGGCGTGCGTTGCAGACGATTAGTTGAGCACCAGGATCGGCACCTAGGCCGACTCGGTCGTCCGCGACCAGAACGGTGGCAGGGATTCCGAACCCCTCCAACTCGCTTTGTGCGTGGTTAGCAAGTTCCATCCATCCGGCGACCACATCGTCGGCTGCACGAAACAGAGGTTGTTCCTCGAACGGTGGCGCTGTCCAATAGAACTGGCGCGCATCAACAGTCATTGAAAAGTTTTCCTCTAAGTTTAATCATGATACCTATCCGACTCCCCCGATTCCTCCTTGCTCCCGAATCTCTATCAAGCTTAACAGAAGCTCCTTCTCCATCTTACTCCCGCCCATGTAGCTCACTGCATATAGCACGTCGACGTTGTCCGCCAAGCCGCTTAGGAGCTCGCCGCATTCATCACAGGGGGACCGTTCAGTGAATAGGCGCTCAATACTCTTAGGGCTAATCCCGGCTGCAGCGAGCTTGTTGAATATTTGCTGCTCTGCATGAGGACCGGTTTTTCCGCCACTCAATCCGAGCACATACCCATCACCCATTCCTGGTTCCATTCCATTGAGTGTCGCGTCAACATATCCAGGCACTTTTGCGACCGCAATGTTGTTTCCAGGGTCAAAGGTATGCGCAAACGCGCGGCGCGCCTTGTAGCCGATGTCGACAACGTCGATTCCCCATTTCTCGTACCGGATCTCGATCGGGCACAAGTTGCTTGCCGTCGCAGCTGTGGTACGGGCGGTGAGGCCGCTAATACAGCTTCCGGCCTGTTTGGCGAGGTTGAGGGCGAGGTTGGCGAGGCCTCGGCTGACGGCGGTGTCGGTGAGGAAAGAGGCTTCGGTGAGAGCGTTGAGCCGGGTGGTGAGGAAGGTGTCGGTGGCGAGGCCGGTGAGCAGTTCGGTACCGAAGGTGATTTCGAGGCCGGCACCGGCGGCGTCGGCGACGGCTCCGGCGCTGAGGGACGCGAGTCCGCCGAGGATGGGTGCGGCGCAGGTTTCGGCGCAGAAGATCCCGACCCCGGCGACGATGACTCCGGCGACGATAGTGCCGCCGATGATCCACCATTTTTGGGTGTTGGCGTCGTCCTGGGCTTGCTGATATTCGTGAATCGCCTGGTTGACGACGTAGGCCAGGCTGGGGTCGTAGGCGGCCTTGAGGCAGTTCTGAAAGGCATCCTGGCTGAGGCCATTGAGCTGCTGGCAAACCGCGACGTTCCGCTGGGACTCGCCGGTCGGGTCGTCGACCAGGCGTGACGCAGTGACCAGGCAGGCGTCCCGGTCCGGACCTGCGGGAACGGTCCCGCAACGCTGATTGAGCTGGTCTTGTGCGTGTTGTTTCGCGGCGGCTTGTTCAGCCTCTGCTTTCTGAACCGCCTGGTCGCGGGCTGCGTTGGCGGAGTCGACAGCAATTTGGGCGTCTTTGCCGGCCGCTATGGCATCGTTGTAAGCCTGCTGCCAAGCGGCAACGGCAGACTGTGCCGAACGAGCCGCGCTGTTTGCCGAATTTCGGGCGCTGATCGCAGAGAGCGTCGCGTGCACCGCGGCCTGCGACGCCCGTCGCGCGGCCGCGGCCGCTGTATCGGCGGAGGTTGCTGCCTGCTGCGCTGATGTCAGCGCATGCTGTGCCGATTGTGCGGCTTGGGCGGCGAAGTTCGCCGCTTCGGTGGCGTGGTTGTTGGCCTCGGTCGCGTAACCAGCGGCTTCGTCTGCGGCGTTGCGCGCGGTCGCAGCGACGGATTGTGCGGTGGCCGCGTCTTGCGCTGCTTTTGCGGCGACGGAGTGGGTTTCGGAGACGAGGCTGGCGACCGCGGAGTCGTGGACGGCGGCTTCGTGGTCGTGGCGTTCGGCGATGTATTGCCCGTTATCCCGGTACTGGCGGATGATTTCCGGCGAACCGGCAAGGGCGGCTTGGGCGAGGAGCTTGGTCTCGGGGCCGGCGTCAGGGTTGGCGATGAGCTGGTCGAGAGCGATCCGGTCGTCATGGTTGCGGGCGATGTTCAGCCCGGTGTCGAGGAACTGTTGGAAAGCGTCGACGGTTCCCGTGTCGAGTGCGGTTTGGGCAGCGTCGGCGACAGTTGCGTTGCCGTCGTCGCGGGCGGCAGCGAGTGCCTGGTTGACGGTGATTCGCAGGTCGGTGGCCTGCCGGAAGTAGGTGGGGTGGGTCAGGAACTGAGTAACGGCGTCGTCACCGGCCGCGAGTGCGGCTTGGGCACCGGCTTTGAAGTTGGCCGTGCCGTTGTCGATGAGTTCCTGCAGCGTTTCCCGGTTGTCCCTGGCTGTCGCGTCAGTGAGCGCGGTGTGGACGAATTCGGTGACGCCGGTGTCGTCTCCGGTGAGTGCGCCTTCTGCGGCGGCGCGGGTCCACGGGCCCGCGGTGTCGAGAAGTCGCAGGGCGATCTTGCGTCCGTCGGCGACGACCAGCGCGGGATCCGCGCCGGGGGCGGTGGCTTCAGCGATCCAGCCCTGGGTTTCGGCGTCACGCTGGGTCTGCTGCGGGAGATCGCGGTCGCGAGTCAGGCCGAGCTGGTCGGAGACGGTGAGTGATTGCTGCGCCGCGTCGGTCGCCTGCTCGGATTGCACCTCCAGCCGGTCGGCGTCCACCTGGCGAGCTGCGTCGTAGAGCTTCTGCGCCTGGTCTGCCGAGTCCACTGCGATCTGTGCGGCGGCGGTCGCCGAGTTCGCATGGTCGGTGGCGAGTTGCGCGGCGTTTTCGGCTTCGCCCGCGTGCGCGGCCGCGTCGGCGGCGGCTGCGGCTGCGATAGCGGCGTCGGCTGCCGCGCGCACAGCCAGGTCACGCGCCTGAGCGGCGGCAGCCGAGGCCTCGTTGGCGTAGGTTTGCGCCGCGTTTGCCGCGCGGGCAGCGATGTCGGCCTGTCGTCGCGCGGCCGCGGCTGCCGCGACGGCGCGACTAGCGTCCGCTCCGGCTGCCTGCGCCCACTGAGCCGCTTGCTGTGCGGCCGAGGCGGCGCCGTTGGCGTCGTCCTTGGCCGAGACTGCGTATCCGACCGCTTCTTTGGCTTTCCCTAGCGCGGCCTGTGCTTGGTCGATAGCGTCGACAGCCTTCTGCGCGGCTGTGGACGCGGCCGCGGCGTCTTGCGCGGCCTTCGAGGCGTCTCCGGCCTTGGTGCGGTCGGTTCGTGCCGCGGCTGCGTAACGCCACGCGGTACTCGACGCCTGTCCGGCCTTGGCCGCCGCGGCCGAGGCACGCGCGGCGGCGCTGGCCGCGATGCGAGCGGCAGCCGTCGCGGCATTCGCGGCGCCGATGGCCGCAGTCGCGGCACTGGCCGCGCGGTTGGCAGCGCTGGCCGCACGATCAGCCGCCGCGGCCGCGCCCTGGGCGTTCTGTTGTGATTGCTGGGCTGCCGCGGCCGCTAGTTCCGCGTCCTGGCGGGCGAGGTCAGCTTCATGGAGGGCCTTGTTCGCGGAATCCGTCGCGGCTTGGGTTTCTTTTGTCGCGCGGTCGCCGGCGACCTTCGCCGCGTCCGCGAGCTGGGAGATGCTGTCGGTCTCCGCGTCTCGTGCTTCGGCGACTTCCCATTCGCGCTCGATGAACAGCCGCAACGCATCCGGGGTGTGTGCATCCAGCGCGGTTTGTGCAGCGGCCTTCACTTCGGGACCACCGGCGCCGAGGATCTGGTCGACCTGGACACGAAGGTCGACCGCCTCGGCCTGAACGGAGGTGGTGTTGAGGAAGGTCTCCAGCGCGTCCTGGGTCCCGGCGTCGAGCGCGGTCTGGGCCGCTGCCTGCACCTGCGGGCCGCCTCCGGCGAGGATCTGATCCACCCTCACGCGCAGGTCGTTCGCTTGCGCTTGTGGCCACCCCGTGTCCAGGAAGGTCCGCAGCGCGGTGGGGTCGCTGTTGGCGGCATCGAGTGAATGCTGAGCCGCCGCCTGCACTGCGGGCCCGCCCGAGGCCAGGATCTGGTCGACCGCGATCCGGTCATCCAGATTGTGGAGCCGGTCGACATTGCTGCTGAGGAACGCATCGATGTCGGCGTCCGAGCCCAGCAACGCCCGCTCTGCCGCGGGTTTGACCTGGCTACCCCCGCTTCGCCACAGCTCCAGCACCTTCGCCCGAGGCGGCAACGCCGTCGCGGGCGACGGATTCGTCGCCGCCGCAACAGCGGCCGCCCTGACTTGTTGGGCGTCAGCTGGCGTCAGACCGAGCAGCGAAACGACAAGCGCGGTGATCAGCGTGAAGATCACGCCGCGCCGCAGTGGACGTCTGAGCTGGCGCAGTAACCGCGTGTGGCGGGATCTCCCACGCGATGTCCGGCCGAAACGGTGCGCTCTCAACTCGGATTCCTTCCTGCGGACGTGCGAGGGCAACCCGGTGACACCTCAACACCTCGAGGCGTCCTTGGAATGATCAAGCGACTGAGGTCTGGAACTGTCGACGCTGTCGGGGATTTCGCGACAGAGACATCGCGAAACCCCCATATGACCGCCAGTGCCAGAAGTACGGCACCTTCGTGGAGCCGTTGATGCCGAGGCAGTTAGTGGCGCTGTAATGGAAGCTGCTGCGATGGCCGGCGATGATGATGCGTTCATCGCTGCTGGGACAGTCCAGCGTGCCGGGGTTCTCCTACATCACGGCCCATGGACGGTACGGGCTGAGGTGCCGCCGCTACACCGCAAGCGCACATGACACCGGTCGGCTTCACCGCTCGACACCTTCGAACCCTGGTCAGGCGTGGGACTCCAGGCGCAGCAGAGTGGTCGGGGCGTTGTTCGGGTCGTCGCCGATTCCCACAGGGGTGGAGCCTATGGGTCTAACCTCGACGGTGCTGTGCTCGCCGGAGTCGGTGGTCAAGTCCGCCTTGACCTTGTGGCCTTGCTCTGAGGACGAGCCATCCCCGCGGATCTCGTACACCGCCGGCACCAGCAAGTTCAGATATCCGGCGGATGCGGTGACCTTAAAGCAAAGCATGCCTTCACCGTTGGCGCCGATGAACTCGGTGGTGTAGACCTGCAACAAGCCCTTTCCGAGGCCCTGGTCGGTCGCGCAGTCAGCGAAAAGGATGTGACCATCACCCGAGGTCAGGACGACCCCATACTCGTTCTTGATCTGCGCTGCACCCGGATAGGAAAAGTCCTCCACCAGGGTCGCCTGGTCGTCCGCGACAGCGGAGGTCGGCCCCGCGACCGCCACCGGACTCGACAATGAGCTCGAAATCATCACCAGCACGCCTGCGGCAGCGCCAACTAGCAGCGGAAACCATCTTCGCGAAATGCGCACGAGACCTCTTTCCATGACCAAAGATGCGTGGTTGACAGTTTCACGGACAGCCCAGATGCACAGAGATGCGGTAGTGAAAATATGATAATAGCGGATCCTGATACCCCATAATTACAAATTAACACTAGCAAGATCACCTCGGTATGATCAACGTAAAGAACCAGTACAGTGATCTGTTTCACAGGATGGTAAATAACTGACATACTCGGCTTCCACTATCGTTTGAGCTGATTGGGTGGAACCCTACTGCCGCATGGAGTAAATCAACTGCAAATGGTCCACAGAGCTACCACCGCTACGGCCGCGCCTTTAAGCTGCGTCTAGGTCATCCGGAAGATTCGGACACTCGACACCCCAACTCCAGGCCTTCACCCGATCCAGACCGATTTGGTTCAGACCGGTGCAGGCAGGCGAGGTCAAGCCCCCAGGAGCAAACCAGACAAGTAATCTGGATCACCCACAACCGGCGGTAGCTCGCCGCCGGCTGTCGTGGTTAGTCTCGATCGCGCCGGGATGCGAAGCGCGATTTTCGCTGAACCTAACAGTGGGTAATTCCGATATGCACATGGCCAAACTTACATCGTTGTTTGTCACTGCGCTGTCGAAACACTGTTGTGTCTCGCGAATCGCAACCGTGGTACTGGAACTGACCACCGCGGTCGGGGCCGGGCCTGCGGCATAGCTGCCACGTCGTACTGCAACCTGTCCTAGAAAGAAGATTGATGCGGAAACACGCAAAGTCGCTCGGTGCGGTCACCGCGACCGTCCTCGCAGGAGCGTTGGTGACCGTACCCTCGGCACAGGCCGTTTCTTCCCCGGGCACGGGAAACGACGGTTTCGCGACCAAGATCACCATGGACGGGCGCTCGTGCAGCGGCGCGCTCGTCGCCCCCAGCTGGGTGGTCACGGCTGCCACATGCTTCGCCGAGACTCCCGACGGCGGCGTGCCCGTGAAGGACACCACGGCGATAGTCGGGCGGCCCGACCTTACGACCAGTACCGGCCACGCGGTGAAGGTCACGACAGTCACCACGCAGGCCGACCGCGGCTTCGCCTTGGCGAAGCTGGAAACCCCGATCAGTGACATCACCCCCCTGGCGCTTGGGAGTGCCGCTCCGACGGCCGGAGACTCGCTCCGCGTGGCGGGCTTCGGGCGTACCGGCACGGAATGGATCCCCAACCAGCTGCACACCGCGACGTTCAATGTCGCCTCGGTCGGGGTCACCGAGGACGTGCTGACCGGCGACAACGGGGTTGACACCTGCCGAGGCGACGCCGGCGCGCCCGTAGTCGCGGACCGCGGCGGCGTGGCCACGCTGGTCGGTGTGGTCACCAAATCGTGGCAGCACAGCTGCTTCGGCGAGACCGAGACACGCCAGGGGACCACGGCCACGCGGATCGACGACCTCACCAGCTGGGTGCGCGACCAGGTCCTCGCCGCCACGGCCAAGGGCATCGGGCACTCGATCACCGTGAGCTGGAACTCGCTGCCCGCCGCCGACAACGCGACATACCGCGTCTACGGCTCGACGAGCCCCGACGTACCGACCGATGCCGCGCACCTGCTGGCGACCACGCAGTCCACGTCGTACAGCCAAGGCTCCCTGCCCGGTCATCAGACCCGCTACTACCGGGTCGCTGCCGCGACCGCGGACGGGTTCGCCAACGCCCCGACTGATGTCTTCTCCGCCACGACCCCGGCCGCGGCCCACGACTTCACCGGTGATGGCAAGGACGACGTCGCCGCAGCGTACGACTTCGGGAGCAAGCGCACCGGCGTCTACGTCTGGCCGACCACCGCCACCGGAACCGGCGCTCCGGCGCTCAGGTGGGACAGCGGCGCCGGCCAGTTCAACGCCGCCCAGGCCCGATGGGTCACCGGTGACTTCAACGGTGACGGCCGCAGCGACTTCGCCGCGGTCTACGATTACCTGAACAACACCGCCAACCTGTTCTTCTGGTACGGCAACGCCTCCGGCGGCTTCGACCCGCAGGGGGTCAAATGGGGCGGCAGCTTCAACGCCACCAAGGCCAAGTTCGTGTCCGGTGACTTCGACGGTGACGGGCTCACCGACATCGGCGCCGCCTACGACAACGGCAACTCCGACACCTCGTTCCTCGTCTGGCACACCACCGCCACGGGCGTCGACGCGCCGGTCACGGATTGGTCGAGCGGCGCGGGCAACTGGGTCACCTCGCGGTCGTACTGGTTGACCGGCGACTTCAACGGCGACGGGCGGACGGACGTGGCGTCGTTCTACGACTACCTGAACAACACGTCCAACCTGTTCGTCTGGTACTCGAAGCCGGACGGCACCTTCACCGACCGGAGCGTGAAGTGGGGCGGCACGTTCTCCGACCCCAAGGCGCAGTTCGTGTCCGGTGACTTCGACGGTGACGGGCTCACCGACATCGGCGCCGCCTACGACAACGGCAACTCCGACACCTCGTTCCTCGTCTGGCGGGCCACCGCAGCCGGTGTCGACGCACCGGTCAGCCGGTGGGACAGCGGTGCCGGCGGATGGTCGATCACCAAGTCGCACTGGACCACCGGTGACCTCGACGGAGATGGTCGCACCGACGTCGTCGCGATGTACAACTACGGCAGCGCGAACACCGTGTTGTACACCTTGCACAGCGAGGCAGGCGGAACTCTCGGCGCCCTTACCCACCACTGGGACAGTGGCGTCGGCAACTTCGACGCCACCCCGGCCGTCCTTTTCTGACCGGCCCTCGCGAACGGTCTGTCCGGCACCCCCTCCGCCGGGCAGACCGTTCGTCGTCGAAGCCTGGCCACCCGGGTGGATGGTCTTCGGGCGCTCGCTGCGCCGGGACCTGAACGCGAAACGGCCCCTTCTCCTGAGTCTCAGGCGAAGGGGCCGTTGTCGTTGTCGTCTACAAATCGCCTACAAAGCCCGCCGGCCGGACAGCGCACGGCCAAGGGTCAGCTCGTCCGCGAACTCCAGGTCGCCGCCCATCGGCAGGCCCGAGGCCAGCCGCGTGACGGACAGGCCCGGGAAGTCGCGCAGCATGCGCACCAGGTACGTGGCCGTGGCCTCGCCCTCGGTGTTCGGGTCCGTCGCGATGATGATCTCTTTGATGTCCGCCGCGCCGATCCGCTTGAGCAGCTCACGCATGCGCAGCTGCTCCGGCCCGATGCCCGACAACGGGTCGAGCGCCCCGCCCAGGACGTGGTAGCGGCCCTTGAACTCACGCGTGCGCTCCACGGCCAGGACGTCCTTGGGCTCCTCGACCACGCAGATCACCGTGAGGTCGCGGCGCTCGTCCCGGCAGATGCGGCAGGTCTGCTGCTCGGAGACGTTGCCGCAGATCTCGCAGAACTGCACGCCTTCCTTGACCTTGCCGAGCACGTCCTGCAGCCGCCCGATGTCGGCGGGATCCGTTGCCAGGAGGTGGAAAGCGATGCGCTGGGCGCTCTTCGGCCCGACCCCGGGAAGCCGCCCGAGCTCGTCGATCAGGTCCTGGACCACACCCTCGTACAAGGGTCAGCCGCCGAACCCGAGGCTGCCGAGGTCCGGCATCCCGCCACCGCCGCCGAGGCCACCGGCCAGGGGGCCGAGCTTCTGCTCGGTGAGCTTCTGCGCGTTGGCCGACGCGTCGCGCACCGCGGCGACCACGAGGTCGGCCAGGGTCTCGACGTCTTCCGGGTCGACCACCTTGGGGTCGATCACGAGGTTCTTGAGCTGGCTGTCGCCGGACACCGTCGCGGTGACCAGGCCGCCACCCGCGGTTCCCGTGACCTCGGTGTTCGCGAGCTCCTCCTGCGCCTGCACGAGCTGCTGCTGCATCTGCTGCGCCTGCTGCATGATCTGCGACAGATCGAAGCCGCCGCCGCCGGGTTGCACCATGATCGCTCTCGATCCTTCCGCCACTGGGTGTTCCTCCCCAGCGTAGCCGCGTCGCCGTGCTGCCTGCCCAGGCGCCACGCGCACGCCTGTGGCACGGTGGTCGCCGTGCGCGTGAACCCTCTCCCGCTGCTGGCCGGCCTGGTGCTGCTCACAGCGTGTTCCGGTGGTGGCGGGACGCCGGCCGCGACGCCTGCGGTCACCCCGGTGACCACGTCTTCACCGGCTGTCGTGTCGTCGTCCTCGGTGGCTTCACTGCCGCCAGTGCCGTCGACGTCCTCGTCTTGGGCCAAGCCCGCGGTGACGGGCAAGGTCGTCGTGCTGGACCCCGGCCACAACGGCGGCAACGCGTCGCACCCGAAGGACATCAACCGCAGCGTCCCGGCCGGGCGCGGCGAGATGAAGCCGTGCAACACGACCGGCACGGCCACCAACGCGGGGTACTCCGAGCACGCGTTCAACTTCGCGGTGGCTCAGGAAGTCGGGAACGCGTTGGCGGCCAAGGGGATCAAGGTCGTCTACACGCGCACGAACGACACCGGCGTGGGCCCGTGCGTCGACCGCCGCGCGGAAATCGGCAACGACGCCGGCGCCGACGCGGTCGTCTCCATCCACGCCGACGGCTCCACCTCCGCGGGCGCGCACGGGTTTCACGTCGCGTACTCGTCGCCACCGCTGAACGCGGCCCAGGGCGCTCCGTCGACGCGTCTCGCCCACGCCCTGCGCGACGGGCTTCGCGCCGACGGCTTCACCACGTCCACCTACATCGGCAGCGCGGGCCTGTCCGCCCGCTCCGACCTCGGCGGGCTGAACCTCTCGACCCGCCCGACGGTGCTCGTCGAGTGCGGCAACATGCGCAACTCCGCGGAGGCCACGCTGATGTCGTCGGCTGCCGGGCGCACGAAGTACGCCGCCGCCATCGCCGAGGCGATCGAGGCCTACCTCGCCTGACGCGCTGGGGGTAGAGCGTGTCTCCGAACCGTTGAGTGAGGCGCGCGGGGTGACTACAAGGGCGGGCATCCGTAAGCCGATCACCGCACCGTGATGGAGGGGATCGGCTGCGCCAACCACAACCGCAAGGGCGCTGCAGGCGGGCCCCCGATCGGGCCGGATACCGAGAAGTACAAGACGCGCAACGTCGTCGAAAGGTCCTTCAACCTGCTCGAGCAGCGGCGCGCCTTGGCCACCTGCGGCGACAAGCACGCCACCGTCTACCGCGGCGCCGTCGTCCTGGCCGCCGTCATCGTTTGGCTTCGCAGCCGAGCCGCAGCCGTCAGCAGGGCTCGACCTCTCGGTTTTCGAATTCTGGTTCGCCCGGCGGCGTGTTCCCGGTGCTGTAGTCGATCCCGTCGAGAAGCGGATGCCCGACAGAGCCGCGAGCAACCCAGCCCGCGAAAGCCGCAGGACAGTCTCGTGGTCACAGCCGAGGTGGTAGGGCTATCGGCGATTGCCGCTCCGCACGTTCAGAGACAAGCCCTAGTCGAGCGGGCGCGCGCCCAGGTGGTCGGAGATGAGCTTGCGGGCGATCTCGTCCGGGTCTTCCTCCGGGGAGGGTGGCGGTGGAGGCGGGACGGGGCTCGAGTCCTCCGAGTAGATGTCGTCGTCCTCGTCCGACGGCTCCGGCGGCAGCGGGATGTCGGGCTCGGTCGTGGCGACCTTGGGCCGAGAAGGAGGTTCCGGCGTCCGCACGGGCTCCGGGGCGCGCTGCGGCTCCGCGGCGACGGGCTGTTGCGCCGGTGCGGCAGCGGCGGCGGGGGCGGCCGACGGGCGCGTGAACGAACGCTCCGGCGTGGGCGGGGCCTGCTGGCGCTGGGGCGCGGCGGCGCGGGACGGCGCGGCGGCCGCGGTGGCGCCGTGGACGCAGCGGACCTGCCAGTCGCCACCGAGCACGTCGGACAGGGCGCCGGCGATCTTGCGCGCGTTGTCCTGGTCGGACAGGCGCCGGGCGAGGGGCTCGGACTTGTGCGTGAGCGTGACGCTCGTGCCCTCGACGTCGACGACGGTCGCCTGCGTGAGCATCGCTTCGAGGCTGCGGCCCCCGGCCAGCTTGCGCAGCGCGGCCAGCAGCTGCGGCCAGACGTTGCGGATCGCGGCGGCGTCGAAGCCGCCTTCGGACGCGACCGGTGCGGCGGGGGCTGACGGTTCGGGAGCCGGTTCCGCCGCAGCCGCGGGGGCGCCGCCTGGCGTCCGCGGGGTGCCCCAGCCGTCGTCGGACGGAGCCGGAGCCGGAGCCGGAGCCGGAGCCGCGGGTCCGGCGGCGGCCGGGGCGGGCTCTTCCGCCGGACGCGCCGGAGCCGGAGCCGGGGCGGCAGGCCGGGACGGAGCCGGAGCAGCCGCGGAGGCCTGAGCCCGAACAGGCGGCTCGGCAGCCGGAGCGGTGGCAGGCGCCGCGGAAGTCGGACGCTGCGAAGGGCGCTGGAACTGGTGCTCCGCCGCGGGAGCCGAACGCAGCTGCGGCTCGACACCCGCCTCACCGCCACCACCGGCGACGACGGCACGGCGTTCGAGCCGCTCGATCCGTGCCAGCAAAGCATTTTCCGACTCCGTGACCGAAGGCAGCAGCATCCGCGCGCACAGCAGTTCGAGCACGAGCCGCGGGGACGTCGCGCCGCGCATCTCGAGAAGTCCATTGTGGACGATGTCGGCGTAGCGCGACAGCGTGCCGAGACCGATGCGTTCGGACTGCGCGCTCATCCGCCCGAGCTCCTCGGCGGGCGCGGACACCAGACCGCGCTCACCGGCCTCGGGCACCGAGCGCATCAGCACGAGGTCGCGCAGGCGGTCGAGCAGGTCGGTGGCGAAACGGCGCGGGTCGTGGCCGGCGTCGGCGAGCTTCTCGACCGTGCTGAACACCGTGGCCGCGTCTTCGGCCGACAGCGCGTCGACCATGTCGTCGATCAGCGCGACGTCGGTGACACCGAGCAGCGACACCGCGCGCGGGTACGTGACGCCCTCGGGGCCCGCGCCGGCCAGCAGCTGGTCGAGGACCGACTGCGTGTCCCGCGCCGAGCCGCCGCCCGCGCGGATCACCAGCGGGTACACGGCGGGCTCGACCTGCGCGCCCTCGGCCGCGACGTTGCGCTCCAGCAGCGCCCGCATCGAGCTCGGCGGGATCAGGCGGAACGGGTAGTGGTGCGTCCGCGAGCGGATGGTGGTGAGGACCTTCTCCGGCTCGGTCGTCGCGAAGATGAAGATCAGGTGCTCGGGCGGCTCTTCCACGATCTTCAGCAGGGCGTTGAAGCCCTGCGTGGTGACCATGTGCGCCTCGTCGATGATGAACACGCGGTAGCGCGATTCGGCGGGCGCGTAGAACGCCTTGTCGCGCAGCTCGCGGGCGTCGTCGACACCACCGTGGCTGGCGGCGTCGAGCTCCGTGACGTCGACGCTGCCCGGCCCCTCGGGAGCGAGCGCGCGGCACGAATTGCACTTGCCGCACGGATCCGGCGTCGGGCCTTCGACGCAGTTGAGCGACCGCGCCATGATCCGCGCGCTCGACGTCTTGCCGCAGCCGCGCGGGCCGGAGAAGAGGTACGCGTGGTTGATGCGGCCCGCCGCCAGAGCGGTCCGCAGCGGTTCGGTCACATGCTCCTGGCCGACGACCTCGGCGAAGGTCGCCGGACGGTACTTGCGGTACAGCGCGAGAGCCACTCCGCGAGAGTACCGGCACCGACCGACAACCTTCGCCGGGCCAGGTCAGCGCACCGAGGCGGCCGCCTTCGCCGCGTCCGCGACCAGCGCGTTCACGGCAGCGACGTGCGCGGCGGTCACCGCGTCACGCTGCTGCGCGCGGGGCACCTCGTTCGCGAGGAAAGCACCGAGCGCCGAGTCGGGGCCGTCGAGCGCGCCCTGCGCGACCGCGTTGACCTCCTCGGCCCCGGGCGCGGACATCGCCCGGCCGACGAAGATGCGGTTGTCGATCTCCTTCGATTGGTACTGCCCCTTCTCGAGGAACGCGGTGATGTCCGCCGGGGTGCCGTCGAGCGCCTTCTGCGCCCACTCCTTCGTGGCGGGACCGCCGGCGGCCATGATCTGGTTCACGGCCAGGCGTTCGTCGACGTCCTTGCCCGGGTAGTTCTTGGTGCGCAGGAACTCCTTGACCTGCGCCCAGGTCCCGGCCAGCGCGTCGGCCGCGGCCTGCTTCAGCGCCGGCTTCCCGTCGCCGTCGGCGATCGCCGTGACGGCCGCGCGGTCGTCGGCCTCCTGCGCGGTGTCGAGGCCGGTGCGGACGAACGTGGTCAGGTTCTCGTCCGTGCCGCTCAGCGCCGAGCGGGCGGCGGTGCGGACGGCGGTGCCGGCGTTGCGCAGCAGGTACAGCGCGGCCGAGCGGCTGTCGGTCAGCGCGAGCGCCGGGTCGGTGCCCGGCGCGACGGCCTCGGCGAGCTGCCGGTCCTTCTCCGCCACGAGCTCCGCCGCCGCGTCGGCCTTTGCCTTGGCGTCGGCCTGGGCCTTCGCGTCGGCGGCGGACGCCGCCTGCCCGGCCTGCTGGCCCGCCGCGAGCTGGGCGTTCAGCCGGTCGGTGTTCGCCTTGCGCGCGTCGGCCGCGAGCTTCGCCGCCGCGTCGGCCGCTGCCTGCGCCTGGGCCTTGAAGTGGAAATCCGCGGCCTTGCGCGCGAGGTCGCGCTGGTGCGTCACGGCCGCGATCTCCGCGTCGCCGGCCGCCGCGACCTTGTTCCAGAGGTTCAAGAAGTACCGGACGTCTTCGATCGTGCCGCTCAGCGCCGTCTGCCCGGCCGCGTGGACCTCGGGCCCGCCGGCGGACATGACCTGCGTGGCGCGCACGCGGTCGTCGTCGGCCTGCGCCTGGGCGAGGCCGGTCTGCAGGAACTCGTGCCGGTCGGCCGGGGTGCCGTCGAGCGCGATCTGCGCCGCCCGCTTCACGCCGGGGCCACCCGCGGACATGGCCTGGTTGACCAGCAGGTCCTCGTCGATCTCACGCGAAACCTGCAGGCCGGTGGCCAGGAACGCGCGGATGTCGTCCGGGGTGCCGTCGAGTGCCTTCTGCGCGTCCCGCTTCACGATCGGCCCGCCCGCGGCCATCGCCTGATCGACGAGCAGCCGCTCGTCGTTGTCCTGCGCGTTCTGCCGGCCGGTGGCCAGGAACGCGTGAAGCTCGTCGGCGGTGCCGAGCAGGGCCTTGCGGGCCTCGCTCGTCATCGTCGGGCCGCCGGTCTCGTACAGCGCCACGGCCTGCGCGCGGTCACTCAGCACGTCGGCGCTCGCCGGCGTGGCGACCCCCAGCCCGAGCGCCAGCACAGCCCCGGCGACGAGCAGTCTTGTCCCGTTCAACGGTTCCCCCACATCGGTAAAGGATCTTCCGAACCCCTATCGGCGTGGACGCGAAGGCGTTTCAGGTGTGCCCCAAACCGCCACAAGTACGCTCGGACAGACTCGTCCGAAGAGAGGAACCCCGTGAGCCGTTCTGCCCGCAACCGCGGCAAGGGCGGGCCGCGGCCGGGGAAGTACCCGGTGCGGTTCGGCACGGCCGAGCTGCTCGCCGACGCCGATCGGCCGAACGCGTGGCTCATCTCGGTCGACGGCGTCGCGCAGTCCTACGTCGACCTGGACGACCCGACGAACCTGGAGTTCGACTACGTCCGGCGGCTCGGCGAGGTCGTCGACTGCCTGCCCGAGGGGCCGCTCGACGCGCTGCACGTGGGCGGCGCCGGCTGCACCCTCGCCCGCTACATCGCGGCGACGCGGACGGGGTCGCGGCAGCTGGTGTTCGACGCGGACGGACCGTTGATCGAGCTGGTGCGCGAACAGCTCGACCTGCGCAGCGTGCCGCGGTTGAAGGTGCGGATCGAGGGCGGGCGCGAGGGCGTGGCGTCCCGACACGACGCGTCGGCGGACCTCGTGGTGGTGGACGCGTTCGAGCGGGCGTCGTTCGCGGGCGGCCTCGCGACGGTGGAATTCGTGACCGACGTGGCGCGCGTGCTGCGCGGCGGCGGCGCGATGCTGGCGAACATCACCGACGGGCCCGGGCTCGCGTTCGTGCGGCGATTCCTGGCGACGGTCGGCGAGGTCTTCTCCCACGTCGTGCTGCTGGCCGAGCCCGGGGTGCTGCGCGGGCGGCGCTTCGGCAACGTCGTGGTGGCGGCTTCGCGCGCCGAACTGGCGGTGGACGTCCTGACGCGCAAGGCGGCTTCTTCGGCATACCCCGCGCGCTGCGTTTCCGGCGGCGAGCTGCGGAAGCTGCGGGGGAAGGCGCTGCCGGTGCGGGACGCCGAGCCGGTCGCCTCGCCGGTGCCGCCGGAGGACGTGCTCGGGCTGTTCTGAAGAGCCCTGAAAACTTGGCCCCGAAAATAAAGGGGACCCCGCGCACCCGTCAGAGCCTGCTTATCCTTGCTGCCTTCCGGCCCTGGGGAGGTTCACAGGGTGGACGCCGCGCGGGGTCCGTTGTCCAGTGTAGCGGAGGCGAACCGGCGCCTAGCTGCCGACCGCTTGTTTGAGCTCCTCGATGAGCGCCGGCGTCAGGACCTCGGTGGCGCGGTTGGCGAACATCGCCATCTCGTACGCGATCGTGCCCAGGCTGGCCTGTTTGTTGGCCAGCACGCCGAGCGAGCAGCCGACGCTGATGGTGCAGACCAGCAGGTAACCGCGCTCGAGCTCGACGATCACCTTGTCCGGCGAGCCCAGCGGGTGGCTGTCGGCGACGCCCTGGGCGAGGCCGAGCATGGCGGACGAGATGGCGGCCAGGCGATCGGCGTTGTCGCGTTCGAGTTCCTGGGACATGGCGATGAGCAGGCCGTCGGACGACACCGCGAGGGCGGCGATCGCGCCGGCGGTGTGGAGTGCGAAGCGGTTGACCAGCCAGTTGAAGTTCTGGGCTTCGGCGCTGACGTCCGGGATCGTCATGTCTCTCCTCCTGCGTTGACGGTGGCTCGCGACGCGTCTGCCTTGGCCACGCCGTCGGAGTACGAATCGAAGACTGCCCGTTCCGCGGCCGGGTCACGCAGACCGCGGCGGACGGCGCGCAGCGGGGTCCGGATGGTCTGCTGCGCCTTGAGGCCGGGGGCCAGCTGAGCGCCGGGGACGCGGCGGGTCAGCTCCTGGTCCAGCGGAGCGAACCGCTGCGTGGTGAGGCCGTGCACAGCGGACTTCGTGCGTTCGAGCTTCGCCGCCAGCTCCTTCGCGCGGGCGACGGCAGTTTCCACCGTCTGCTGCGCCGGCACGGGCGGGTCGGCGGACAACGAGGTGGCGAGGTCGTCGCCGTCGAGGGTGAAGTCGGGTGCGGGCGGCTCGTCGGGTTCGGCGTCGGGCCACTCGGGCTCGGGTTCCGGGTCGCGGAACCAGGTGAAGCCGAGCGACGCCGTCTCCAGGACCGCGATCGCGGGCGCCGGCAGAGCTTCGGGCGCGCGGCCCGCGTCGAACAGTCCGGCGGCTTCGGCCGCCGGCTCCGATTCCACCGGCTTGTCCTCGACCGGCGCGTCCATGCGGTCGAACTGGTCGGCAGGCACCGTGACACGCGCGGTGACCCCGCCCGTGTCCGGCGTCGAGGTGAGTTCGACTCCCAGGGCGTGGCGCCGCGCCAGGCGGCCGGCGACGAACAGGCCGAGCACGCTCGTCGGCGCGAGCTCGAGGCGTTCGCGCTCCAGCAGACGCCGGTTCTCCTGCGCCAGCCTTTCCGCGGCCATGCCGATGCCGTGGTCGACGATCGCCACGACGAGGTCGCCGGACTCCACGAACTCCGTCTCGACCTCGACGCTCGTGGTCGGCGCGGAGAACGAAGCCGCGTTCTCCAGCAGCTCCGCGAAAAGCCGGACGAGGTCGGCGCCGAGCGAGGACGTGAGCCGCACGTCGGGCAGCTCTCCCAGCCGCACACGCGGGAAGTCCTCGATCTCCGCCAGCGCCGCGCGCACGGCCGTGGACAGCTGGATCGGGCCGGCGATCGGGTTCTCGTCGTGCGTGCCGGAGATGACGAGCAGGTTGTCGGCCGTGCGGCGCAGGCGCGCGGACAAGTGGTCGAGCCGGAACAGCCCCGCGAGAGCGCGCGAATCCTGCTCGTGGCGTTCGAGCTCGTCGACGAGCGCGAGCTGGCGGCCGACGAGGTTCTGTGTGCGCTTCGCGACGTTCGCGAACATCAGGCTCGTGTTGCGCCGCGTCAGCGTCTGGCGCTCGACCAGCGCGGCGGCGGTGGTCTGGACCCGGTTGAACGCGGTGGCGAGCTCGCCGAGCTCGTCGTCGGAAGCGACGTCGATGGTCGCCAGGCGGGGTGCCTGGTCGTCGTCGGCCTCGGTGTCGCCGACGCGCACGAGCTCGGCATCGGCCAGGTCGGCGACGGAGGTGGCGGCCGAGGTGAGGCGGCGCAGCGGGTCGGCGATCGAGCGGCTCACGGCCAGCGCGAGGAACGCGACGAGTCCGAAGAGGACGGCCGCGCCGCCGCCGACCAGCCAGGCCAGCCGCGTCGCCGCCGCCGTGCGGTCGCCGGCCGCGGCGTTGATCTCGGCCGTCACGCGGTCCTGCGCGGTGCGGCGTTCGGCGGCCTGTTGCTGGCCGGCCGACACGACGTCGTGCACGTAGGGCTCGGGCTGGTCGTCCGGGCCGGGCAGCTGCGTGGCGAGCTGGTCGAGGCGGTGGGCGGCCTCGCCGGAGTCGACGTCGGCCAGGAGCGCGGCCTGGTCGTGGCCGGCGAGCTGGGTGAAGCGGTCGGCGTGCACCTGGGCGCGCTGGGTCGCTTCGTCCAGGAGGGACTGTCCGGCCGACTGCGACTGTGCCGCCACGACCAGGGCGGTGACGCGCAGCGACTCTTCTTCGTCGGCACGCAGGAGTGCTTCGAGCGCGGAGAGCTGACGGGCGCCCTCGGCGTCGGCGGCCGTGCGTGGCACGAGCTGCAGCGCGTCGATCAGGGCGCTCACCACGGTGTCGTACGTGCGGGCGATGCGTTCGGCGGAAATGCTGCGGTGCAAGGTGTTCTGCCGCTCGTCACCGAGGGAGGCGACGCGCGTGAGCGCCGTCTTCAGCTCGGCCGGCGCGGTGGCGCCGAGCGCGGTGCGGACCTGGCCGACGGTCGCGTCGACGATCTGCTGCTGGTGCACGAGGTCGGTGTCGGCCGTCGAGGGCGACGCCACGAAGGCGGCCGCGAGCACGCCCTCGCGCTGCACCTGCCAGACGAGCCCGCTGAGCTCCTGGGTGTTCCACGCGGCCCGCACGGTGTCGTCGGCCGAGGCGACGCTGCCGGTCTGCTTGACCACGAACGGCACGGAGACCAGCAGCACGGCGGCCAGCGGCGGCAGGAGCAACAGGTTGAGCTTGCCGCGGATGCCGAGTCTCGACAGCACCCGCGCACCGGCCCACCGGGGCCGGGTCCTGCCGTGGCGCATCAGCGTCACCTTCCCGTTCCTCCGCTCACGGGTGCCGCGGGCGGACTTCTGTACACAAAGGAGCAAGACCGAACGGATGACACCGCGAAGGAGGACCCTGCATGGAACCCGACACGCACAGTGAGACCCGTACCGTAACGGACAAGGGTGGCCGGCCCCTGGCTCTTCCGCGCGAGAGCTTAGCGACTGGCACAAGATCCCGACAACGCTTCAAGACCGCGTGTCCCAGGACGAAGATGGACGGTATGAGCACACCACCGCGTACGCCGACGCCCGCCGACGTGGCCGCAGCCGCGAATCGCATCCGGCCACACGTTCGGAGGACGCCTCAGCTACGGACCGAAATCGACGGTCGGCCCGTGGTGTTCAAGCTGGAGCACCTGCAGCGCAGTGGTTCGTTCAAGCTGCGCGGCGCCGTCAACGCGCTGCTCGCCGGACCGGCCCCGCGCCGCGTCGTCACGGCCTCGGGCGGCAACCACGGCCTCGGCGTCGCGACGGCCGCGCAGGCGCTGGGCCTGCCCGTGGTCGTGTACGTGCCGGAGTCCGTGCCGGCCGCGAAGGCCGCGGGGATCGAGGCCGCGGGCGCGAAACTGATCCGCCACGGCGCGACGTACGCGGAGGCGGCGGCCGCAGCGCTGGCGGTCGGCGACGAACCCGGCACACGCTACCTTTCGGCCTACGACGACCCCGACGTGGTCGCCGGCCAGGGCACGGTCACGGCCGAGATCGTCGCCGACGACCCGGACGTCGACGCCGTGGTGGTCGCGGTCGGTGGTGGCGGGCTCGCCGCGGGCACGGCGCTGGCCGCGAACCGCCGGCAGGTGTTCGCCGTCGAGCCGGAGCACTGCCAGGCGCTGCACGCCGCGCTCGAGGCCGGTCAGCCGGTGGACGTCACGCTCGACTCCGTGGCCGCCTCGGCGCTCGGTGCGACCCGAGTGGGCGAAGTGCCCTTTCGGATCCTGAACGCTCCGAACGTCACGTCCGTGCTGGTCAGCGATGCCGAGCTGCTCGCCGCTCGCGACCGGCTGTGGGCCGAGTTCCGCCTGGCCGTGGAGCCGGCCGCGGCGGTCCCGCTCGCGGCGTGGCTTGCCGGTCGCGTGCCCGCCGCGCGGCCCTGCTTCGTCCTCTGTGGAGCGAACACGAGCGTTACTTTCGCGTGAGGTCGTAGACGGTCGTGCCGCCGACGGTCGTGGCGGGGAAGTTCTGCTCGACCCACGTGGTGATCTGCCCGGCCGTGCCGCGGTTGCCGCCGAAGCCACCGAAACCGCCGCGTCCGCTGCCGCCCACGAAGTAGTGCACCTCGCCGGCGCCGACGTACTGCTGGAACTGCGCGAGCGTCGGCGCCGGGTCGCTGCCGCTGAAGCCGCCGATGGCCATCACGGGCCTGCCGCTGCTGAGCGCGAGCCCGGCCGACTGCATGGCGCCGGTCTGGGCGGCGGCCCACTTCGTGGTGGTCGCCTGGAGGAGCCGATCGAGTTCCACTGTGGACGTCGTGGCCCCGCCGAACCCACCTCGGAACCCACCGCCGCGCTGGCTCGCCGGCCCCGACGACGGCTGGCCGCCGGTGTGCGCGGTGGCAGCCGTCGCGAAGGTGAACGATGCCGTGCCGAGCAGCGCCGCCACGAGCCCGAGCACGGCGACGACCGGGGCGGCGCGACGGAACGAGTCGGCGCCGAAGAGCACGGCCGCCGTGCCGAGCGCGCCCAGCACGAGCACGGTGTAGCGCAGCCACGGCTGCCAGTCGGGCGTACGGGCGAGCAGGATGAACGCCCACACGGCGGTGGTCGCGAGCATCAGCGCGAGCACCGCACGCGGGGCGAAGTGCGCACGGCCGCGCCACAGCTCGCGGGCCGCGATGCCGATCGTCGCGGCGATGCCGGGCGCGAGCGCCACCGTGTAGTACGGGTGGATGATCCCGCTCATGTAGCTGAAGACCACGACGGAGACGACCGTCCAGCCGCCCCACAGCAGCAGCGCGGCGCGCGTGCGGTCGGTGCGCGGGGCGCGGCGGGTGAACCACAGGCCGGCGACGAGCCCGATCAACGCGGCGGGCAGCAGCCACGACGCCTCGCCGCCGAACTGCTCGGTGAACAACCGCGTCAGGCCCGTGCCTCCGCCGAAGCCGCGGAAGCCGCCACCGCCGCCGGCGCGGTTCGGCAGGTCGAAGCCGGCGGGCAGCTCGGGGCGCGCGCCGCCACCACCCCCGCCTCGACCCTGGCCGAAGATCCGGCCCAGGCCGTTGTAGCCGAAGGCCAGCTCCAGCACGCTGTTGTTCGTCGAACCGCTGATGTAGGGCCGGTCGGCGGCCGGCCACAGCGCGACGGCCAGCACCCACCACCCCGCCGACACGAGCACCGCACCGGCCGCGGCGAGCAGCTGCCACACGCGCCGGCCGAGCGACGTCGGCGCCGCCACCGCGTACGCGAGCACGAACGCCGGCAGCACCAGGAACGCCTGCAGCATCTTGTCGAGGAACCCGAACCCGATCGCGACGCCCGCGAGCACCAGCCACTTCGTGCTCGCCCGCTCCAGCGCGCGCACCACGCAGTAGCCACCGGCGACCAGGAGCAGCACGAGGAACGCGTCGGGGTTGTCGAAGCGGAACATCAGAGCGGCGACCGGCGTCAACGCGAGCACGGAACCCGCGAGCAACCCGGCGCCCGGGCCGGACAGGCGCCGCACCGCGAGGTAGAGCAGGCCGACGGACGCGACGCCCGCCAGCGCGTCGGGCACCAGCATGCTCCAGCTGGAGAAGCCGAAGATCCGGCCCGAAAGCCCCATGACCCACAGCGAGAACGGCGGTTTGTCAACGGTGACCACATTGCCCGGATCGAGCGAGCCGAAGAACCACGCCTTCCAGCTCTCGGTGCCGGCCTGCACGGCCATGGCGTAGAAGTCGTTGCCCCAGCCCGAAATCGCGACATCGGTGACATACAGCGCAGCGGTCGCGACCAGGAGCACCGCGACCGCCGGCCGCACCCATCTGGGTCGCTGAACGGGCGGTGCCGCGTCCGTCGGGTCCACTGTGGTCGGTCCGGGCGCGGTGAGGGCACTCGTCATACGGCCATGCTCACGACGGGGTTTGTGGCTCGCATGTGCGCTTGCTGTGCACGTCCTGTGAGAAATTCACGACCGGGTGATAGCCGGGTCACGAAACTCTGGGAACATTGCGACAAACTCTGTTCGTCCGGGCTCACTGAACACCGAAACGCGACCGCTGTGCGCGGCCACGACGGCCGCGACGATGGCCAGGCCGAGCCCCGTGCTGCCGGCTGCGCGGGAGCGCGAGTTGTCGCCGCGGGCGAAGCGTTCGAACACCTCCGGCAGGATTTCCGGCGGGATGCCGGGGCCGTCGTCGAGCACCGAGAGCCGCACCCAGCCGTCCTTTGCGGACAGTCCGGTGGTCACGGTGGTGCCGGGCGGGGTGTGGGTGCGGGCGTTGCCCAGGAGGTTGAGCACGACCTGGTGCAGCTGGCCGGCGTCGCCGAGGACGCTGATCGGCTCGCCGGGCGCCTCGAGCCGCCACTTGTGGTCAGGGCCGGCCACGTGGGAGTCGGCGACGGCGTCGGCCACCAGGCGCGAGAGGTCCACCGGCTCGGGCACGACGGGTCGGCCGGAGTCGAGCCGGGCGAGCAGCAGCAGGTCCTCCACCAGCGTCGTCATGCGCGCCGACTCGGACTCGACGCGGTTCATGGCGAACGCGACGTCGGGCGGCACCTGCTCCTTGCTGCGGCGCGTGAGCTCCGCGTAGCCGCGGATGGCGGCCAGCGGCGTGCGCAGCTCGTGGCTCGCGTCGGCGACGAACTGGCGCACGCGGCTTTCGCTGGCCTGGCGGGCTTTCAGCGCGTTGGCGATGTGGCCGAGCATGCGGTTGAGCGCGAAGCCGACCTTGCCGACCTCGGTACGCGGGTCGGTGTCCACTTCGGGCACCCGCTCCGACAACGCCACTTCGCCGCGGTCGAGTTGCAGCTCCGAGACGCGCGACGCGGTGGCGGCGAGCCGGTCGAGCGGCGCCATGGTGCGCCGGATCGTGACGGCGCCCGCGACGCCGGCCACGATGATGCCGCCGAGCGCGACGCCGCCGAAGATGAACCCCAAGCGCCACAACGTGTCCGTGACGTCCGAGAGCGGCAGGCCGACCACCGAGAAGTCACCCGACGGGGAGAACGACGCGATCACCCGGTACTCGCCGAGGTCGCCGCCGAGGTCGATCGTGCGGCGGTGACCGTCGGGCGGCAGGCCGAGCAGCATCTTCTGCTGCGCGGTGGAGACCGACTGCAGCGGCGGCTTGACCTTCGACGGCGTGGCGGAGCCGAAGTTGAGCACGGCCGCGCGCACAGCGCCGTTGTGGACCTGGACGGCGAGCGTGCCGTCGCCTTGGCCCAGCACGCGCAGCGGGTCGGGTGGCGGTTTGTCGCCGTAGATCCACGGTGGACGGTCGCCGCTGCGGAAGCCGCGGTCGGTCGCCGCGGCGAGGCGTTTGTCCAGCTGGCCGACCAGGAAGTCCTGCAGCGCGAACTCCGTGACCACGCCGACCACCAGGCAGACGAGCGCCAGCAGCGCCGCCAGCTGCACGATCAGCCGGCGCCGCAGCGACCACGGCCGGCGCGCACGGCCCGGGGGCGCGTCAGCCGGCGGGCTTGAGGACATACCCCGCGCCGCGCATCGTGTGGATCATGGGCTCGCGGTCGGCGTCGATCTTCTTGCGCAGGTAGGAGATGTAGAGCTCGACGATGTTGGCCTGGCCGCCGAAGTCGTAGCTCCACACGCGGTCGAGGATCTGCGCCTTGCTCAGCACGCGCTTGGGGTTGCGCATGAGGTAGCGCAGCAGCTCGAACTCCGTGGCGGTGAGCGGCACGAGGTCACCGCCGCGGTGGACCTCGCGGCTGTCCTCGTCGAGCGTCAGGTCGCCGACCACGAGCTGTGAGCCGCTGGCGCCCGTGACCCCGTTGGCGCGTCGGAGGAGGGCACGCAGCCGGAGCGCGACCTCTTCGAGGCTGAAGGGTTTGGTGACGTAGTCGTCGCCGCCCGCGGTGAGGCCGGCGATGCGGTCTTCGACGGCGTCCTTGGCGGTGAGGAACAGCACCGGCAGGAACGGCGCCTCGGCGCGCATGCGGCGCAGCACCTCGAGGCCGTCGAAGTCGGGCAGCATCACGTCGAGCACCACCGCGTCGGGCCGGAAGTCGCGCGCCACGCGGACGGCCTCCGTGCCATCGCCCGCGCTGCGCACCTCCCAGCCCTCCATGCGCAGCGCCATGGCGACGAGCTCGGCCAGCGTCGACTCGTCGTCCACCACCAGCACGCGCACCGGGCTGCCGTCGGCGCGGCGCAGCTCGTCCTTGCCCCGGCCGGGCGACGTCGCGTTCATACTGCTCATGGTGCCATCCTCGGGCCCGGTGTTCAGGCCGAGCTGTGCGGTGACTGTGCGTTTCCTGTGCGCGTGTTCAGCCGTTCGTGGCCCCCTTGCACAGCCTCAACCCACTCCGGACACAGCTTCCGCACAGCGGCGGCCGCGACTCTCGGTCGGACAGTCAAGACCCGGAGGAAAACACCATGACGACGGATCCAGCACAGGGCGCCACCTGGGGCGCACCTGGCGGCGAGCCACCGGCGGCCCCGAAGAAGTCGTGGTCGGGCCGCAAAACGGCGATCGCCGCGGGCGTCGCGGTGGTCATCGCCGTGGGCGGCGGCCTCGCGATCTGGGCGGGCACGAGCTCCAATGACGCTTCGGCACAGCAGGGCCCTGGCGGCTTCGGCGGCCCCGGTGGCCAGGGCGGTTTCGCTGGCCGCGGCCCTGGCGGCCCGGGCGGCTTCGGGGGCTTCGGGGGCGCTGCCGCCCTGCGCGACGCCCTCCACGGCGACTTCGTCGTCACCGACCCCGCCGGCGGCTACACCACCGAACGCCTCCAGACCGGCGCCATCACCGAGATCAGCGCGACGTCCGTCACCCTGACCAGCAAGGACGGCTACAAACAGACCTACGTCCTCGACTCGTCCACCCAGAAATCCGCCACGACCCCCAAAACCGGCGACAACGTCACCGTCATCGCCAAGGTCAACGGCACCACCGCCACCGCCACCTCCCTGCAATCCGCCGCCGCCGCCACCCAACGCAGCGGCCAACCGGGCGGCACCGGACAGGGCCGCCGCCGCTACGGCAACTGACCCGGCTCCCCAGACGCCGGCGCCGGCGTCACCTCCCCGACCGCCATCGGGAGGTGACGCCGGCGCCGGCGTTTTCGGTACGACCGGTCCACTCGCGCCACGGAAGCCGGGTGACCGGCCCACTCGCGCCCCTGGACAGCACGATCGGCCCACTCGCACAGCAAACTCGGCGCGACTGGTCCCGGCCGAGGTGCCCGACCGGTCCACTCGCAACACGGACTCCCGCACGAACGGTCCACTCGCCCCACAGAACTGACCCGACGGGTCCACTCGCGCGGCTGACTTGGCCCCGATGGTCCCCTCCCCGCCGACCGGACGCGACCGGTCCACTCGCGCTCTCCAGCACGACCGGTCACTCGCACCAAGGGCCTGATCCCGCTGGTCCCTTCACCCCGCCGACCATGCACGACCGGTCCACCCGCGCCTCCGCCCTGCCTGACCTGTCCGGTCCACTCACCACGAACCCGGCGCGACCGGTTCACTGGCGCGGCGGCCCGGCGTGGAAAGCCCACTGGCGCCGCGGAACCGGCCTGACCGGTCCACTCGCGCCCTAAGACGGCACGATTGGTCCACTCGCGTAGCAAACTCGGCGCGACTGGCCCCACCGGCCGAGGCGCCCGACCGGTCCACTCGCGCGGCCAGCCCGGCCCGACCGCTCGACTCGGGCAGCCAACCCGCTCCACCGGCCCACTGGGGCAGCCAACCCCGCTCCACCGGTCCACTCACGCAGCCAGCCCGGCCCCACCGGCCCACTCACGCAGCCAACCCGGCCCCACCGGTCCACTCGCAGCAGCCAACCCAGGCACGACTGGTCCCACCACTCAACCAACCCGACCCCACCAGTCCCCTCGCGAAGCCAACCCCGAGACACCAACCCCGCACAACCAACCCCACACCTCCAAACACGCACCCCCTCCCCAAACCACACCAAAACCCCGCCACCGATGCGTAAGTTGGCCGAGTGCGCGACATCAACGGGTCACTGGCGCGGCAATCACTGCTGGTAGCCCTCGTCTGCCTGGTCTGCGACGTCTCCCTCTTCACCCTCCGCGGCCCCCTTCCCGAAGCCGGCTGGCGGGGCTGGGTGGTCCTCGCCGGCGCGGTCATCGTGGACGGAGCGCTGGCCGGAGCGGCCAGGTACTCCGGTTGGGTAGCAGCCGGTCACGCCGCACTTTTCGTCGCCGCCCCGCTGCTCCTCTGCACCTGCACCGGATTCGTAGTCGGCAACAACGCGGGCATCCTCGTCGCCGGGTATCGGGCCGGGGCGTGGTTGCGGGTGGGGCCGGCGGTGGTGGCGCTGGCGGCGACGCTGGCGGGCGTCGGCGCGGGAGAGCTGCTCGGCGGTGGCCGGGGTTCGAACCCGGCGCTCATCGCGATCAGCATGGCCGTCTCGGCGGTGCTGCCGTGGCTCGTCGGGCGGTACACGACGGCCCGCGGCGCGTACATCGCCGACCTGGAGCGCGAAGCCGAAGAGCGCCGGAGGCACGAAGCCGAAGCCATTCACCGGGCCGTTCTCGAAGAGCGCGAGACCATCGCCCGCGATCTGCACGACGTGATCTCCCACCACGTCAGCGCGATCGGCGTGCACGCCGGCGCGGCGAGGCTCGGGCTGCCCGAGGGAAACAGCCCGGTCCGGACCTCGCTCGGAGCCGTCGAGTCCGCGAGCCGCTCCGCGATGGCCGACCTGCGCCGCCTGCTGGATCTGCTGCACGCGCGCGGCGACGAAGCCGCGCAGCCCGGGCTGGACAACCTCGACGAGCTGCTCGACACCGTCCGCGCAACGGGTCTGCCCGTGCGCCTCACAGTGCACGGCGACGTCCGCGAAGTCCCCGGCTCACTCGACGTCGCCCTCTACCGCATCGCGCAGGAAGCGCTCACGAACGCGTTGCGCCACGGCACCGGGCCCGTCGAGCTGGAGCTGGACCACCGGCGCACGGAGATCGTCCTGACCGTCACCAACGAAACCGGCCGGCCCGCAACACCACGCGACGGCGCCCACCGCGGCCTCGCCGGCATCCGCCAGCGCGTGACGCTCTTCGGCGGCGAGGTCACCTACGGACAAAAAGACAACACTTGGCAGGTCAAGGCCGGCTTCCCACTGGAGGTGGCATGAGCACACAATCGCGCCGGCCCCGCAAGACACAGGAGGTCGCATGATCCGCGTGCTGCTCGCCGACGACCACGCCATGTTCCGCTCCGGCATGCGCGCCCTCCTCGACACGCAGCCCGACTTCGAGTGCGTCGGCGAAGCGGCCGACGGGCGTGAAGCTGTGGCGGAAACCCAGCGCCTCAAGCCGGACGTCGCGGTCCTCGACGTCCGCATGCCCCGCCTCGACGGCCTCGCCGCCACCGAAGCCATCCTCGCCACCCCCGGCAACGACACCCGCGTGCTGGTCCTGACCACGTACGACGCCGACGAGTACGTCTACCGCGCCCTGCGCGCCGGCGCCAGCGGCTTCCTGCTCAAGAGCCTGGCCCCCGAGGAGCTCGTGGCCGCCATGCGCGTCGCGGCGAGGGGTGACGCGTTGATCGACCCGTCCGTCACGCGCCGGCTCGTGGCCGGTTTCGCCGCCAGCCTCGAGCCCCGCGCCGCCGAGCCGCCGGAGCTGGCGCGGCTCACGTCCCGTGAACGCGAGGTGCTCCTTCTCATCGCCGACGCGCGCAGCAACGCGGAGATCGCACGCCAGCTTCACGTCGGCGAGGAGACTGTGAAGACGCACGTCTCGCGCGTGCTCGCGAAGCTCGGTCTGCGCGACCGCGTGCACGCCGTCGTCTACGCCTACCGCAACGACCTGGTCGCGAAAGAGGCCACCTAGGAGGAACCTGTGAAACGCTGGATCACGCTGGCCATCGGCGCGGTGCTGGTGCTGGTGGGGGCCGTCTGGGTCCTGCAGGGCGCCGGCGTCATCACCGGCAGTTTCATGACCGGTCAGAAGCTGTGGTTCCTGATCGGGCTGGTCGCGATCCTCGTCGGGGTCGTGGTCGTGGCCGCCACAGCTCGGCGGACCACGAAGAAGTAGTTCAGGCGGGCATCAGCTCGAAGATGGGGTAGCCCGGCGCGATCTCGCGCAGCTTCTCCTCCGGCGCCTTGGCGTCCACCCCGTCGAAGAACACGCCGACCTCGAACTTCCAGCGCTTGAGGTACGCGCGCAGCAGCACGGGCTTCTCGTCATCGGTCAGCTCGCGGTAGGTGAAACCCTCCACACGCTTGCCGACGCGCAGCTGCCCCTTGCCGGCCACGCGCAGGTTGCGCACCCACTGCGTCTCGCCGCGCGGCGCGACCAGGTAGCGGCCGCCCTCGAACGGCAGCAGGTTCACCGGCACCTCGCGGATCTCGCCGGTCTTGCGGCCGCGGACCATCAGCACACGGCTGCCCACCACGCTCACACCCCGCTTGGTCAGCCACTGCACGAAGTTGTTGAACGAGTTGGTGGCCTTGGCGGGCTTGATGTAGCGCTTCTCGGTGTTCATCTCAGGACCTCCAGTTCTTCGAGAGCACTGCTCTCTGTTGAGATCAGTGAACACCACGCCGCGCTCAGCGTCAAGAGCAGTGCTCTCCATCTTGTGCAACGCTCTCGAAGTGGCACACTGGTCCCCATGACCGCCACCAGGACCGCCCGCGAACGCGCCCGCGCCGAGCTGACTCGGGAGATCAAGGACGAAGCCCGCCGCCAGCTGGCCGAGGTCGGCGCGCACGGGTTGTCGCTGCGCGCGGTCGCGCGTGAGCTGGGCATGGTGTCCTCGGCGCTGTATCGCTACTTCCCCAGCCGCGACCGGCTGCTCACCGAGCTGATCATCGACGCCTACGACGCCGTCGGCGAGGCCGCGGAGAAAGCCGACCCGGGCACCGGCGGCCCGCGCGAGCGCTGGCGCGCCGTCTGGCAGGCCACCCGCGCGTGGGCCAAGGCGCACCCGCACGAGTACGCGCTGATCTACGGTTCGCCGATTCCCGGCTACCAGGCGCCGCAGGACACGATCGTGCCCGCCGCGCGCGTGGCGCAGGCGATGGCGAAGGTGCTGCTCGAGGCCGACCCGCACGAGCCGGCCGTCACGGCGCCGATGTCCGCCGAGCTGCGCGGGCAGGCCGAGGGTCTGGCCCGGGACCTGGGCGCGAACGCGCCACCCGAGGTCGTGACGCGGCTGATCGGCGCGTGGACACAGCTGTTCGGCGCGATCAGCTTCGAGCTGTTCGGGCAGTACGTGGGCAGCGTCGACCCGTCCGACGCCTACTTCGAGCACCTCACCGGACAGATGGCCGACTTCGTGGGGCTGTGAGGCCCGGGGAAGCTGTGAACTAGCCCTCCCAGAACGGTTCATCGACGGCGGAGAGACGGTACGTTCGCCCGTAACGACTTCGCGGGGAAGGTGGTTCGACGTGGCGGGATGGGCCGAGCGGGTCAGCAGGGTCCGGGTGGTCGGGACCGGCGTGATGGGGCGCGGCATCGCCCAGCTCGCCGCGACCGGCGGGGTCACGGTCGAGCTGGCCGACCTCGACCTCGACGCGGTGCGCTCGGCGCTGGACTACGTCCACGGCATGCTCGACAAGCTGGTCACCAAGGGCCGCCTCTCCGAGGCCGAGGGGCGCGCCGCCAAGCAGCGCCTGGTGATGGTGGACGCGCCGTCCGCGCCGGCCGGGAACGTGGACCTCGTGATCGAGGCCGTGCGCGAGGACCTCGAGGCCAAGCGTGTGCTGTTCGGCAAGCTCGAGCAGGTCTGCCGGCCTGACACGGTGTTCGCCACCAACACGAGCTCCCTGTCGGTCACGGAGATCGCGGCGGGCCTGAGCGACCCGACGCGCGTGATCGGCTTGCACTTCTTCAACCCCGTGCCGCTGATGCGGCTGGTCGAGGTCGTCCCCGGCGTCCGCACGGTCGAGTGGCTGCCCGAAGAGGCACTGAAACTGGTGCGCCGCTGGGGCCACGAACCCGTGCTCGCGAAGGACGCGCCGGGCTTTCTGGTCAACCACGCCGGACGCGGCCTGAACACCGAGGCCCTGCAGATCCTGTCCGAGTCGGTCGCCGAGCCGGCGGACGTCGACCGCATCGCGCGCGACGTGCTGGGGCTCAAGCTCGGGCCGTTCGAGCTGCTCGACCTGACCGGCCTCGACGTCTCCCACGCCGTGCTCGAAAGCATCTGGAGCGGCTTCCACTCCGAGCCGCGGCTGCGCCCGTCGTGGCTGACGCGCCCGCGCGTGGCGGCGGGGCTGCTCGGGCGCAAGAACGGCGAGGGGTTCTACCGCTACGTCGACGGCAAGCAGGAGGTCACGCCCGAACCGGCTGCGCCGCCGGCCCCGGACAAGCCCGTGTTCACCGCCGAGGAACGCCTCGGCCGCCTGCTCACCGCCGCCGGCGTGCAGGTCGTCGCCGACGCGTACCCCGACGCCGTGCTGCTGGTGGCCTTGCGCGGCGAGTCCACTTTGGACGCCGCCGCCCGAGCCGGCCTGCCCGCATCGCGCGTCTGCGGCGTGGACGCCTTGAGCGGCTACCAAGGCCGCCTCACCCTGTCCGTCCACCCGGGACTCGACCCCGCCGCGGGCCGCGCCGCCTGGGGCGCTTTGGCCGCCACGGGCCAACCGGTGACCATCGTCCAGGACGGCCCCGCACCCGTCGCGCAACGCTTGCTGGCTTCGATCGTCAACACGGCGTGCTACATCGCTGCCCAGAACCTCGCCGACCCGGCCGACATCGACACCGCCGTCCGCCTCGGCCTCGGTTACCCGCGCGGCCCCCTGGAATGGGGCGACCTCGTCGGTCCGGACAAGGTGCTACGCGTCCTCGCGGGCCTGTACCAGTCCACAGGGGACCCGCGCTACCGACCGAGCAGCTGGCTGACCGAACGCGTCGCGCTCGGCCTGCCGCTCACCTCGAAGGGCACGCGGCCCGCCGACCTGCTCTGAGCCGCGGGAACCGGGGGTGCCGCCCCGACCGCGGCACCCCCGGTTCCGGTGCGGGTCAGTCGAAGCTGCAGCCCGGGTTCGGCGCGTCATCCGAGAGCGGCGCGGCGTGGGGCAGGACGTAGAGGACTTCGAGCACCATCGGCGTGGTGCCTTCGTTGCGTCCTTCGTGGACGTGGTCGGCGCCGGCGGGTTCCATGATGCTGTCGCCCTTGTTGTAAACCCCGTCGACGGAACAGTCGGACTTGTAGTGGGTCAGCGTCCCGGAGAGGACCTTGCCGTACAGGTTGCCTTCGTGGCTGTGCCAGCCGGTAGTGCCGGGGCTGGTGGGGCTACCGGGGGCGATCGTGATCTTGCGGAGCACGTAGTCGGTGTTGCCGACCGTCCACTGTGCGACGACGGTCGCGCTGACACCCCGGGCCGGGGTGGCGGACGCGACGGCGGGCGCGAACAACGCGGTGAGGGCGGCAACGCCGGCGACGGCGGCCAGGGCGAACTTGCGCATGGAAGACCTCTCTGGTGATCTTCCGCGAAGGTACCTCACGAACCCTTGTCTGAAGTTCCTTACTTCCCGGCTTTGCGGGCAATTCCCACCCTTCGGAACGCCACAATGGACAGATCACCCACGCCGCCGCTCCCGGCGTGGGTGACCTCCACCACTCACCAGTGCCGGTCCACCGGGCCGCCAGCCGGCGTCCACACGATGTACCCGCCCTCGAAATCGCTGCGGTAGCCGGTGCCGTAGCGGTACTCGTCCGACGTCGGCAGTCCCAGGTACGACTTCTCCCACCCGAGCGCGGCCCAGCGCTTGCGGATCTCGCCCTTCACGTTGTGCGCGCCCGTCGCCGGGCTCCAGTAGATCGACGCGTTGCCGGTGAAGTGGTTGTAGCGCGCGGCCCCGTTGGGCGTCGCGGTTTCGTCCGTGGTCGGGTAGCCGAAGCCGCGTTCCCAGCCGTACGCGGCCCACTTCTGCTTGATCGCGCCACCGATCTCGTGCGCCCCCGTCGACGGCGTCCAGTAGATCGAGGCGCCACCGGTGAAGTGGTTGTACCGGCCGACGCCGTCCGGGGTCACCGATTCGTCCGTGGTCGGATAACCGAGGACGCGTTCCCAGCCGTACGCGGCCCACTTCTGCTTGATCGCCCCGTTGATCCAGTGCGCGCCCGTGGCCACGGTGTAGTAGATCGAGCCGCCGCCGCTGAAGTGGTTGTAGCGGCCCACTCCGTCGGGCGTGCCGGCCTCGTCGTTGATCGGGTAGCCCATGGTCTTTTCCCAGCCCAGCGCCGCCCACTTCGCGCGGATCAGGCCTTGGATCGAGTGCGCACCCGTCGACGGCGTCCAGTAGATCGAGGCCGCCTGCGTGCCCGGCGTGCCCTGCAGGTGGTTGAAATGGCCGACACCGTCGGGAGTCGGCGTCTCGTCGGTCACCGGCGGCCCGTAAGCCTGGTGGCCGCCGATCGCGAGGTACTCGGCGAGGATCTGACCACCGATCTCGCGCACGCCAGTGGCCGCAGTCCAGTACAGGCGGGCGTTGGCGTACGGGCGGTAGTGCACCGGGCCGTCGACCACCTCAGGACCGGTCGCCGCGCCGACGAGCGTGCGCAGCGCGGGTTCCGCGGCGTAACGCTGGTCGATCGCGGTGGCGTAGTTCGCGGTCAGCGTCGTGTCGCCCGCGCCGACGGTGATCGACCACGAAGCGGTGGCCGGCCCGTCCTGCCAGCCGGTGAACTTCGACGCTCCGTCGCTGCCCAGCGGCGCCGCCGTCACGTCGAAGGTCGCGCCCTCGGTGACCATCGCGCTGCTCACCCCACCCTCGCTGGGGATGCTGAGCGCGGCCGGCTGCGTGCTCACGAGGGTGAGCCGGTGCTGGTGCGGCATGGCGACGTAGGTCTTGTTCGCCTTCACGCCGGCGCTGTCGGTGACCGTCGCGGTGAACTCCATGCGCGAGTCGGTGTGGTCGGTGAACGGCACGGAGAGCGACGGCCCGGTGGCACCGTCGTCGGGGTGCACGTGGCACACGCCGAGGTCGGGACAGTGCCGGATCAGCGACGTCCACGTGACGGGCAGGGTGCCGTCCTCTTCGTCGGTGGCCGTGGCGGTCAGCGAAACCGGCTCCCCGACGGCGAACGTCTTGTCCGGAGTGGACAGTTCCAGGTCCGGCGAATGGTTGCCCGGCGCGACCGCGACCGTCGTGGTCCCCTTGGCACCCAAGGGGTCCTGGGCGGTGAGCGTGGCCGTGAACGACGCTCCCGCGCCGTACTGGTGGCTCGCCGCGACACCCGTCGCCGTGGTGCCGTCGCCGAAGTTCCAGGTGTAGGTGAGCGCGTCGCCATCGAAGTCGTAGGAACCACTGGCGTCGAAGGAAACCGTGCGAGTGTCGGGATCGGTCGACGACGTCGCCACCGCGACCGGCGCCGCGTTGTTCGTCGAGTAGCTCAGGCGGCGCAGGCGGCTGCCGTTGAGGTCGGCGAACACGATGTCGCCGTTGGGTGCCGCGGAGATTCGCGTGACGCCGCCGATGTTCGCGAACGGCGGCGGGTTCGCCGGCGCCTGCGTGAGGGCGCCCTGCGCGTTGTACTTGAGCGTCCACAGCTTCTGGCCCGCGTAGTCACCGAAGAAGTACGCGCCCTGGTACGCGGCCGGGTAGGTCGTTCCATTGTAGACAACACCGCCGGTGACGCTGTTGCCGTTCGCCGGCCCGGTGCCGTGCTGGTGTTCCCACAGCGGCGGCGTGTTCACGACGTGGGCGCAGCGAGCGTCGGTGCTGTAGCCGGGCGTCGGGTGGTTGCCCTCCCAGCACGGCCACGCGAGGTTCGCGCCGGGCTGCACCACGTCGATCTCTTCCCACAGGAACCAGCCGACGTCGCCCACCACAGGCAGTCCGCTCTTCGGATCGAGCGTGAAGCGGAACGGGTTGCGGAAGCCACTCGCGAACACCTTGCTGCGCGTGGAATCCGGGGCCGAAGCCGTGTAGTACGGGTTGCTCGGCACACCCTTGCCGTCCGGCGTGAGGTGCAGGATCTTGCCGGACGGCGAGTCGAGGTCCAGCGCCGCGAAAGCGACCTCGTTGGTCTTGCCCGCGTCGCCGTTGTCGCCCACGGAGTACCAGAGCGTGCCGTCGGGCGCGGGGATCACGGTGTCGAGGCCGTGGATGTAGTACTGGCTGCCGGGCAGCTCGAAGATCACCTTCTCGCCGGTGAGCCCGGTGGGGTGGCCCGAACCGTCGAGGGTCACGGTGAAGCGCGCGGCGCGCAGCAGGTACTGGCCGCCGCCCGTGCTCACGGCCCGGTTGAGGTAGATCTGGTGCGAGGCCGCGTAGTCCGGGGCGAGCGCGACGCTCGTGAGCCCCATGTCGCCCTGTGTCTCGACCGGGAAGTTCGCGATCCGCACGGGGGCGCCCGAGCCGTTGGCCGGGACCCAGTTGACGGCACCGCTCTTGCCCAGCGCCAGCACGCTGTCGTCGGGCAGCCACGCGAAGTCGGTGAAGTCGTAGGGCGAGAGCCCGGTGGGCGTGTCCCGCAGCACGAAGCCGGCGGGCAACGTCGGCGCGACGTCGTCGGCCACCGCTACGGACGCCGTGATCGGGACCAGCGCCACGGCCAGCGCGGTGGCCGTCAGCAGCGAGCGGAGCTTGTTCCAGGCCATTCGGTGCCCCTTCGTGAGTGATCGGTTATCGCTCACGAAGAGGACGTCGTTACCACATCCGGGTGAATCGCGTTAAGCACCCGCACCGGACCACGAATGACACCCGGCCTGCGAATGCTGTGGACATTCGAACACCTGAGCCCGCCCCGGATGGTTGATATTTGTCTACTAATAACCATCAAGGCGTCACGTTCCCCGTCTCCAACTCCCAGCTCCCGCTCTCGCCCGGCTGCAGCTTCGTCGACACGACGGTGCCGAGTGAAGTGCTCAACCACCAGGTGGTTCCGCTGCCCGTCGACTCGATCACGGCACCGCCGGAGCTGACCATCCACGGCCGGCTGTGCCTGCCGGCGTCCGGCTCCGCGAAGACGGTGATGCTGGCATTGCACGGCATCACCTACACCAACCGGTACTGGGACTCCGGCTACCAGCCCGAGACCTGCTCGTTCGTCCGGCAGATGACCGCGGCCGGCTACGGCGTGTTCGCCATCGACCGCCTCGGGTAGGGCAAGAGCGCCCACCCGTCGGGCGCGCTAGTCACCCTCGACGTGCAGGCCGAGGTCGCGCACCAGGTGCTGCAACAGCTGCGCGCGGGCAAGATCGGCGGGTCGCCGTTCCAGCACGTGATCCTGGTCGGGCACTCCTACGGCACGGCGACGTCGTGGCTGGAGTCCTCGATCTACAACGACGCCGACGCCGTGATCGGCACCGGCTGGGGCTCGAGCATCCAGCTCGATCCGCTGGTCCGGTTCTTCAGCGGCTTCGCGCGCAACCCGGCGATGATCGACGCCAAAACGGCGTCCGTCGTCGGCCTCGACCCGACGTACTTCACACCGAGGGCTCGACGTTCATCAACCGCTACAACAAGCTCTCCCTCGGCGCCATCCCCAGCACCAGGCAGGAGTTGTCACTGCCACTGTCCACGCACACCGAGCAGATCCGGATCCCGATGTTCCTCGTGGACGGTGAGAAGGACCCGTTCTTCTGCGGTCCCGGCGCCGCGCACTGCGCCTCGAGCCAGGCGCTGCAGAAGGAGGAGGGGCAGTACTTCGCGCCGGCCGCGTGCATCCGGGCCGCGGTGACGCCGGCCGCCGGGCACGACCTCAACCTGCAGCGCAACGCGCCGGACACCTACCGGACGATCCGCACGTGGGCCGACCAAGCCGTCGGGACGGACGGTTCGAAGGCCGTCGCGTATCGCTCCAGCTGCCAGGCGTAGTCCGGGACGAACGGCACGAGCGGTCCCGCCGGGTTCGGGCCCTTGGCTGCGTAAACAAAAGAAGTGGGGGCGCCGGTTCGACCGGCGCCCCCACTTCGCGTTTCACCCACCCGTCAGGGCACGACCTGCACGACGTCGCCGACGTGGAGGGTGTTGAAGAACTTGAGCGACGACGTCGCCGAGAGGTGCACGCAGCCGTGGGAGTACGTCTTCAGGCTGCCGGTGTGGAAGGCGTCGCCGGGGTAGAAGAAGACCGAGTTCGGCATGGGCGCGTTGTCGAACTCGCGGCTGTAGTGCATCTTCTCCTTCGACAGCACGCGGAACGAGCCCGTCGGCGTCGCGTAGCCCTTGCGGCCCGGCAGCATCGAGACGGGGCCGTAGATCACCTTGCCATCCCGCAGCAGCCACGCCTTGTGCGCCGAGATGTCCACGCACGCGGCCGTGCCCGACGCGGCGGCGGCCTTGGCGCACGGCACGTTGGCCGTGGTCGTCGCCGGCTTCGGCTTGGTCGTGGCGGGCTTCGGTTTGGTGCTGGTCGGCTTGGTGCTCGTCGGCTTGGGCTTCGACGTGCTCGTGGCCGGCGAGCTGGTGGTGGCCGGGGCGCTGCTCGTGGTCGCGGGCGCGCTGCTCGACGCGGCCACCGAGGTCGTCGGCGCGCCGCCGCCGGCACCGGCCTCCACCGCGCCGCCGCCGGTCACGTTGGCGGGCGACGCACCGCCGCCGGAACACGCGGCGAGCACGAACGCGCCGGCCACGGCCGCGATCCCCACCAGAAGCCTCTTCACGATCCGGTACCCCCAGGGTCGAACTCGTCAGTCGAGCTTGTCACGGGGATAGACGACCGTCCCCCGGTGGTGGTTGCGGCCCCAAGGTCACGATTTCGGCGCGGCTCCACCCCCGGGTGGACGCGAGGATCCACCCGGGACCCGCCCGTGAGCCGACGAAACGGCAGGTCGGAAGGACGAATCTGGGTGTCACCACCGACCAAGGAGCCCCCGATGAACCCGCTGACCATCCTCGCCTACCTCGCCATCGCGGCCCTCGTCCTCTACCGCGTGGTCTACAAGCAGCTGCGCGGCACGCTGCTGAGCCGGAAGTCGCTGGTCACGATCCCGCTCGTGCTCACCGCCATGGGGGTGTTCACCACGGCCCAGGCGCTGCCGAAGGCGAGCACCGGCGAACTCGTGCTGCTCGGCGCGGACATCGCGGTGCTGGTCGTGCTTGGCCTCGCCCGCAGCGCCAGCACGACGCTCACGGCGCGCGGCACCACGACGTTCCAGAAGGGCTCGGCGCGGACCCTCGTGCTGTGGCTCGCGACCATCGGCGCCCGCGTCGGCTTCGGCTTCCTCGGCGGCTACCTGGGCTTCGGCAGCGGTCTCACCTCGGCGTCGATCCTGCTGACGCTGGGCCTGAGCATCGGCGTCCAGAACGCGCTGACCTACTACCGCATCCAGCAGCGCGGCCTGCCGCTGGCCGAGCAGAGCCGGTCGACGGTGCGGGCCTGACGCGTTCGCCGCGAAATCCTCCCGACCGCACGCGGGCCGGGAGGTTTTCGTCATCCTCGGACTTGCGCCACCACGCGCGCGTACATCCGCGCGGGACTCGGCACCGTGTGCAGGAAACCCGGCAACGGCGGCAGATCACGGACGAACGGGCCCAGGCGCGTGTACAACGCGTCGGCGCCGGACGGGCGGTCCGCCGGGTCCTTCGCGAGGGTCGCCGCGAGCAGGGCGTTGAGCGCGGCGGGGATCCCCGGCACGGTGGCGGGCGCGTCCTTTACCTGCTTCTCGAACACGGCGTACGCGGTGGGCCCGGTGAAGAGCTGTCGACCGGTGAGCATCTCGTGCAACGCGCAGCCCAGCGCGTACAGGTCGCTCCGCGGCTCCGCGAGGCCGCGCTGGATCTGCTCCGGCGCCATGTACGACGGCGTACCCAGCAGCTGACCGGCGCGCGTGAAGCGGGCGACGTCGGCTTCGCGCAGCACAGCGAGGCCGAAGTCCATCACCTTCACGCTGCCATCGGGGCACAGCATGAGGTTGGCGGGCTTGAGGTCGCGGTGGCAGACGGACCGGGCGTGGGCCGCCGCCAGCACGGCAGCCGTCTGCGCCGCGATCGCCGCGGCCCACGGCACCGGCAGCGGGCCGTGCTCGGCGAGGAGGTCGGCGACCGTGACGCCATCGACGAACTGCATGACCTGGAACAACCGGCCGTCGTGGGTGCCGAAGTCGTACAGCGTGGGGACGCCGGCGTGGTCGAGCGTCGCGAGGATGCGGGCTTCGCGGGCGAAGCGTTCTTCGAGCTCTTCGTCGCGGCCGGGCAGGCGCAGCAGCTTGATGGCGACGCGCCGGTCGAGCCGCCGGTCGTGCCCGCGGTGCACCGCGCCCATCCCGCCGCGGCCCAGCGGCAGCTCGTCGACCTCGTAGCGATCGGCGATGAGCATGGGTTCCCTTCAGGCGCCGGGCCGCAGCCGTCCTTCGGCGAGCGCCGCAAAGCCTAGCCGGACCAGGTCACGGCCGATTTCCGCCGTCTCCCGCAGCGCCCGGTCGAACTCGGCGAGGGCGTGGAAAGCGGCTCCGTACGAGCGTTGCTCGGCGAGCGGGTAACGCGGCACTTTGAGGCGCCTCGCGTCGATGCGGGTCGAGGCGCTGTGCACGGGGAAATCGGCCGCGCGCAGGCAGCCGGCGAGGAACTCGGCGTCGAGGCGGGCGGGATCCACGCGGTAGAGCGAAAGCGCTGGGCCGAGCCGCACGGGCGGTCCACTGTGGACTTTGACGGCGCCGGTGACGGACGCGATCACGTCGCCTTCGTGCGCGATCACGGCCGCGTCGTCGGGGGCGGCGTAGCCGGTGGGGGCGCGGCCGGCCAGGACGTCGTCGGGGGTCAGGACGGGTTCGTCGCCGTCGCCGGTCCGCGCGGGTGCGTGGTGGATCTCCAGCGCGCCGGCCTTCACCAGCTCGCCGACGGTGGTGTGCGGCGGTTCCTCGCCCGTCGGCTGCAGTGGCGGGAGGTCGAGGCCGACGCGGCCGAAAAGCCGTTGTGCGGCAAGGAAAGCCTCGCCGAGGTCTTCGCGGGCGGTGCGGCGCTGGGCGGGAGCGAGGTCGACGTCGTCGTCGAGGAGGTCGATGATGCGTTCGCCGGTGCCGTTGTCGAGGTGGTCGCGCCACAGGGCTTCGGCGTCGTCGACGGTCGTCTCGGCGATCAGCGCGGTGGCGGGCGCGCGGCTGCCGGGCTCGGGTCTCGTCAGGAGCCAGAGGTCGGCGCCGGGGGCGAGCGTGAGCACGGCGCGCAGGGCGCCGGCGCGCAGGAGGTTGGCGCGGATGCGTTTGCCGCTGCGCCGGCCGGCGGCGGCGCCGGGCATGAGGATGGCGACGGTGCCGCCGGGTTTCACGCGGGCGAGACAGTGCTGCACCCACGCGAGCTCCGACTCCCCGCGCGGCGGCAGCCCGTATTCCCAGCGCGGGTCGCCGACGAGCTCTTCGTGGCCCCACGCGCGTTCGTTGAACGGCGGGTCGCACAGGACGACGTCGGCCTGCTGGTCGGTGAAAGCGTCCTCACGGAGGGAGTCGCCGGTGTGGACTTCGGTGTCGGCGCCGTGGAGACGCAAGCGCAGGGCGGCGATGCGGGCGGTGGTGGGATCGCTGTCCTGTCCCTGGACAAGGGTGGCCCCGGCGGCCTCGGCGGCGAGGAGCAGGGACCCGAAGCCGCACGCCGGGTCGAGCACGGTGGCCCCCTTCGCACCGGCGAGGCGGACCATCAAGCTCGCGTACGCGGGAGGCGTCGGCGAGACGCGGCGGGCGTGGGCTTCGAAGTAGCGTTCGCAGAGCTGCTCGAACGTCCAGGTCGCGCCGTTCGTCGTGGCCACCTCGGCGAGGAGGGCGAGCAGCTCCGGGTCGTCCGTGGGACGTTCGGTGGCGTGGGCGAGATACTCACCGGCGTCGGCGACGCGGGTGTCCAGCTCGAGGTCGTCGCCGAGGGCGCGCAGCCGTTGCCACGCCAGGTCGATCGGCGCGAGCACCACGGGCCGGCCGCGGCTGGTCAACCAGGCCTGCACCTCGGGCAGCGAGAACAGCGGGCTGGACGCGGTGCCGCCGACCGGGCGCGGGAAGTCGTCGTGGCGCCGCCGCCAGTTGCTCACCGCGGCGCGACGCACCCCCGCGAGCCGGGCGATGTCGGCGGCGCTGACCGTCGCGGTGTCGTCCATGGCCAGCACGATAGCTGATGACTGGAGTTTCCATCGTTTTACTTGTTAACTCAGTCAACCAATGGTTTCATGGTGATATGGTCACCAACCAGACCCGGTTCACCCTGCGCTACGCCGCGGGCTCCGACACCGGGCGACGACGCTCGATCAACGAGGACTCCGTCTACGCCAGCGGACGCCTGCTCGCCGTGGCCGACGGTATCGGTGGTCAGCCCCACGGGGAAGTGGCCAGTGCCACCGCGGTCGGCGTGCTCGCGAGCCTGGACTCCGAGCTGCGCTCACTCGACCTCACCTCGCTCGACCTCCAGAGCACCCTCGCCGACGGCGTCCGGCGCGTCGGCGAGCGCCTCGCCGAGGTCGCCGAGCAGGATCCCGCCACCCACGGCATGGGCACCACGCTCACCACCCTGCTCTTCGACGGCGTGCGCTTCGCCGCCGCCCATATCGGCGACTCCCGCGGCTACCTCCTGCGCGACGGCGAACTGCACCGCATCACGCGCGACCACACCCTCGTCCAGGCCCTCGTCGAAGACGGCCGCATCTCCCAGGCCGACGCCATCGACCACCCACGCCGCTCGCTGCTCATGAAGGCGCTGCAGAGCACCGGCTCGGGCGACCCGGACGTCTGGGAGTTCACCCCCCTCGCCGACGACCGCCTCCTGCTCTGCTCCGACGGCCTCACCGCCGGCGCCGGCGAACCCGCCATCGCCGAGACCCTTGCCGCCGGCACCCCCGGCGAAGCCGTCCCCGCCCTCATCACCCTCGCCAACGACGGCGGCGGCCCCGACAACATCACCATCGTCGTCGCCGACGTCGTCCCCGCCTGATCGCCACCCCCGGCCCACCTGCGGGACCGCACCACCCCATCCGGTACCCTTCTCCACGGAGGATTGGCCGAGCGGCCTAAGGCGCACGCTTGGAAAGCGTGTTGGGTTCACGCCCTCGCAGGTTCGAATCCTGTATCCTCCGCCGCAGTAGCAGGCGAAACGCCGGGCAGCTTTCACGAGCCGTCCGGCGTTTTGTCGTTCGCGGGCTCCGGCCGACGCGCCACTCTTGTTGCCCAGCCTCGATTCCTCACCGCGCGTGATCGGCGCGCGATAAGACCAAGCGGCGCGGCACTTCCGGAAACGCGAATTTCCTTTCATATACCCGTTTTCTCCCGTACGCGTCCGCGTGGAGGCCGTTGCCGAAGCGTTGCTGATCGACACCCGCGCAGGCCGGGGGCTACCCGAGGACCTCCGAAACCCAACCCGGCCGCACCCGCTAGTCTCCTCCGCAGACTCGATCGTAGAAGTTCGGAGAGGTTCATCGGTGTCACGAATACCGGCCTGACCTGGGCGCGGCCACTCGCGCGCGAGCCTCGAAAACCGCAGGTCACCATGGCTGGAACACGGTTCGGGGGTTCCGCTACCAACCGCTGCCCGCGAGGCCCCGGACGTCACCCACGTCCGGGGCCTTGTCGATTCTCCCCCAGTTCCTCACTTACCGAAGACACCTGATCACGCTAAGTTTGTACGTGGTCGTTCCAGCCCCGACGCACCGAGGAGTCCGCCCCCATGCCCGGAGTGGAAGAGATCCGCGCTGGCATCGCGCTCGCGAACGAGAAGGCGTCCGCGAGCATCGCCGCCCTGCAGCAGGCAGCGCAATCTCTCGAAGAAGCCCAGTTGTCGCTTTCCCAGGCGACGCAGGGCAGCAGTCAGCACGAGGTCAACCAGGCCCACGGTCTGCTGGCCGAAGCGCTGAACGGAATCACCGGGATGCAAAGCACCATCCAGGCCAGTATTTCGTCGGCCGACTCCTACTCGGCCCGGTTGTAGCTCCATGTCGGGACTCGCCGAGATCCACCAGTTGCTCACCGCTGCGATGGCGGGCCTCACCGACGGGCGCGCCCACGCCGAGCGGGCCAAGTCCCTGCTCGGGGACGCCCGCAGAGCGCTCGTCGACGCACAAGCGAAGGCCGATCCTTGGCTGCCGACGCAACTGGACCAGGCCGACGAGGGACTCGACCATCTCCTCACCCGCCTAGCCGCCGCCGACGACCTGGTGAGCGGATACCAGTCACGCCTGTAGGGACGAACGGCACAGTATGAGCGACACCGATGGCCAGTAAATCCGCCGAGCAGCGCAACCGCGTTCAGACGGCGCTGGACCGGGTCCGGCACCAGATCGGGCTCGTGCTCGGTGCCGCCGCCGGCGCCCGCGAAGCCGCCGAGGCCGACGTGGCGCGGCTCGCTCTCGAACAGGAAATCGTGCGCGTCGGCATGAACCACGCCAACGCCGAGCAGCAGACGGAATGGGCGCGGCACCCGGCCGCGCACGAGGTTTTCGCTTCGCTCGGCGGCGTGCGCAACGCGTTCTATACCGACTGGAGCTCGGGTCCGGGCGCCCTGCGGGACCTGGTGACGGCCAACGCACCGGGTCCCGCGGGGCGGCCGCCGAGCGAATGGCTCGGCCGGGTGGGGACCAACCCCGGCATCACCGCGCCGGGGTTGTGGCGCGTCGGCTCGGCGACGGCGGCCGGCCGCGACATCTCGCGGACGTTCGACGTCGCCGTGCCCCTGCTCGACGAGTCGCACCTGCAGATCACCTCGGCGCCCAAAACGCGTCCGGTGATCGACGGGATCGTGCAGAACCTGCTGATGCGGGTGCTATCGACGTTCGAGCCCGGCGCCGTGAAGATCCACCTGTGGGACATCGGGCAGCTCACCGCGATCCTGCCCGACCTCTATCCGATCAGCCGTACCAGTGCGCTGTCGCTCTACGACCCGACGCGGCTGGAAGACCTCCTCGACGAGCTGGCCGGCCACATCCGCCGTATCCACGCCACCGGCATGCAGGCCGGGCACACGTCGTTGCGAGAGCTGCGCCGTGCCAGCAACCAGCGCGTGGAGCCGTACCGGATCGCGGTGCTCTACGGCAACGGCGAGACGCTGGAACCGGAGCTCGCACGCGACCTCAAGCGTGTGGCCAGCGGCGCGCTCGCCGCCGGGATCTGCCTCATCCTCATCGACGTGCCCACGGCCGTGAGCGCGTCGATCGAATCGCTGAGCCTGCTCGACGAGCGGCGCGCGATCAGCAGCATGACCGGCACCGACCTCGTCGTGGACCTCGATCCGCCATTGCCTTCCGGACAGGTGATCCGGGCGGCCGGGCGGATCGCGGAAGCGTTGATCGCCAAGCAAGGCGGGCCGCGCTCGTTCGCCGACCTGCTGCCCACGGAGTTCGGCCAGGAGAGCTCGGCGCGGGAGCTGCGCGCGCCCGTCGGGTTCTACGAGGGCGAGGCCGTCGAGGTCGTGATCGGCGACGCGAGCCCGCACGCCCTGATCGGCGGGCCGAGCGGTTCCGGTAAGACAAACTTCCTGTACTCGCTGCTCGGCAGCCTCGCCGCGCGCTACACGCCGGACGAGCTGGCGCTGTACCTGCTGGACTTCAAGGAAGGCGTGTCGTTCGCGGGCCTCGCGCCCGGTCGCAAGGACGCGAGCTGGCTGCCGCACGCGAAGCTCGTGGGTGTCAACGTGAACACCGACCGCGAGTTCGGCCTGGCACTGCTGCGCTTCCTCGCCGACGAGCTGCGCCGGCGTTCGGCCGCGGCCAAGGAACACGAGGTCACGAACCTGGCCGACCTGCGCGAGCAGGACCCGAGCGGGCACTGGCCGCGGATCGTCGCCGTGATCGACGAGTTCCAGTACCTGTTCGCCGGGCGCGACCAGGTCACGGCCATGGCCACGCAGCTACTGGAGGACATCGCGCGGCGTGGGCGTTCGCAGGGCATCCACCTCGTGCTCGCGAGCCAGGACGTCGCGGGCATCGAGGCGTTCTGGGGCAAGCCGGCGGTATTCGAGCAGTGCACGCTACGCATCGCGATGCCGAAGGCGCGGCGCGTGCTGGCGGAGACGAACAACGCGGCGGTGTCCGCGCCGAAGTGGCACGCCGTGATCAACCACGATTCCGGCGTGGCGCACGGAAACCTGCTCGCGCACATCCCGGACGCGAGCAGCCGCAACGTGTTCGTCGACCTGCAGCACAAGCTGTGGGAGCTCTACTCCGGACGCTTCCCGCGCCCCCGCCTGTTCGACGGCGCGCATTCGCCGGTGCTGGAACAGTTCCCGGCGTACACGGAGCTCAAGCCGACCTCGCGCCCGCGCGCGCTGCTGGGACAGTCGATCGACGTGACGGAGGCCGCGCAGGGCGTGGAGCTGCCTCGCGCGCCCGGCCGCAACGTCGCGGTACTGGGCGGCGCGTCGGCGGAGGCACTGTCCATCATGGACTCCGCGGCGCGGTCACTGGCGCGGCAGTACGAGATCGGCGAGGTCGAGTTCGTGCTGTACTGCCCGATCGAGGCGTGCGCGCCGGCCGTCCTGGAGCTGACGGAACGGCTGCGCGCCGAGGGTCACGTGACAGATTTGATCGACGACCTGGCGGCTTTGCTGACCTCCATTGTGGACGGGGAACTCGGCGGCCCGTCACGGATCTTGCTGCTGTACGGGGTGGACGCCGCGTTGCCCACGCTGGAAACCAAGGCCCCCGGCCAGCTCAAGAGCGGCCTCGATCACCTGCGCACGGTGCTCAAGACGGGCCCGGGCCACGGCGTGCACACCATCGGCTGGTGGCGCAGCATCGCGCGCCTCAAGGACACGCTCGGCTTCGGCGGCACCGACGACATCGGCACCTGGGCGGCGCTCGACGTGCAGGGCAACGAGCTGTCCCCGTTCGCCGCCGGCCAAGTCGTGCACTGGTCGCCGCGCCAGGGCCGCGCGTTGTTCTTCGACCGCACCACGCACGGCGCCCCCGAAGTCATCATCCCCTTCCAGCGGCCCGAGCAGACGGGAGACCCGGCATGACGGACGACGCCAGCGCGGCCATGCGCTACAAGGAAATCGTCGGCCTGGCCCGCGGCTCCGCCGACAACCTGCGCGCCTGGGAGCTCGCCCGCGCCGACGAAATCGACCACCAGCTCGCCGACGCGCACGCCGCCGTCTCCGCCGCGAAGGAACGCGAGGAGAAGGCGGCCGAACGCGCTTCCCGCTGGTGGAAGATGGCCCTGCACAACGTCGCACGGCTCACCTTCCTCGAGCCGGCCGATGATCCGCAGCCGGTGTCGACGGCGCGGCCGCAGTACCTGGACCGGTATCTCGAGGAAGTGAAGCCGTCGTACCAGGAGCTGGTGCAGGCCGTGCTGGCGCTGGGGTGGCGAGCGAAACGCTGAGTTGTCAGATGACGTCGGTGTAGAGCACGACGGTGCCGCCCGCGGTACTGGCCGTGACGCCGCAATCCAGCTTGTGGGCCGCGAGGTCCGGGGTGATGGCCAGCTGGGAGTTCGTCGCGCCCTCGACCGGGATGTAGAACTCGAAGCCGTTGGAGGGGTCGACCTTGTTGGAGTACCAGGCGTAGTCCACCTCGGCCGGTGTGCCGTTGGTCCACTTCGGAGCTTCGCAGGTGAGCGTGTTGCCCGCGGCTTTGGTGCCGGCGATCGTGGGGTCCGCTTGAGTCATCGGCGCGAGCGGCGGCCTCGGCTGCGTCAGGAAGGAACGCAACGCGGCCGCGTCGGCGAACCCGTTGGCGGTCGGGTCACCGCACTGCTTACCGGCGACCTCACCGGCGAAGCTGACGATGCCGACGAGCCGGCCGTCCTGAACCAGCGGACCGCCGCTGTCGCCGGAACAGACCGTCGCCGCGGCCTGCGTACACAGCACCGACGGCCCGTCGATCACGTCCTGGCTCCCGAAGGCCTGCCCGCACGCCTGATCGTCGATCACCTTGAGCTGCGCGTGCGCGAGCCGGTCACCGAGCGCGGGCAGCGGGTCCTTCGGGTCCGGTGTTCTGGTGAGCCCGTGCCCGTAGACGTCCACAGTGGAGCCTGGCTTCGGCGCCCTGTTGGCCACCGGCAACGTCGGAATGTCGAACACCGGACGCGCCAGCTTGATCAGCGCGACATCATCGGCGGCACTGGCCTTCGAGTAGTCCTCCGGCGCCCGCGGCGACGGGATCAGCCGAAACCCCGGGTCGACCGACCACCCCTCGATCGGCACGATCCGCCCGGGATCCGTCGACAGCGTCCCACCCCCGAGGTGCACCTCGAAGTGCGTGGGGTCCACGTGGTCGAGGCAGTGCGCCGCCGTCACCACCCGATCCGGCGCGATCAACGCGCCGCCGCAACTTTCCCGCTGCACCAGGGGCCCGTCCCCTTTGAACACGACCGTCGCCATCCACGGCGCCGCGCCGGGCCGCGCGGTGTCACCCCCGGACACCGCCATCGCGGGCGCCGCCGCCACCGTGCCGGCCACCAGAACAGCCGCGCCCACGATCATCGTCCTGCGCATTCGGACCTCCTCATCGGTTGGTCCGAACGTACGAATCGCGCGGCTGCCGGGACAACATGCGGCGGGCTGATCACCACGTACGCCTTTCGGCTACGGGTTACTCGCCGAACGGCTACGCGTTCCAGACCACCGCGTCGGTGACGATGCCGTTGCTGCTGGCGACCTTCACGTTCAACCGGAACGGCCGGCCCTTCTCGGTGATGCCACAGACGATGCTGCCCGCGTGGAGTGAGTCGACCTCCGCGCCGCCGGTGGTGAGCGCAAGGGTTTCGCAGTCCTTGCGCCCGGGTTCACCGCGGTCGGCCCAGATGTCGATCTTGACGTGACCACTGTTGTACAGATCCGGGCCGGACCCCATGATGTCGTTGGTGGAGGAATAGGCAGGCGGGGTCAGGTCGAGGTTGACCTGACCCCAGGTGACCGGACCGGCGTAGTACACGGCCGGATCAGCGGGTGCGTTCGAGGAAGCGGGTGGGGCCGAACTCGCGGCCGTCGATCCCGGAGCCGCCGGCGCCTGCGACGCGGGTTGAGTCGGTGCAGGCAGCGCGTTTCCGCTCTTGTCCGAAGAACCGCTGTTCACACCGACGATGATTCCGGCAGTGGCGAGTGCGGTGATCAGAGCAGCGATGGCTGTGATCCACTTGTGGCCAAGCGACCAGAAGCCCTCGCGCTCGGGCTGTTCCTTGCTCAACAAATCCCCCTTTGCCGGAGGGATTCTAGCGAGAAAAGCGGATACGGGAAGGCCTCCGATCGGGGAAGCCTTCCCGCACCCGGCGAAACTACTTACGCGGAGCTGTCCGCCCCAGCAACTGGTCCAGGTAGTCCAGCAGGTCGTAAGCAACGTCCCCCAGCTTGTTCCCCGTCGACGGCCGGAACCGCACGATCTGCGGGTCGTGGTCGCTGGCCTGGTCGGCGAACTCGGCGTTGATGTGGACCACGTCGTAGTCCACGCCGCGAAGCGCCGGCGCGGCCAGGATGTGGTCCAGCACCTGCGACTGGCCCTCGAACACGTAGCTGTACCGCTCGGCGGCGGGCAGCGTCGCGATGAGGTCCTTCAGGCCGCCGGACGTCAGCTGGGCCAACGCGGGCGAGAACTGGTAGTCGTTGAGGTCACCGGCCACCACCACGTTGGCGTTGCGGTCGGCCGAAAGCAGCTGCGAGACGAAGCCCTTCAGCACAGTCGCCTGCTTCTGGCGCTGCACCTCGGAGCTGCGCACCGGCGGCTGGAACCGGCCGTGCGTCGGCTGGTCGCCGCCCTTGGAGTTGAAGTGGTTGGCGATCACGAACACCGTGCGGCCCTGGAAGACGAACTCGCCGGCCAGCGGCTTACGGCTGTCGGTCCACGCGTCGTTCGTCGGGTCGACGCGGCCCGGGGACTGCGTCAGGTGCACCTTGCCGTGGTCCTTCACGACACCCACCGAGGACAGCGCGCTGCCGCCCGGGCGGTCCACGAAGGACACTCGCGCCGGGTTGAACAGGAAGCCCACGCGAATGTTGCCGCCCGGCTCGCCGCCGTCCTCGTCGTTGGTCGGGTCGATCTCGCGCCACTGGTAGTGCGGGCCGCCCGCCGCGATGATCGCGTCGGTGAACTTCTTGAGCGTCACGTCGGCGGCGACCACACCGTCGTTGGTGGCGCCGTCGTTGTCCTGGATCTCCTCGAGGGTCACCACGTCCGGCGCGGCCAGGTTGTCGACGATGCCGTGCGCGAGCTGCGCGAACTTCGTGTCCGGGTCGGACGGTGCGAGGTTCTCGACGTTGTACGTCGCCACCGCGAGCTGGCCCGGACGCTGGCGCGCCGTGACCTCCTTCTGCAGGTGGTTGTCCTTCGCCGGACCCATCTGCGACGCGAAGAGCGTGTAGCCGCCGAAGCTGCTGTACTCCACCGGGCCCGACGTCGTCCCGGTGAGCACGTCACCGGTGTTGACCTTCGGGAACGGCTGCTGGTCGAACGGGATGATCGACTGGACCTTCAGCACACCGGTGTTGATCTTGTCGTAGCCGAGGTAGACCGTGCCGCCGCGCGGCGTCGGGTTCTGCTGCGGCTTCGTGGTCACGTAGAGCTCGTCGAAGTCGTTGCTCGGGCCGACCACGCGGGCGTCGGAGATGCTGATGATCTCGCTCTCGTGCGACTCCCAGAAGTCCAGCGCGTACTTCGCCGGCTCCAGTGGCAGCGCCTCGATGTTGCCGCCGGCGTTGGGCGCGAGCACGTCCGGGATCTGGTCGGGCGTGATTTTCGTGGGCGTGGGCAACGGGTTCCCGTGCGTGCCGACCGTCCACTGTGCACTGGACAGCTCGGTGAGCGACTGGTAGTTCGACGTCGCCGGGGCGTCCGGGTAGAACTCCTTCACCGTGCCGGCCGCGGTCACCGCGTCGCCGACGGCGACGACGGGCGTGGTCGAACCGGTGAACACGAACAGGCCCTCACTGGTACGCGGGTCGCTGTCGGGGTTCGGGTCGGTCAGCCAGAAGCCGCGCGACGAACCGAAGGTGCGCACGGCCGTCACGATGCCCGTGACGTCGCTGACCTTCTTGTCCTTCAACGGCGAGATCCGCGTGGTGCCCTGGATGTCGTGGATCTTCGCGGGCGTGCCCGGGTCGACCGGACCGGTGTCGCCGCCGGCCGTTTCGCCCTTGGAGTTGGTGGGCGTCGGGTCGCCGACGGTGAAGTCGGCGCTGTTGTCGTCCGTGTCGGCCAGGGACGCGGCGCGCGCGGCCGAGGTCGTGTTCGACAGGGCGGCCGTCGGCGTGCCCTCGCGGACCACGGCGTCACCGAAGCCGACGAGGTCCTTGACCTGCGGGGCGGCGGCGCAGTCGGCGGCGGTTTTGCAGGTCAGCGCGGTGGAACCGGTGACCAGCGCGATCGTGCCGGCGGTCCCGGACATCGAGATGGTGCCGGTCGCGTCCGGGGTGGGCAGCGCGACGGTGCCGCCGGAGCCCTTCGACTCACCGACGAGGTAGCGGCCGCCCGCGACGACCGAGCCGGCGAGCTTCGTGACCTGCCACGTGCTCGACGCGCTGGCCGTGGCCGGCAGGTACTGCACGCTGTAGCCGTCGAGCGCGAGCGGCGCGCCGCCGCGGTTCGCGAGCTCCACGAAGTCGTTGGTGAGCGTGGCGCCGGCGTTGCCACCGCCGCCGTAGACCTCGGCGATGACCGCGTCTGCGCTGGGTGTGGCGAGTGCGGCGGGAGCTCCGCTCACCACCAGGCCCGCGACGGCAGCGGCGGTCAGCACGCTCTTTCTTCGACCGGATATGGTCACCCTGAGTCCCCTTTGCATGAACGGTCGACGCATCGTCCCCCGAACAAGCGAAGGGTAGGAAGACTAAGAGGCAACGATTCGTAACGAGTTCGCGGAATTACCTCCGAGGGACGGGTTGACACAGTGATCTCTCTCGTACTCGGCGGAGACGTCAACGTGCAGGGCCGAAGCGAGCCGAAAACGGCATTCCGGGCGCTGACACCGTTGTTGAGCGGGGCCGACCTGCGTTTTGTCAACCTCGAGGGTCCACTGTCGGGATCGATCAGTGACCACGGCGGTCTGGACATCCCGCACAAGCCGAATTGGCGCCATTCCGCGCCGGAAATGGTCGAGGCGCTCACCGCCGCCGGGATCGACGTGGTGTCGGTCGCCAACAACGTGACGTACCCGCCGCCGGCCATGCTCGCCAGCCTGTCGGTGCTGGAGAATGCCGGGATCGCGTACTGCGGCGGTGGTGCGAACCTCACCGCCGCGCACACGCCCGCCGTGATCGAACGGGCCGATCGCCGCGTCGCCTTCCTCGCGTTCACGTCGTTGTGCTGGCCGGTCGGCCAAGAGGCGAAGGCCGATTCGGCGGGCGTCGCGGTCGCCGGCGCGTACACCTCGTACCAGCCGGATCCGCGGGTGCTCGACGTGCCGGGCCGGCCGCCGATCGTCCACACCACCCCGGTGCCGGCGGACCTGGAACGCGTGGTCGCCGACGTCCACCGCGCCCGCGCGGCGGCCGACCACGTGGTCGTGTCGATGCACTGGGGGCTGCCGGGCGAAGAGCTCACCGAGTACCAGATCGCCTATGCCCACGCGATCATCGACGCGGGCGCCGACCTCGTGGTGGGCCACGGGCCGCACAGCATCCAGGCTGTGGAGGTCTACCGGGGGCGTCCGATCCTCTACAGCCTCGGCAACCTCGTGTTCGACTGGCCCGCGATGCGCGGCCGCCACGTCGACGGGCTGCTCGCCGGGTGCCTGCTCGGCGACCGGCCGCGGCTCGAACTCATACCGGTGCGCCGCGGCGAGGACAACGAGTGCGTGCCGCTGGCCGGCGAAGCGGCGGCACAGGTGCTGCGGCACGTGGCCGAACTGTCGGCGCGCCGGTCCACAAAGGTGGCCGTGGGCTCCGGGATCGGCACCGTCGAAGGGTTTCTCGCGCCGAAGCGCTGAGGGCGTTTCCCCAGGTCGTCACCCGGACGGCCCATCTGCCTTAAATGCAGGTCAAGCTTTGGCGCCGTCGGTTTGCGGCGGAGGTACCTTTACTCGCGAGCCCACGAGAAAGTGGCCCAGACCACTTCCCGGGAGCTCACGGGTCGCAAACCGTGGGGGGGAGGCGACACGATCACATGGGGGTTGATCGTGTTCGGCTCGCGCGGTTTGGCGCCCGCTGGGGTACGCCGCGGACGCGGGATTTCCGCTTTTCCCGCGACCGCGGCGTCCGCGAAAAGTTTGCCCCGGGGGTTCGTGGGCGGTGCGGCTCGGCGGCTTGGCGGCCGCACCGCTCACGGACGGGCCTTGCCGATGAGGGTCTTCGCTCCGGCCACCGCCGCGCGGCCGGCGCCCTTCGCGCCGGCGGCGAGGACAGTGGTCCAGTCGAAGTAGTCGCGCCACAGCACGATCCGGCCGTTCTCGACCTCGAAGGTGCCGCACACCCAGAACTCCGCCGCGAACGAGCCGCGGCGCAGCACATCGGTGCGTTCGGTGAGCACGACGTTGCCGTCGGCGGCGATGTGGTGCGTGCGCGCTTCGAACCCGGTGCCGAACCGGGTCAGCATGCGCAGCTGCTTCTCCACGGCCGCGAGCCCGCGGGCGGGCGGGAGCGGCACGTTCTGGTAGGTGATGTCGACTGCGACGTGGTTCAGCGCCCGCTCGACGTCCATGTCCTCGAGAGCCTGCAGGAACGCGGTGACCACGGCCTTGGGTTCGCTCATACGACCAGGTTAGGCCCGAACGGCCGGTCGCCCACGATGGCGACGCGTTCGGCCACCCGGTTGAGGGGGTGGTAGTCGTTCACTGCGTAGTGCTGGGTGGCGCGGTTGTCCCATAACGCCACGTCGACGCCTTCGCGCACGTCGGCCGGCAGGTTGTCGTAGGCGGCGGCCATGTCGACCCGCATCGTGTCGCCGCCGACCGGCGGGACCTCCACCAGCCGGAGGACGGAGCCGAGCGCGGGTGCGGGGCGCCAGGTGACGTCGGTGTGCCAGATGTTCTCGTAGCCCGGCATGCCGGCGGTGCGGGTGAAGCGGACGACTTCGTTGTTGTCGCCTTGCGGGATGAAGGGGCAGGTTTCAACGCTCCTCAGTGGGAAGCGAACACGCGCTGTTGTTCCGCCGTCAGTTTCTGTTCGCGGAAGAACAGCATCTTCCACTCCAGCAACGCGCGGTTCAGCTCTATGCGAAGCCGTGGGGTCATTGACGCTCCGAGGTCGACACCCTCACCCGGCCGAGGGTGCGGACGGTGAACAGTTCGTAGGGCGTTCTTCGGCGCCTTCGGGCAACCGGCGCAGCACGCGCGGGCCTTCGAGGATGCCGTCGGCGGGGGTGGCCGACAAGCTCGGCAGGTCGATCGACATCAAGCCCTCCGGGTGGGCGAATCGGCTTGGTTGAGCGGAGTTCGGCCGATCGGAGTGACTTGCCACGTGGACCGGGGCGCGCCTGTGCCTGCCCCGGCGGGGCGGCTGGGTCGGCGGCGCGGCGGGTGGCCGGCATGGGCGCGATGGTCGTCAGCGCTGCCGAGCGGGGTCAAGGCTCTTCACGATGTGAAACTGTCCTACGCCCGGCCGAGTGACCACACAGGACGTGATGAGGTTAGATCTCCCCCTACAGGGTGACGAGGTGGGGGCCTGGCCACCTTGAACTGGTTTGTTCCGGGAAGGGGAGGTCGCCATGGCGAGCTCGACGAGTGAGCGGCTGCGCGCCGCGGCCGACGCGCTGGACAAGGCCGCGGCCGACGCCGACCAGGCGGCCGGCCGCTTCGCCGAGGCGCGCCTGGAGTCCACGCCGTTCGGCATCTCCGCGCCGGCGCGCGAGCTGGCCTCGCGCTGGGAGGCCGCGCTGGCCGCCCGCGACGTCGACGCCCGCGTGCTGGGCGACGCGACGTCCGACCTCGCGGGCCGCCTGCGCATGGCGGCGGGCGGGCACGCGGAGAAGATCCGCCCCGCGGTGGCGACGGCGCTGTTCACCTGATGCCCTTCCTGCACCCGGCCCTGGAGAAGGCCGCCGCGACCCTCGAGCCGCTGCGGAAGGCCGGCGCGCGCCTCGGCGCCCCGGACCCCGTGGCCGCGCTGCAGCAGATCGACTGCTCACCCCCCGCCATCCGCGAGTCGGCCCGCACCCTGTCGGCCGGCCGCGACGTCCTGGTCACCGCCCGCCTCGCCTTCGAAAGCGGCGCCCACCGCGCGGAACGCCGCTGGGGCGGCGAGCCTGCCGCCCTGTTCCGCACCCGCGCCGACGAGCTCGACGTGCACTACCGGCAGGCCGCCGAAGCCGCCGCCCGCACTGCCGCCGTCGGGCTGGACTTGGCCGATCTGCTCGACCGGCTCGCGGCGGAGACGGCCGCTCAGGTCACTTGCGTCGCGGGGTCAGCCGCGGCGTCCGCGGTGGCGGTACTGGCGGGCGACCGCTCGACAGAAGCGGTGCAACCGGTGATCGAGGCGTGCGCCGCGGTCGTACGGGCCGTGGAAACGGGGGTGTCGACGATCATGGAGACGATCTCGTTCCTGGAGCCGTTCGGCACGCCGGTTCTGCCGTTCGACTGAGTCCCACTGGCTTCCGCCGACGCCCGGCAAATCCGTACCCCTCAACCAAACGCCCTCGACCGGCCGCGCCGACGACAGCTCGACCTTCGCGCAACACCGGCTTTGTCTTTCAAGGACGCCACCCGCCACCAGTGACCAATCCGCGGCAGTTGACCACCACGGGGGTCCGGGGGCAACGCCCTCCGGGCGGGGTCTGGGGGTTGCACCCCCAGAAAACACGGAGAGCGAGCTACCTCGACGCCTTCCGTCGACATAGCTCGCCCACTCGCGAGCGGTGGCGGTGGGATTTGAACCCACGGACGGGATTAACCGTCACACGATTTCGAGTCGTGCTCCTTCGGCCGCTCGGACACGCCACCGCCGAGAACAATACCGGAGGCCGAAGGCACGACATCGGCGGGGTGGCGGCGGGTGGCAAAGTACGTCTCGAGCAGCTCCGCGCACTCCTCGGCCAGCACACCGCCGTGGACTTCGGGGCGGTGGTTGAGCCGGCGGTCGCGCACGACGTCCCACAGGGAAGCCACGGCGCCGGTCTTGGGCTCCCACGCGCCGAACACCAGGCGGGCCACGCGGGCGAGCACGAGGGCGCCCGCGCACATCGTGCAGGGTTCCAACGTCACCGCGAGCGTGCAGCCCTCCAGACGCCAGCCGTCTCCGTGGACGCGGGCCGCCGCGCGCAGGGCGAGGATCTCCGCGTGGGCGGTGGGGTCGCCGAGCTCGACGCGGGCGTTGCGGGCCGCGGCGAGTGGCCTTCCGTCAGGGCCGAACACCACGGCGCCGATGGGCACATCGGCGCCTGGACCGCGCGCGGCTTCGAGCGCCGCCTGCACGGCTTCGGTGTCGGCCGGGCGTCTCAGAGCTCGTCCAGAAGTTTCGAGAACTCGGCCGCGAAGCCGCAGCGCTGGGCGATCATCTGGAGCTGCTCGTCGGGGTAGAGATCCACCTCTCCGACGATAACTTCAAGCTCGCCGCCCGGCAGTCCGAGATCGGCGAGGATGTCGAGGTCACCTTCGGGCCAGACGGCGTCGTCGTCCTCGTCGGGAGGGTCGACGCGCAGGACGTCGAGCACGTCCGCGGCGATGTCGTAGTCGAGCGCCGCCGCGGCGTCCGACAACAGCAGCGACGGCCCCCGCGGGCTCGGCCGCACGATCACGAAGAACTCGTCGTCCACCGCCAGGAGCCCGAACGCCGCGCCGGTCGAGCGAAGTTTCCCCAGCTCGGTGATCGCCGCGTCGAGCTCCGTGAGCGCCGCGGGATCGAGCGCACTGCACCGCCACCGACCGTCTTCTCGGACCACTGCCATCGCGAAGCCCGTGACCGGCTCTTGCACCGCCATGCGCACACCGTATTCCGCCGTCGATGCGAGCGCACGCACGGTGCACCCGAAGCGTCCGTGGTGCCACTATCGAGCCATGACCGGACCCACCGACCTGCCGACTCTCCCGGACACCCGCCTCGACGGGCTGCTCGACGCCGCGCGGGAGCTGCAGGACCGCACTGTCGCGTTGCGCCGCGCCCTGCACCGCCGGCCGGAGCAGGGGCTCCAGCTGCCCCAGACGCAGGAAGCGATCCGTTCGGCCCTCGCCGACCTGCCGCTTTCCGTGACCGAAGGCCGCTCCACGACATCGCTCACCGCCGTGCTGCGCGGCGCGCGCCCGGGCCCGGCCGTGCTGCTGCGCGGGGACATGGACGCGCTGCCGCTGCACGAAGACACCGGCCTCGAGTTCTCGTCCGAGGTCGACGACTCCATGCACGCCTGCGGGCACGACACCCACGTCGCCATGCTCGCCTCCGCCGCCCGCCTGCTGGCCTCGCGCGTCGACTCGTTGGCCGGCTCCGTGGTCTTCATGTTCCAGCCCGGCGAGGAAGGCCACCACGGCGCGCGCTTCATGATCCACGAGGGCGTGCTCGACGCCGCCGGCCCGCGCGTCTCGCAGGCCTTCGGCCTCCACATGATGGCCAACACGCCCACCGGCCTACTCCAGGTCCGCGGCGGCGCGATGATGGCGTCCGCCGACACCTTCCGCGTCGACGTCACCGGCCGCGGCGGCCACGGGTCCGCCCCGCAGGAAGCCATCGACCCCGTCCCCGCGGCGGCCGCGGTGGTCGGCGCCCTGCAGACGATGATCACCCGCCGCATCGGCGTCTTCGACCCCGCCGTGATCTCCGTGACCCGCATCGAGGCCGGCACGACCACGAACATCATCCCCGAGACCGCCGTGCTCGAAGGGACCATCCGCACCCTGTCGGAAGCCACGCGCGCCGTGGTCCGGACCGAGCTGCCCCGCGTCTGCGAGTCCATCGGGGCGGCCCACGGCTGCCGCGTCCTGGCCGACATCGAGCCGGGCTACCCGCCGACCGTGAACGACCCCGGGGTGGCCGCCGAGGTGCTGGCCCTTGGCGCGACGGTGCTGGGCGAGGAGAACGTCCAGGAGATTCCCCACCCGATCATGGGGGCGGAGGACTTTTCTTATGTGCTGCAACGGGTTCCGGGGGCGTTCGCGTTCCTCGGGGCGTGCCCGCCGGGGCTCTCGCCCTCGGACGCACCCGCGAACCACTCGAACCGGGTGGTCTTCGACGAGGCCGCGATGCCGGCTGGGGTGGCGATGTATGCGGCGTTCGCATTGAACGCTTTGCGGGGCTGAGGGCTGAGGGCTCACGAGGGGACCTTCGCTGGGCGAACGGTCCCGTCGTGCCGGTTCATGTGCACGAACGGTCCCCTCGCGACGTCAAGACTGGCACGAAGCGACCACTCGCTCCGCTGCTGTGGCACGAAAGGTCCCCTCGCCCGCGCTCGGCGCGCCGCGACCGGACCGCTCGCACTCAATCGACTGCACGAGCGGTCCAGTCGCGTCTCAGCCAGCGCACGAGTGGTCCGCTCGCGCCAGGATGCTGGGCACGAAAGGCCCGGTCGCACCCTGGCACTGCGTGCGAAAGGTCCAGTCGCACCCTCACGCTGTGCGCGAAAGGTCCTGTCGCGGGCGCAAACCGGCGCGCGAAAGGTCCAGTCACGCTGCCGGGCACTGCGACAGGTCCAGTCGCGTCGCAACCCGCGCGCGACAGGACCAGTCACGCCGCCGGGCACTGCGACAGGATCAGTCATGCGCGAGCGCCCGCACAAGTGGACCCTTCGCCCAGCGAACGGCCCCCTCGCACAGCCAGATCAAGCCGTCCTGCTCGGCTGCCCGTTCTCCAGGTGCCCGGCGAACCGCCGGTGCCACTCCGGGTGCCCGACGAGCGACAGCCGCACGTCATACCAGCCGGAATTGCCGGCCAGCGCATCAAGGGAAATCGTGTGCTGACCGTGCGCACCCACCACAAAGCCGGGGCGCCCCTTCACCGTCAACGTCGCCGGCCGAGACGCGGAATTTGTCACCTTAACCTGGAAAACCGGGTGCGCTGCCGAACCCGAAATGGCAGCCGCGACCTCCACCCCCGAAGTCGACGAATCCCCGGACGCCTCCACCACAAATCCATTCGGCCCGTGAACCGCGACATCATAAGAACCAGAAAACGCAATCTTCCCCGCAGCAGACCCGCCACCGGAAACGTCGAACAGCTGCGAAGCCCCACCGGCGTGATAAGCGTAAGAAGTCAACTGCAAACCAGCCGCCCGTGATTCGACGCCTGCAAAGCCGGCGACCCCGCACCCACCGAAACAAAAGCCACCGGCTGATAAGGCAACGCCCGCGCCGGAGCCGTTCCACGCTCCTGTTCCGGCATGGCCTGCTGCCCCGTCAGCGGGGGCGCCGGCTGGGGCAGCTTCGTCTGCGTCCGGTCCGCTTCGGCGCGCAACGCCGTCGCGTCCGGCAGCGCGGGGATCGAAACATCCCGACGCGAAAACTCGAAGCAACTGGTCAGGTCACCACAGATCTCGTGGCGCCACGCCGAGATGTTGGGCTCGCGCACGCCCGTCCACGTCTCCAGGAACCGCAGCACGGACACGTGGTCGAAGACCTGCGAGTTCACGAACCCGCCGCGGCTCCACGGCGAGATCACCGTCATCGGCACGCGCGGCCCGAGGCCGATTGGCGCCAGTGCGCCCGTCCCGACGCCGCCGGGGCCCGAGGGCTGGTTCACCGGCAGCAGCTCGCCCGGCGTCCCGGCCGGAGCGCACGGCGGCACGACGTGGTCGAAGAACCCGTCGTTCTCGTCGTAGTTGATCAGGACCACAGTGGACTCCCACAGCTTCGGGTTGTCCCATAACGCCTTCAGCACGCGCTGCGTGTAAGCCGCGCCGTCCACCGGCCGCGCGGCCGGGTGTTCGCAGTACGCGTACGGCGCCACCACCCACGAAACCGCCGGCAACGTGCCCGTCTTGCAGTCCGCCACGAACTGCTGCAGCACGTGGTCGACGTTCTTGTCCTGCCCCGAATCCGCCTACCACTGCGTGCGCAGGCCGGCCCGCTCGGCGAGCCTGCAGCAAGCAGAAGTCGTTGTCACACAAGGTGAACGCGCTCGCGAGCGCCCGGCGGAACGGCAGGTCCTCGCGGTTGAAGTAGCTCATGGTCACCTCGGTCTTCGCCGGGACCCATGCGTCGTAGGCGCCGTTGGCCCACGCCTGGTGCGTGGTCGCCCAGTCGTGCGCGAGGTCGCCGAGGTCTGGCCGTCGACGAGCGCGGTGTCGACGTGGAACGGCAGCAGGTGCCTCCGTCGGTGCGCTTCGCGTCGGGCTGGCGGAACACGTCACGCACCGTCGCGGTGTCGCCGAAGCCTCGAACACCGGCCGCCGTGCCGTAGTAGTGGTCGAACGACCGGTTCTCCTGCATGAGCACCACGACGTGCTCGACGTCGTCGAGGCTGCCGCGCCGCCGGGGACCCGCGGCCGCCTCGGCGAACGCGCCGCCGAGACCCGCCGCCGAGACCCGCCGCCGCGCCTGCCATGCCGGCCGCCGCCGCGCCGCCGAGCACCGAGCGACGGCTCAGCCGCCCTTCCGCCTACCCATTCCGTACCTCCTCGTCCGGAATGTGCGTGACGGAGATCCACCTCACGCGCGGCAAGCAGCCTTCCCCAGGTCACGGTGGACGACAAGCAGCCGAATGTGAACCGCGGCTGAACACGGTGGCGATTACACAACAGTGTTGATTTAATATCGGACATGACGACCGAATCCGAGCTCATGCAGGAGCTCCTCGAGCAGGAGAGCCGGCTGGTGTTTCCCCGGTTCGACAACGAGACCGCCCTCGCGCTCGGCCAGCACCTGCTCGCCGCGGCGCGCGAACGCGCCCTGCCCGTCACGATCTCCGTGCGCAGAAACGGACAGCGGTTGTTCCACGCCGCGCTCCCGGGAACATCGGCCGACAACGACGCCTGGATCGACCGCAAGAGCCGCGTCGTCGACCGCTACGGGCACAGCTCGTTCCTCGTCGGCACGCAGTTCCGTGCAAAGGGCAGCAGCTTCGAGGCCGACTCGCGCCTCGACCCCGACCTGTACGCGGCCCACGGCGGCGTGTTCCCGGTGCTGGTCAAGAACGTCGGGCCGGTCGGCACGGTCGGCGTCTCGGGCCTGCCGCAGGCCGATGACCACGCGTTCGTGGTCGAGCAACTGGCCGCGTTCCTCGTCGGCTGAAAAACCCCGCACAAAAACTGGTAGCCCGCGCACAAGAAGTTGTCGATTCGGCGCATCCCTCGTTCGACGGTTCACCAAGACCTGACGAACGAGGGAGACGACCGATGGGCAAGCTGATCGTCACGGCGTTCCTGACTCTGGACGGCGTGGTGCGCGGACCGGGTCACGTCGACGCGCAGATGGGCGCGGCACTGGCCCGCTGGCAGCGCCGCGCGTCGGCGTTCCTGCAGGTCAAGGACATCGCCGACTACTGCCCGAGCACCGGTGACCTGCCGAGGCACGTCGTCACCGGCGACCTCGCCACCGAGATCCGCCGGTTGAAGGCCCGCTACGACGGCGAGCTGCAGCTCCATGCCAGCGGCAGCCTCGTGGCCGAGCTCGACGACCTCGTCGACGAGTACCGCCTGCTCGTCTTCCCCGTCGTCCTCGGTGAAGGCCACCCGCTCTTCCCCGCCGGCGCCCACCCGCTCGCACTGCGCCCGCTGTCGACGAGCGCGACGAGCACCGGCGTCGTCATCCAGGAGTACGCGGCCGCGGGCGCGCCGACGTTCGGGTCGATGGCATGACCACGCTCACCGCCACCACGTTCGTCTCCCTCGACGGCGTGGTGCAGGGCCCGGGCACGCCCACCGAGGACCCGCGCGGCGGTTTCGACCTCGGCGGCTGGGTCACGCCGTACTACGACGCGGTGATGGCCGAGTACACCGCCGACTGGTTCTCGCGCGCCGACGCGTTCCTTCTCGGGCGCCGCACGTACGAGATCTTCGCGGGCTACTGGCCCTCCGTCGGCGGCTCCGACCCGGTGGCGGGACCGCTGAATACGCTGCCGAAGTACGTTGCCTCGCGCACGCTCACGCGCTCATCGTGGCAGGGCACGGCCTTCCTGCGCGACGACGTCGTGCGGGCCGTGACCGAGCTCAAGGCCGAGCCCGGGCGGGAGTTGCAGGTGCACGGCAGCAGCGATCTGCTCCAGACGCTGATGGCCGCCGGCCTGGTCGACGAGCACCGCGTGTGGGTGTTCCCCGTGGTGTTGGGAAAAGGACAACGGCTGTTCCCGCCGGGAACACCGCGCCGCGCACTCGAGCTCGTCGAACATCGCACGACCGGCAAGGGTGTCTCCGTGCAGGTCTACCGGACCGCCCGACCCGAAGATCAGGACGCCTGACCCACCACCCCAGTGCTACCCTCTGCGTCGTCACATCATATATCAGATCGGACACACCAGTGGCGTTCGAAGTGCAGAAACGGCGGTTGGCGGGCGTCGTCGCGATCCCCGTGACGCCGTTCAACGGGAGCGGCGGGGTCGAGACGGAGACATACGGCCGGCTCGTCGAGCGGCTGGTGACCAACGGCGTCGAGGTGGTCACGCCCAACGGCAACACCGGCGAGTTCTACGCGCTCGACGAGCACGAGACGCGGCTGTGCCTCGAGGTCACCGTGAAGGCGGCGCGGGAGGCGAGTGTGCTGGCGGGCGTCGGACACGACGTGCGCACGGCCGTGAAGGCGGCCCGGCACGCGCGCGACACCGGTGCCGACCTGGTGATGATCCACCAGCCGGTGCACCCGTACGTCTCACGCGAGGGCTGGGTCGAGTACCACCGCGCGATCGCGTCGGCCGTGCCGGAGATCGGCGTGGTGCTGTATGTGCGCAACCCCGAGATCGACGGCGAAGAACTTGCGCGCCTGGCCGACGCGGCGCCGAATGTGATCGGTGTTAAGTACGCGGTGTCAGATCCTGTGCGTTTTGCAACAGTTTCGCGTGACGCCGGTCTCGAACGGTTCGTCTGGATCGCGGGACTGGCCGAGCTTTCGGCGCCGGGCTATTTCGCGGTCGGCGCGCAGGGGTTCACATCAGGGCTGGTGAACGTCGCGCCGCGCGTCTCGCTCGACCTGTTCGCGCGGCTGCGCGAGGGCGATTTCGCCGGTGCCATGCGGTTGTGGGAACTGATCCGGCCGTTCGAACAGATGCGCGCGGCCGAACGCAACGCCAACAACGTCAGCGTGGTCAAGGACGCGTTGTCGCAACTCGGCCTCTGCCGGCCCGACGTGCGGCCGCCGAGCCGCCGACTGACCGCCGCCGAGCGCGAGCAGGTTTTCGGTCTGCTCTCGTCGTGGGGACTTTCTTGAGGTTTCCCGACACCCGCGGGCAATTGCCTTTGCAAGCCGAGGATGAGAGGGTGTGGTCAGGCTGCGGTGCCACCGCGGCCTAGGCCCCAGCGCCCTTCTCCCGGACCGGGACCGGACCCGTCGTGGCCGGAATCCGTCTCTGGACAAGCGATTCGCCTGAACCAGAGCGGTGTCGCGATGACAACTTCGCCCACTTTCGACGCCACGGAACCCGCCACCGGAAGCGATTTCGCCGAACTTTCGCGGCTCGTCAAGGCGGCCGGCCTGCTCAAGCGCCGCCGTACCGCCTACGGAATCCGCATCGGCCTCAACCTCGCCGCCTTCGCGGGCGGCTGGGTGGCGTTCGTGTTCCTCGGCGACTCCTGGTGGCAGCTGTTCCTCGCCGCCTTCTTCGCGATGATGTTCGCGCAGCTGGCCTTCATCGGCCACGACGCCGGCCACAAGCAGATCTTCTCCAGCCGCAAGGCCAACGACGCCACCGGACTCGTCCACGGTGGACTCACCGGGCTCAGCTACGGCTGGTGGATCGCCACGCACGCCCGCCACCACGCCAACCCGAACCACGAGGACGAGGACCCGGACGTCGACATCGCCGCGCTCGCGTTCTCGCGCGCACAGAGCCACGAGAAGCGCGGCTTCCTGCGCTGGGTGGCGAAGTACCAGGCGTTCTTGTTCTTCCCGCTGCTGCTGCTCGAAGGCCTCAACCTGCACGTGTCGAGCATTCGCGCGGTGTGGGCCGGTGACATGCGCCGGCACAAGCTCGAGTCGGCGTTGCTGATCGGGCACCTGGTGGCGTACCTGGCCGCGGTGTTCATCGTGTTGTCACCCCTGACGGGTCTGGTGTTCATCGTCGTACACCAGTTCCTGTGGGGGTTGTACATGGGATGTTCGTTCGCTCCCAACCACAAGGGCATGGAAATGCTCGTGACGGGCCACAAGCTCGACTTCCTGCGCAAGCAGGTGCTGACGTCGCGCAACATCCGCGGCGGCGTTGTCGTCGACTTCGCCCTCGGCGGCCTCAACTACCAGATCGAGCACCACCTCTTCCCGAGCATGGCTCGCGGGAACCTCAAGCACGCGCAGGTGATCGTGCGCGAGTTCTGCGCCCGCCACGGGATTTCCTACGCCCAGTGCGGCTGGGCGCGCTCCTACGGCTACGTGCTCGAACACCTTCACTCCGTCGGCGCTCCCCTGCGCGAGCGCGCGCCGGAGCCGGCCACGTCATGACCTCCGCCGAACACGAGACCCCGGCGGAGGTCCGGCCCGAGACGTCCTGCCCCAGCTGCCCGCACCCGCTCGAGGAGCACGACGTGATCGCCCGCAGGTACTGCGCGGCGACCGCGGCGGGCCACTCCGAGCGCGGCTGCGTGTGTGGCGCCGCGAAAAAAGCCGAGCACCGAGGACGCTGACCAGCGTCAGTCGAGTGGCAGCGTTTGCGGGAAGTCGAACAGCTCGAACACCGCCGGTGCGAATGTTGTCACTTCAGCGACATTCCCCCACGCGATTCGCAACACGTTGAGCCCGAACGCCCGGAACGCACCGTCGAGCCGGACGTAGGTCGCGAGCGCCGGCAGGCCGTTGGCCCGCGTTGCCAGCACATGGAACGCCACGGCGTCCGGGCCGCGCAACGCGGGCGCCCAGCCTTCGAGCACCGTCTCTCGGCCCGCGTACCAAGTCGGCTCCGCGCCGACGTGCCCGCCGGCGCCCGGGGCGTGACTGCAGCGGACGTCTTCGCGCAACAACGAAGCGAACGCCTCTTCGTCGTGATCCACCAACGCCGCCATATACCGCGCCACCACAGCGAGTTCCTCGTCGCTGCCCTCGGAAGACCACTCTGTCCGCCGCTGCGGCAGGTGTTCCTTCAGTGACGCCCGCCCCTGCAGCACGGCGGTGTTGATCGACGCCGGCGTCGTCTCGAGCGCCGCCGCCGTCTCGCGGGCCGACCAGCCGAGCACGTCACGCAGCACCACCGCCGCCCGACGGCGTGGGGACAGGTGCTGGATCGCCGCGAGGAAAGCCAGCTCCACCGTCTCGCGCGCGACCACCTCGCCGAGCACGTCGTCGGGCACCGGCTGCAGCCACGGCACCGCGACGTCCGGCCGCGGCGCCAGATCGGAACCGCCGGCCGTCGGCAAGTCCAGCACCGGCAGCTCACGCGGGTGCGCGGCGAGGTGATCCAGGCACGCGTTCGTCGCGATGCGGTAGAGCCACGCGCGCAGGCCGGCGTGGCCGTCGTAGGTGCCGCGGCCGCGCCACGCGCGCAGCAGCGTCTCCTGCACCAGGTCCTCGGCCTCGTCGAAGGAACCCAGCAGCCGGTAGCAGTGCACCCGAAGCTCGTGGCGGTGCGTCTCGGTTTCGGTCGCGAAGTCCGTCATCTCTTCAACCATGTCCCATGAGACGGGACGCGGCGGGAGAAATCGACTCTTCGCAGGTCAAACGGAATGTGGCCGAAGTTACTCGCGCGTCAAGAAGGTGTCAGCGCGGCCGGGCGGAGCGTCAGGGTGGTGTTCACGGCTGGGGCGAATCGAACACCACCGCAGTGTGCTGACGGTGTCCGAATTCGCACATCGCCCGGAGGTCACCGTGACACTCAGCGAGCTCCTCCCCAGCCTCGGTTATGAGGCCGCCGACCATCTCGAGCCGGGGCTCTGGCCGCGCAGCACCTGCCTCGGCGAAGGCGGTGAGCTGATCTTCGCGGGTGCTCCGGTGAGCCACCTGGCCAACCGGTTCGGGACCCCGGCGTACCTCATCGACGAGGCCCAGGTCCGCGAGACCGCACGCGCCTACCGCCGTGCCCTGCCGGAGGCCGAAGTGGCCTTCGCGAGCAAGGCGCTGTGTACGCGCGCCGTGCTGCGCTGGATGGCTGAGGAGGGCCTTTCGCTGGACACGTGTTCGGCGGGCGAGCTCGCCGTCGCGCGGTCCGTCGGCTTCCCCTCCGAGCGGATCCTGTTGCACGGCAACGCGAAAACCCCGGAAGACCTCAAGGCCGCGCTGGAGTACGGCGTGCGCCGCATCGTGCTCGACTCGCTCGACGAGATCGAGCAGCTCGGCGCGCTGGCCCACGGCGCGCAGCAGGTCATGATCCGCGTGACGCCCGGCGTCTCCGGCGACACCCACGCGGCGATCACCACCGGCACCGAAGGGCAGAAGTTCGGCTTCTCGCTGCGCCCGGATGTCCGCGACAACGTGGACCGCGCCGTCGCCGCCGTGCTCGCGCAGCCCGGGCTCAGGTTGGTCGGGCTGCACTGCCACATCGGCTCGCAGGTCGCGCGCGTCGACCGGTACGAGGAGGCCGCGCGGCGCATGGTGGAGGTGCTGGTGCGCGTGCGCGACCAGTACGGCGTCACCCTGCGCGAGCTGGACCTCGGCGGCGGCCACGCCGTGCCGTACCTCGATCGCGAGGCGTCGTTCGATCTCGACGGCTACGCGCGCCGGCTCCGGGTCGCGCTGGCCTATGAATGCTCGTCGCACGACTTTCCCTTGCCCCGCTTGACGATCGAGCCCGGACGCGCGATCGTCGGCCCCGCCGGGATCACGGTTTACCGGGTGTGTGCGGTGAAGCGCGGCAGCCGGACGTTCGTCGCCGTCGACGGCGGCATGAGCGACAACGCGCGCCCCGCCCTGTACGGCGCCCGCTACACCGCGCGCCTCGTCGGGCGGCACACGAAGGCCGCGCGCACGCCGATGACCGTGGTCGGCCGCCACTGCGAGACGGGTGACGTGCTGGCCGACGACATCTGCCTGCCCGGCGACGTGCACGCCGGCGACCTGCTGGCCGTGCCGTGCACCGGCGCGTACCACCACTCGCTGGCTTCGAACTACAACCTCGTCGGCCGCCCGCCGCTCATCGGCGTGCGCGACGGCTTCGCGAAGCTGCTCGTGCCGCGCGAAACCGAGGAGGACCTGCTGCGGCGCTGCTGAAGCGAGCCGGTTGCTGACCTCAGCCCCAGGTCAGCAACCGGTAGTGCAGCCCCGTCGACGATTCCTGCCACTCGCCGGCGGAGTCCGGCGGCCGCCCGACCTGGGGCGCGTATGTGTCGCCCTCGAAGTGCTCCTGGATCTCCGTGACCACGATCCGGTCCGCGAACGGCAGCGCCGCCCGGTACACCGCCTCGCCGCCCATCACCCACACGTCCCCGGACACCGCGGCGAACGCCTGCGCCAGGTCGGGGAACGTCTCGACGCCTTCCTGCGGCGTGCGCGAAAGTACGAGGTTGCGCCGGCCGGGCAACGGCCGGAACCTCGGCGGCAGCGACTCCCACGTGCGCCGGCCCATCAGCACGGTCGCGCCCGAGGTCAACGTGCGGAAGTGCTTCAGGTCCTCCGGCAGGTGCCACGGCAACGCGCCGTCACGGCCGATGACGCCGTTGGACGACTGCGCCCATTCGACCCCGATCACACCGCCACCGGTGCCTTGATGCCGGGGTGGGGGTCGTAACCGTCGACCGAGATGTGCTCGTAGGTGTAGTCGAACAGGCTGTCGGCCGGCTTCAGGCTCAGCGTCGGGAACGGCCGCGCGTCGCGCGCGAGCTGCGTGCGGACCTGGTCGACGTGGTTGTCGTAGATGTGGCAGTCTCCGCCGGTCCACACGAAGTCGCCGACGCGCAGGCCCACCTGCTCGGCGATCATGTGGGTGAGCAGGGCGTAGCTGGCGATGTTGAACGGCACACCGAGAAACAGGTCCGCGCTGCGCTGGTAGAGCTGGCAGGACAGCTCGCCGTCGGCGACGTAGAACTGGAAGAACGCGTGGCACGGCGGCAGCGCCATGCGCGGGATGTCGGCGACGTTCCACGCGGACACGATCATGCGCCGCGAGTCGGGGTTCTCGCGCAGCGTCTTGAGCACTTCGCTGATCTGGTCGACGTGCCCGTCGTCCGGGGTCGGCCACGAGCGCCACTGGACGCCGTAGACCGGACCGAGGTCGCCTTCGGGGGAGGCCCACTCGTCCCAGATCGTGACGCCGTTGTCCTGCAGCCAGCGGACGTTCGAGTCGCCGCGCAGGAACCACAGCAGCTCGTAGGCGATCGAGCGGAAGTGGACTTTCTTCGTGGTGACCAGCGGGAAGCCGTCGGCCAGCCGGTAGCGCAGCTGGTGCCCGAAGATCGACCGCGTGCCAGTGCCGGTGCGGTCCTGCTTGCGGGCGCCCGTGTCGAGCACGTGGCGGAGCAGGTCTTCGTACTGTGTGTCCGGCATGCCCACCAGCCTAAATCAGACCTCGATGGCTTCGCCGTCACGCGCCACCGACCCGCGGGGCAGGCGCTGGCCGGCGAAGAACTCGCGGCACGCGCGGTGCACGGCGAACATCAGCGGGAACCCGACCAGGATCGACACGACCCCGATCACCGCGACGCCGCCGATGCCGAACACGGTGGTCTCCCCCGCGTCCGGCTTCGCGTATGCGATGAGCGCGAGCACCAGCACGGCCAGGAAGAACACCCCGCCGACGAACGGCAACACGCCGCGCAGGACGAAGTGGCGCAGGCTGGTCAGAAGGGTCTTGCGGAACACCCAGACGCACGCAAGTGCCGTCATCGTGTACTCGATCGCGATGGTCAGCCCGACGGCGTCGACCGAGTCCGAGAGCACGTTGTCGCTCCACACCGCGAGCAGCACGTAGAGCACGAGCGCGACGAGGCCGAACGTCCAGGTGGAGACCGACGGCGTCCGGTACTTCGGGTGTACGCGGCCGAAGACCTTGGGCAGCGCACCGTGGCTCGCCATCGACAGCGTGGTGCGCGCGGCGGGCATGATCGTCGCCTGGCTGGTGGCGGCGCCGCTGGTGAGCACGGAGACGATGAGCAGCAGGCCCATCACCTTACCGAGCCCGGAGTCGCCGAACACCGCGCCGCCGAGGCCGGCCAGCACGTCTTCGGAGTTGGCCTCGTTGCCCAGGCCGATGCCGCTCTCCCCGACGCCGGCGAACGCGAGCGCGGCGACCGTGACGAGCAGGTAGTTGAGCAAGAGCAGCACCGTCGAGAGCACGGCGGCGCGTCCGGGCGCTCGGCGCGGGTCGGCCGACTCCTCGTTGACCGACAGCGAGCTTTCCCAGCCCCAGTAGATGAACACGGCCAGCAGCACCGCCGACACGGCCGTGCCGAGGCCGACCCCGTTGGGCCACAGCCAGCTCCACTGCGGGTGGCTTGCCTGCGGACCGGCGCTGCCCTCGTAGACGCGGACGAGGGCGACGGCGGAGAAGATGATGAGCACGGCGAGCTCGATGCCCAGCAGGATCCACTGGGCGCGCGCGGACACTTCGATGCCGCGGTAGCACAGGTAGCAGAGCCCGAGCAGCCACGCGCAGCCGATGGCGGTGGTCACGGCGCGGTTGTCCGCGAGGCTGTCCGCGCCCAGCAGGAGCAGCGTGTAGCGGCCGGTGAGCGCCGACTGGCTGCTCATGACCAGCAGCTGCGCGACGGTGACCACCCAGCCCGTCATCCAGCCCGCGCGGCTGCCGAACGCGCGCGTCGCCCAGGTGAAGTTGGTGCCGCAGTCGGGTTCGGCGGTGTTGAGCTCGCGGAACGCGACGGCCACGAAGAGCACGGGGATGAACGACAGAAGGATGAACGCGGCGGCCTTGAAGCCGGCGCCCGCGAGCACGATGAACCCGAGCGTCGCGGCGATCGAGTACGCCGGGGCCGTCGACGACATCCCGATCACCGTCGCCGACACCATGCCCAGAGCCCCTGTCCGGAGCCCTTTGGCCGGCACGGCCGGGGCGGGGTGCGCGCCGAGCGCGACGGCTTCGGGCATGACCGGTCCTCCTTACGCGGGGGTGGGATTTTGGTCGGACCCTCCAGGCCTTCGTTAGGCCTTCCGGGTCTTTTTCGTTCTTTCGGGGCCCTTCTGGGCCATTCACAGCCGCCAGACGGTACCGGGTAGGGGCTCGGGCCCGGCACTCCGTGTGCGCCGTCGCACATCCGCACACCGAAAACCTCACCTCCACGGCGCCTTGACCACTGATTTCGGCGTCGTCGTCAGCCTGGTCGGCGAATCGCGTGAATCCCGAAACAAACTCCTGTTCGGGCGCGAGGGCAGATACGCTGCGCGCCTAAGGAATCACATGCCGAAACACAGGGAGGGACGGCATGGGTGACGGAAACCGTACGAAGGTCGAGGAGCTGCGCGCGCCGAAGGCGTTGGACGGCACAGACAGAACCTTGATCGCCCTGCTCCAGAACGACGGCCGTGCCTCGTTCACCGCATTGGCCAAAGCAGTCGGACTCTCCGAGGGCGCCGTGCGCCAGCGAGTCCAACGCCTGCTGCGCGACGACATGATGCAGATCGTCGCCGTGACGGCCCCTGAAAACGTCGACTTGACCCGCCAGGCCATGATCGGCGTCACCGTAAGCGGCGACCCGCGCGAGGTCGCCAACCGCCTGTCGGACCTCGCCGACGTCCACCAGGTGGTCCTCTGCGCCGGCCGCTTCGATCTCCTGGCGTCGCTTCTCTGCCGTGACGACGAGCACCTGCTGGCCGTCCTGGGAGACCAGGTACGCCCCATCCCCGGGGTGACCTCCACGGAGCTGTTCGTGTACCTGAAGCTGGCCAAGCAGAACTACGCGTGGGGCAACCTGACCGTGTGAGGTTTTTCGCCGCGTTTCTCGGATGAGGCCGGGTCCCCGCCTCAGTTCCGAGCTTTTCGCCGCTGTGACTGGGTGTTTGAGGTGGGCTTCCTACTCCGGTCTCTTGCTTCTGGTTTGGGTGCGTGCCTTTTCTCTTTATCCCCCAGCCCTTCCCCAATCACCGCGCAGCCCCCGCCTTCCCGGGCAGGGTTCCGGCAAAGTCGTTGTGATGTTCGCGCCGACCCGATGGGCGCGCTGCGGCCGGGATGCATGGCGTTGCTGTCGCGTTGGTGCGATGGGTCCCTCTCAAGCTCGCAGGTTGTGCGAACGGTCCCCTTGCGCTCGCAGGTTGTGCGAACGGTCCCCTTGCGCTCGCAAGCTGGTGCGAAGGGTCCCCTCGTACCGGCTCGGCGGCGGGACCTATCGCGCGTGCATGCTGCGGCGCCGACGATCCGGTCGCGCCGATTCGCGACGCGAGCAGGCTGGGCGGCGGTCCCGTCGCGCTCGCCTGCGGCCCAAGCAGCTCGGTCGCGCCAGATCGTGACCGCGAGCAGCCAGTGGCAGCGTGGCAGTGGCAGTGGCAGTGGCCCCGCCGCACCCGCAGTGGCACAAGCGGTCCTGCCGCGACGCGACCACTCTCGCGAGTTGTTCCGGTATCCCGCTGTAACCCCGTGCCAGCCGTCCCCCCAAGCCCGGCGCCCGCAGGCGGCACAAGCGGTCCTGCCGCGACGCGACCACTCTCGCGAGTTGTTCCGGTGTCCCGCTGTCGCCCCGTGCCGGCGGTCCCCGCGGAGCCCGGCGCCCGCAACGTCTCGCCGCGCCGCCCCGCCCCGCCAACACCGGAGCGCCACAACAGCAGGCGAGCGGTCCGGCCGGCCCGCGGGCACGGCTCGTCGGCCGGTCAGCCCTGCCGGTCGCGCTCTGGCCGCAGCGGGTTGGCGGGGATCGGGTCGTCCTTGGGGAGGCGGAAGGGGACGACGAACCACAGCAAGCCGAACAGCAGGACCGTGAAGCTGCCCGCGGCGATGAAAGCGGCGGTGCCGTAGACGACCTTCGCGATGAGGGCGACCGTCAGCGTGACCGCCCCGGCGAGGCACCCGAAGCCGGCGAGCACGACGCGGTTGCCGACGCGCAGGATCTCGTCGCGGCGGCCCGTGCGGAACAGCAGCCGGTGCCACGCCGCGGGCGCGGTGAGCAGCGCCGTGGCGGCGACCGCCAGCAGCACCGCGACCAGGTGCAGCACCTTCTCGAGCCCGCTGGCCGCCTGGAACCGGTCCGTGAACACCACCGCCAGCAGGAACCCGAACAGGATCTGCACCCCGGCCTGCGCGACACGCAGCTCCTGAAGCAGCTCGCCGACGTTGCGCTGCAGCTTCTGGTTGCGCGTCTCCCCGGTGTGCTCCACGTCGCGGTTGTCGATGACCCCGTCGGCCTCCACCGGCGGTGCACCGTCGGTGGTCGAACCGAGGCCGACCCCACGGCGGAATTCGGCTCCTGCGGGGTCTGCGGTGGACGGGTTGGCTCGGCGCTGCTCGTCGGCGTCAGTCATCGGATGGACTCCAAGCTCGGCTTCGTGCCAAAACACTAAGCCCGACCGCCAGGCCCCGCCCTCCCCTCGAACCTGGCCGACCGGCCCCGTGAAGGTTTCACCCGATGCTGCCCACGACGGGGAACTGCTCACACGTTCGGGTGGCGCCCATGGCGTCGCAGTCCGCGCGCTGGCTAGAGAGTGACCATGCGAATCGCTTCCACACTCCTTTCCGCTGCTCTCGTCGCCGGCTTGGCCGGCCTCTCCGGCGCCACCGCCGAAGCGGCAACCCCGGTGCATTTCACCTCCGCGCACGGCACCTTCACCGGGTACGCCCCCGGTGCCCCCGCCGTGACCTACCGCACCGACCTCGTCCCGGGCGGCGCGCAGGCCCACGTGTTCGGCACGTCCGCACGCGCCACCGGCACCACCACCGTGCTCGTGGTCACCGGCCTGCTGCCGAACCACCAGTACGGCGCCCACGCCCACGCGAACGCATGCGGCCCCACCGGTGACGACGCCGGCCCGCACTTCCAGCACACGCCGGACCCGGTGAAGCCATCGGTCGACCCCGCCTACGCGAACCCGCGCAACGAGATCTGGCTCGACTTCACCACCGACCGCTTCGGCACGGGCCACGCCAAGTCCACTGTGGACTGGAAGTTCGGCTCACGACGCGCGCACTCCGTGGTGATCCACGAAACCCACACGCACACCGACCCCGGTCACGCCGGCACCGCGGGCGCCCGGCTGGCCTGCCTGGACGTCGGCTTCTGACCTAGAACCCCCAGGAGCGCTCCGGGACGATACGGACGCACACCGAGAACGACGCGTCGAACGCGGCCGCGTCGGCGTATCCGACGCCGACGTAGGACGGCTCGTACTTGTCGAGGTAGCCCGGCGCTTCGGAGGGTTTTCCCTCGTCGACGTGAGCGCGGCCGTTGACGACGAGGATGCTTCCGCCGTTTTCGTCGCTGTTGAGGTGAAAGCTCACCTCCGGGCTGCCGGCGATGTGGCGGAGCTTGGCGGTGTCGGGCTGGCTGAACACCAGGATGTCGTCGCCGTCGAGGACGAACCACACCGGACGCGGTGCGGGGCGCCCCCTCGGCGTGATGGTGGTCAGCCAGCCCACGGGCTCGCCGGCGCGCTTGATCAGGTTCGGGTCGGTTGTGTACGGCATCTTCGATCTCCCCTCGGAAGTGGTGAGTTCAAGAGAACCACAACCCACCGACAGTTTCCGCTAGCGCGAGGCGACCATCCGCGCATATCGGCTCCCTGCAAGCAAAAGAACCAGACCGGCGCCGAGAAATGCACCCACTCGGGCGAGCCCGTCGAGCGCCGCGAGGTCGAACAGCACCAGCTTCGCGACCGCGGCGGCGACCAGCACCAGACCCACCACGCGAAGCGCGACGACAGCGATACCGCGGAGAAGCAGGACGAGGGCGGCGACCGTCCAGGAGACGGTGATCAACGCGTGGCCCAGCAGGAAACCGGACCGGCCGGGAACCGCGAGGAGCGCCGCGCACAGGACCAGACCGGCTGCGCCGTAGAGGGCCGCGAGACCGCCGGGAAGCCACGGAAAAAGCTTACTGGGCTTGAGGATTTCGAGACGCACAGCGGCCCAGGTCAACGCGATCGCGGCACCCAGCATGAGCGCGGCCGCGGCGAGTGCGCCGAGCAGATCCGCAGTCGCGTGCGGACTCGGGACGACGAGCAGCGCCGGCGTCACGTCCACGACGATCGCGACAAGCCCGCCGATCACCGCGAAAGCCAGCGAACCCCCGAGCACGAAACGGTTCTTCGTGTAGCGAGCGGCGAACGCGAGCGCCACCGCTTCGCCGAGCAACACCGCACCCCCGTCGAATTCCGTGACAGTGGCTTGCAAAGCGGCAACCAGACCGGCGACACCCGCGACGGTGCCGGCTTGGCCACGCACGATCGGCCATGTCGAGACAAGGACAACCGCCACCGCGCCCGTCAAAAGCGCGGCCTGTGTCTTCGGAAGCACCACCGCGGCGGCCAACACGGGCAGCGGCGCGATGGCGAGTACGGCCAGCAGGGTCGGATCATTTTCCTTGCGGCGCAACATGATCATCGAAATCGCGGCGCTCACGAAGCCGGCGGCCGCCGCGACGCCGGTGTTCTGCGTGTGCAACGCGGTGCCGATCAGCGACGCTGTCAAGGGCGGAATTGCCGAAGTGAGCGAAAGGGACCACCACGACCGTCGCAACTGGACGGGCACCGTCGCGATCTGGATGATGAGCAAGAAGGTCACGAGTTCCGGCGTGAAGCCCTGGGTGATCACGGGTGCGCACACGCCGCAAGCGACAACAACGGAACTGGCGAGCAGAGGGGAATCCCACATGACGGCGAGCAACAGCCCGCCCAGCGCGGTCACGAGCCCGACGGCGAGGCCCGCGGGGATGGGCAGGAACTCGTACAGGGAGGTGGCGGCTATCGCGTCTAGGTAGAGCGTCGCGATCCCTGTCGCGGCAAGGGCGAACGCACCGGTGCGCGCGGCCGGCTTGCGATGCAGCCACGCCCCCGCGCCGACGAGCGCCGCACCGAACACGGCCCCCACGAGTATCCGCGGCAACGGTCCCAGCCACCCGCGCTGCACCGCGAGCCCCAGCAGCAGCACGACACCCAGCAACGTCACGGCCCCACCGACCCACGCGAGCAACCGCGACCCGGCGCCCTCCTTGCCGAGCCGCTCGCTCAGCGTGGGCGACGGGGTGTAGGGCGGGAAGGGGTTGGTGTCGGGGTAGGGCCGCTGCGCGTACGGCTGGGGTGCGGGCGGCATCGGGTAGGCGTAAGGGCCGGGGTAGGGCTGGTAGCCGGGGCCGTACGGCGAGTACGGCTGAGAGCCGGCCTGGGGGTGCGTTGGCTGCGGGTCCGCCTGGGACGGCTGGTGTGGTCCGGCTTGGTAGGTCGGCTGCGGAGCCGCCTTGGGTGACTGGTCTGGTCCGGTTTGCTGCGTCGGCTGCGGAGCTACCTGGGGCGACTGGTCTGGTCCGGCTTGCTGCGTCGGCTGCGGAGCTACCTGGGCCGACTGGTCCGGCCCGGCTTGCTGCATCGGCTGCGAAGCCACCAGGGGCGACTGGTCCGGCCCGACTTGGTGAGTCAGCTGCGGATCTGCCTGGAGCGACCCCGGGGGTGAGGCAGTCTGAGCCTGCGACTGCTCGCCGCCGGGCTGCTGCGGACTGGGCTGCGCTTGTGCGGCCGGCAGCGGGGTGGCGTGCGGCGGCGCAGCGGCCGGCGAAGGCTGCGCCTGCCCGGGCTGGCTCGGGTCCTGGACCGCAGCGGGCTGCTGCGTCTCGGCGGGCGTCACCGGCCGGCCCGGCGGCGCTGGCGGCTGAGAAGCGGGTTTGACAAGCGGGTTGACCGCCCCACCCTGCTGAGCCGGGTCCGGGGTCGACGTGCCGGGCGCCGCGGCGGAGCGGAGTTCGGTGCCGACGGCGGCGATGTGCCGGCCGAGGTCGTCGAGGGCGTCGGCGAGGCGGTGCAGCGTGGCGGCGTCCGTGGTCATGCGGTCAGGGTCGGGGATGGGTGGTGGTGATCGGATCCGTAGCACTACTCAACCCCGGACACGGGACGGTTGCGATCACCTCGGGCCAGTCTTCGCGACGAAGGCCCGGCGACGAGGAGTGGCGTGGACAATCAGCTGCTGAACGACGTCGCCGAGCCGGCCGAGGTGCACCGACCGCACGAACCGGGCGCGGCGACGTTCCTCCGGACGCACCACGAACGGCTCGCACACGCGCAGACCCCGCTCGAACGGCGGCGCACGCTGAGGTCGTCGCTCGGGCTGTTCCGCGGCGCGGCGGGGAGCTTCAACGACCTATCCCTCCACGACCACACGACCTTCTGTCCGAGAACGCGCATGGAGGAACTGCGGGCCGCCGTCGCGCGGCAGGCCGGCGAGGAGCTGGACCACCGCTGAGGCGCGGCCAGCGCCTCAAACCTGGGCGAGGTTCCCGCGCAGGTCACCGTCCGCTCCCCGGCTGGCGGGGAGCGGCCGTGCGCTCCGCGGCTGAAGCGAAGTCGCAGCACCGGTCGCCCCGGCGTTCCTCGGTTGGCAGCCGAGTCCCGAACACAGGCCGCCACACGTCGCGGCCTGCATCGGGGTCCTGCGGGGCCGTCCGCAACCCTCCCGAGCTTTGGATAGCGCCCGATACAGTAGTCCGGACCGTCAGCCGGCTTGAGCGATTACCTCGTCCATCGTCGCCATGATCGAGATGGTTTCGTCGAGCGGCATCAGTGGGCTTTCCAGCGCGCCAGCCGCGAGGAGCTGAGCGACCTCGTCTGCCTGATGGCGGAGGCCGCGGCCGGGGTCGGTGTGGGTGTGGCGGACGGGGGTGCCGCCGCGCGGGGTGACGGTGAACGAGGCCGGGGCGTAGAAGGCGCCTTCGATGTCCAGGCGGGCGTCGGTGCCGACGATGGAGGCCGTGGTGGGTGAGGCGGCGCGGAGGGTGCAGTTGAGGACCGCGTGGGCGCCGCTGTCGTAGCCGAAGAGCATGGACGTCTGGGCGTCGACGCCGGTGAACGCCGGCGAAACGATCGAGGCCACGCGCGACGGCGTCCCGAGGATCATCGACGCGAACGAAACCGGGTAGACGCCCAGATCGAGCAGCGCGCCGCCGCCGAGGGACGGGGCGAAGAGGCGGAAGTCGGCGTCCTCGGCGAACCACTGGCCGTGGTCGGCGGAGACGGTGACGATGTCGCCGAGCTCCGGGAGCAGGCTGCGGACGTGGTGGATGTGCGGCAGGAAGCGCGTCCACATCGCTTCCATCAGGAACAGTCCGCGTTCGCGCGCGAAGGAGACCAGCGAACGGGCCTCGTCGGCGTTCATGGTGAACGGCTTCTCCACCAGCACCGGCTTGCCTGCGGCCAGCGCGAGCATGGCGTTGTCGTGGTGCATCGGGTGTGGGGTGGCTACGTACACGACGTCGACGTCCGGGTCCTGCGCAAGCGCCTTGTAGCTGCCGTGGCGGGTGGGGATGCCGAGACGGTCGGCGAACGCGTCGGCGCTCTCCTGGCTGCGCGAGCCGACGGCGGCGATCACGCCGGAATCGGTGAGCTTCAAATCCTCCGCGAAGGCGCCGGCGATGCCGCCCGTACCCATGATTCCCCAGCGCAGCATGCGTCCTCCACGTTTTGGCCCGAAACTGTCGGACCCAAGACTTACCATCGACCCACCCGAACGGAGGAGGCGCCATGACCACACTCGTCAACCGCCCGAAGACCGGCCTGCTCGTGATCGACGTGCAGAACGGCGTGGTCGACCACGCCCACGAGCGCGACAAGGTCGTCGCCAACATCGGCGTGCTCGTCGACAAAGCCCGCGTCGCCGACGTCGACGTGGTGTGGGTGCAGCACAACAGCGACCAGATGCGGCGTGACAGCGAGAAGTGGCAGTACGTGCCGGAGCTCGTCCGGCGGGACTCGGAAGCGTTGGTCCAGAAGACCTACGCCGACTCGTTCGAGGAAACCGACCTCGAGTCAGTGCTGGCCGAGCGCGGAATCGGGCGCCTGTTCGTCTCGGGGGCGCAGACGGACGAGTGCATCCGCTCGACCCTCCACGGCGCCATCGCGCGCGGCTACGACGCCACCCTCATCGGCGACGCGCACACCACCGAAGACCTCTCTGAGTACGGCGCGCCGACGCCCGACAAGGTCATCGCACACACGAACCTGTACTGGAGCTACCACACGGCGCCCGGCCGGAAGGCCGGCACGGTGACCACCGAGGAGGTCGACTTCACAGCCTGACCTGTGCGAAGTCAGAACACCTCCACTGCCGAGAACCTCGGCAGGCCGGCGAGTGCCGGCTCCTCGCCCTCGACCACGGCCAGCACGGCCGCCGCGGCGAGGCCGGCTCGACGGCACAGTTCCACGGCCGCTTCCGCCACGCCCGTGCAGCCGGGGCGGGCCAGGATCGGAACGACGTGGCCGGGCCGGGTGAGGTCGGTCCACGTCGTGGTCCGGACCGCGAGGGTTCGCGCGGTCAGGGCACGGTCGTGGGCGGAGATGCCCGTGGTGGTGCCGCCGGCGGCGTCCACGGAGACGGCGAACGGCGGGCAGTCGGTGTCGTCGGCGGGGAGCAGCGGGATGCGCAGGGCGCGCAGCCGCTCGCGCGGGAGGGCGACGCAGGCGAAACCGCTGGTATAGCGGATGAGGAAGGCCATCGACGCGGTGGTCACCAGCTCGGCCGAGAGGACCAGGCAGTCGTCGAGCAGCACCGGTTCGCCGCGGCCCAGGGCCGCGAGCGCTCCGACGTCCAGATCGGCGGCGAGGCTCATCAGCCCAGGTAGTCCGTGATCGCGGCGAGGGTGTCGTCCGGGTACTCCAGGAGCATGGCGTGGCCTCCGCGCGGCAGGACCCGTAGCGAAGCGTTCGGCAGCAGCGAAGCCATTTCCACGGACTGCGACACAGGCGTCAGGACGTCTTCGGCGCCGGCCAGCACGAGGGTTGGGGTCAGAGCCGAAGGCAGGTCCGGGCGGGAGTCGTAGCCGCGCAGGCCCGCGGCTTGCGCTTCGAAGCCCTCCAGCGACGTCGGGTACGGGTCGTCCGCCGCCAGTTTCGCCTGGGCGGCAAGGGTTTCGTGGTCCGACAACACGCGGGCGGTGAAGGCCCAGGCCATGCCGATCACGCCGACAGCCAGCGGGTCCACGTCGGCACGGCGGAGGGCGAGGCCGGCGTCGAGCCAGGCGTGCTGGATGGGTGTGTACGACGGGAAACCGTTGAGCAGCACGGCTTTCGACAGGATCGAACCGTGGTGGATCAGCATCGACTGCAGCACCGACGCGCCGAGTGACCAGCCCACGGCGGCGACCGGACCGAAGTCCAGGAACTGCACCAGCGCGGCCGCGTCGTCGGCCAGCATGTCCACCGCGTACGGACCCGGGGGCACCGCGCTGCGGCCGACGCCCCGGTTGTCGAAGGTGATCACGGTGAACCGGCGGCTCAGTTCGGGCACCGCGCCCGCCCACGCGCTCGAGTTGGCGCCGAGGCCGGCGATGAGCAGCAGCGGCGGGCCTTCGCCTGCGGTGTCGTAGTGGAGGGTCACGCCGTTCACGGTCGCTGTCGCCAAGGGGCACCGTCCTCTCGAAGACACGAGCATCCGGCCGCGTCGGGTCGCGCGACAACGGGAGGATGTACACGAGCCGCACATCGGACGTGGGTGAACGCACACACACTGCGCCATCCAGCGGCTTTTGGTCGACGGGGCCTCACATCTGTGGTCAAGATGTCAACAGGCACCGAGGAGACGAGATGGACACCAACGGCGGTGTGACCACCACGGAACGGGACCTGGCCAGGCTGCTGCACCTGCTCGCCGACGAAACCGGCGCGACGGGCGAGTTCGACCGGCTCGGCGAGGACCTGGCGGGCGAGGGTGATGGGGAGCTCGTCGCCCTCACACTGACCAGGGCCGCGCGCATCCGCGGGCTGCTCGCCGACCGCAAGCGCCGCGAGCGGGAGATGCAGGCGCTGCTGGACACGGCCAGTGACCTCGCCTCGGTGAGGGAGGTGGACGCCGCGCTCGACGCGATCGTCGCCCGCGCGCGACGGTTGCTCGGCACAGACGCGGCGTACATGGCGCTCGTCGATCCGGAGACGGGTGACGCGTACATGCGCGTCACGCTAGGCACGATCACGCGGCCCATCGAATCGCTGCGCCAGCCGCCCGGCTACGGCGTCGGCGGCTGGGTCGCGCAGGAAGGCCGCCCGTTCGCCACCGCCAACTACCTGCGCGACGACCGGATCCGCCGCAAGCACTCCGTCGCGTCGGCCGTGGCGGAGGACGGGATCGTGAGCATCCTCGGCGTCCCGATGCGCGTAGGTGCGGAAGTGATCGGCGTTCTGTTCGGAGCCAACCGCGACGAGCGAACATTCGCACAATCCGAGATCGATCTGCTGGGCTCGCTCGCGGATCACGCAGCGATCGTGTTGGAAAACGCACGCCTCTTCGCAGCCACGAAAGCGACCGCCGAAGAGCTGACCGTCGCCAACCACCAGCTCGCCCGCCACAACAAAGCCCTCGAACAGGCAGCGACGGCCCACGAACAGCTGATGGCGATGGTCCTGCGCCGCGCCGACTTGGCCGAGCTGGTGGCCGCCGTCGCGGAGACGCTCGACGGTGCCGTCCTCGCGGCCGAGCCCGACGGAACACCGCTGGCGAAGGCCGGTCCGGCTGAATTGCTGGATCGGCTGCCAGACCTACCACCTGACGACCCCGGGGCCACCCGCGCACGGGATGTACGTCCGAGCGCACGGAGGGTGCCTTCGCGCGCCACCGAACCCGGCAGGACACCCCCGGCGAACGCCGATCCCGCGGAGCCGTTGGACAGGCTGCCAGACCTGCCGCCCGACGACCCCGGGCCCACCCGCGCACGGGAACTACGACCAAGCGCACGGAGGGTGCCTTCGCGCGCCACCGAACCCGGCAGGACACCCCCGGCGAACGCCGATCCCGCGGAGCCGTTGGACAGGCCGCCGGACCTGCCACCCAACAGCCCCGGCCCCGCCCGCACACGGGACCCCCGACCAAGCGCGGGGAGGGCGCCTTCGCGCACCAACCAACCCGGCAGGACACCCCCGGCGAACGCCAGTCCCGCGGAGCTGCCGGACCTGCCAGCCGACAGCCCCAGCACCGCCCGCGCACAGGACCCCCGACCAAGCGTCCGAAGGGTGCCTTCGCGCACCAACCAACCCGACGGGATGCCCCTGGCGAACGCCGATCGGCTGGAACCGTCACAGCCGGAATCCGCGCCCCTCCACCGCCGCGGCCAGGGCGCGCGCTTGACCGCGCCCGCCGTCAAAGCCGACGACAAAGCCGACGACAAAGCCGACGGTACACCGCCGACGAACATCGGATCTCCGGAACCGCCCCGGACGGAATCCGCACCCGGCGAAGACCGGAGCCGGAACGCGCGGACGACGCCCGTGCGCGCCGCCGAAGTCGGCTGGGCGCCGGTGGTGGAGACCAGCGTGCCGAAGCCGGCCGCCCAGCCGCCTGCCGAGCCGGGAACCGGCCGGGTCCGCGAGCGGGACCGCAACGCGCGGAAGGGGACCGTACTCGCCGCGGAAGCCGTTGGAATGCCCCTGATGGAGAACGGCCTGATGGAGAACGGCCTGGCGGATCCGGCTGAGCCGTCGGGGGAACCCGCAACCGAGCGGGGCCGGCGCGCGACCGGGCGCGCCGACGAGCCCGACCAGACCGGCGAGCCCAATGAACTCGAGAAGGCCGGGCTGCCTGAGCGTCAGGCCAACGAGCCCGATGAACCCGCCAAGGCCGGGCCGTCTGAGTGGTCGGCCGGCGAACCCGGGCCCGGGCGGGTGCGGGACTTGGGCCGGCGCGCCTGGACGGTGCCCGTGCGGGCCGGCAGTGAGACGTTCGGGCATCTGGTGTTCGCGGGGCGGGTTGAGCCGTTGGACACCGACAAGCGGATCCTCGAGCGGTCGGCGCAGACGGCGGCCCTGTTGTTGCTGGTCGAACGTCAGATGTCCGCTGCCGAACAGCAGGTGCGCGGGCAGGTGGTGGATGAGTTACTTGCCGAACGTGAGCCGGATTGGGTGGCGTTGCGCAGGCGCGCGAAGGTGTCCGGCGCGATCGACTTTTCCGTGCGGCAGACGGTTCTCGTGTTGTCCGCGACAGGCACCACGAGGAGACGTCTGCTGAGAGCCGCCGCCGATTACGTGCGGGCGCACGGCGGTGTGGCGACCGAGCACGGAGGGCACGTCGTGTTGCTGGTGCCTTGCACCGACGCGACGGCAGCCGTGCGATCTGCGAGAAAGCACCTCGAGCGCGCGACCGGCGGCACCGTCACCGCCGGTGTGGCGGGACCCGCCGCGACCGCGCCCGTCGTGCGGAGCCTGCACCGGGAAGCCGAGCGCTGCCACCGGTTGCTCGTCGCGCTCGGGCGAGCGGGCACCGCCGCCAGCCTGGCGGACCTCGGTGTGCTCGGCCTGGTGCTCGACGGCGCCTCGCGCGAACACGTCCGCCGGCTCGTCAAGGACAGCGCGGGCCCGATCCTGGCCTACGACACCGAACACGGCTCCCTGCTCGCCGAAACCCTCGACGGCTACTTCGCCGCCGGCGAGAACCCGCGCGCCGCCGCGCGCCGGCTGCAGGTGCACGCCAACACCGTCTACCAGCGCCTCGACCGCGTCGACCAAGTGCTCGGGCATCGCCGTTGGCGTGAGCCCGCGGGCGCGCTCACGCTGCGCATCGCCCTGCAACTCCGGCGCGTAATCGACCAGATCCCGGTGGTGTCATGACAGCGGAAGCGCTCATCACGTCCACAATAGACACTCCGGCCGAAGTCCTCGCCCACCTCACCTTCCTGCTCGCCGAAGAGGCGCCTGCCACTGATTTCGAAACCGTCGAGGCACACGTCCGGCAGCTTCCCGAAGGAGACCGGAAGAACCTTTTGCGGCAAGCGATCGCGGACGCACGCACCGTCCGCGGCATCCTCGCTCGCAGGGCGCAGCGCGAACGCGAAACCCAAGCCCTGTACGAAACCGCGCGCGACCTGACCTCGCTGCGAGACGTCGACGAGGTGCTCAGCGCCATCGTCGAACGCGTCCGCCGCCTGCTGGCCACCGACTCCACCTACATCGCCCTCATCGACGACGACACCGGCGACGCCTACATGCGCGTCACCTCGGGCACGGTCACCGCGCCGATCCGCTCGGTGCGCCAACGGCCCGGCTCAGGCGTCGGCGGCCGCGTGATCGCGACCGGACGTCCGTTCGCCACCACCAATTACCTCACCGACCCGCGCATCTGCCGCGAAACGCAGGTGGCGAGCGCCGTCGGGGAAGACGGCGTGGTGAGCATCGCCGGTGTGCCGATGAAACTGGGACATCGGGTGATCGGTGCGTTGTTCGCAGCCGATCGTCACGAGCGAACATTCGATCAACAAGACATCGCTTTGTTGACCTCGCTCGCGCACCACGCGTCGGTGGTGATCGACAACGCGCGGCTGTTCGGCCAGCTCGGCAGCTCCACCGAAGAGCTGCGTGAAACCCACGCGCAAATGTCCGAACAACGCCACGCGCTCGAGCTCGCCGGCACCGCCCACGAGCTCCTGATGCCGCTCGCACTCGCAGGCGCCGACCTCGGCGAAGTGGCCGACACGATGGCGCGGCTGCTCGACGGCACCGTCGCCCTCGAGACGGGCACCGACCGCGTCGCCGCCACCGCGCCCGGCGGGATCCCGGTCGAGGCCGTGTTCCGCACCGGCACCGTCGTCCCGCTGCGCGCCGGCGGCGAGACGCACGGGCGGCTGTACTTCGGCCGAACCCAGCCGTTGACCGAAACCGAACTCGGCACCCTCGAACGCGCGGCACAAACCGCGACACTCCTGGTACTTCTCGAACGCCAGACGGCAACAGTCGAACAAGACCTGCGCCACGAGCTGGTGGAAGACCTCCTCGGCGAACGCGAACCCGACTGGGACTCCATCACGCGGCGTGCGAAAAGGTTCACCGTCCTGGTGGAAAACGAACCTCACGTGATCGTGGTGGTATCAGGAGATGCGCCAGAACTCACCACCGCAGCCGAATGCGCCGCCGGCCGGCGCGGCGGCCTCGCGAGCGAAGTGGACGGTCACCTCGTCCTGATCCTTCCCGGGTGCGACGCCGGCGCCATCGCCCGGGCCGTCGCGGCCGAGCTCGACGCGAGCACCCCCGTCACCGCCGGAGCCGCCGGCCCGGCCCACGACCTCCCGGCGCTGCGCACCACCCACCACCAAGCCCTGCGCTGCCACCGCCTTTTACTTGCCCTCGGCCGAAAAGGCAGCGGCGCCGGCCTCGACGAGCTGGGCGTCGTCGGCGTAGTCCTCGACAACGTCGGCCCCGACCAACTACACCGCGTCGTCCGCCGGGCCCTGGGACCGCTGCTCGACTACGACGCCGAACACCGCTCGTCCCTGCTGGCCACCCTCGAGTGCTACTTCGACCGCGGCCAGAGCCCACCCGCCGCGGCCCGCGCGCTCGGCATCCACGTCAACACGCTCTACCAGCGCCTCGAACGCATCGACCACGTGCTCGACGGGGCCGCCTGGCGCGACCCCGAAAACACCCTCGACCTGCAGGTCGCCCTGCAGCTCTACCGACTCATGCCGGGCCCCGCCGCGCCCGCTCCCGCAGCACGAACTTCTGCACCTTCCCCGTCGACGTCTTCGGCAGCTCACCGAACTGCACCGACTTCGGCGCCTTGAACCGCGCCAGCCTCGACCGAACGTGGGCCACGATCTCCTCCTCCGTCGCCGACGAGCCCGCGTGCAGCGTCACGTACGCCGCCGGCACCTCGCCCCAGTGCTCGTGCGGCGCGGCGACCACCGCGACCTCCAGCACGGCCGGGTGGTCCGCGATCGCCTGCTCCACCTCGACGGACGCGATGTTCTCGCCACCGGAGATGATCACGTCCTTGCTGCGGTCGCGCAGTTCCACATACCCGTCGGGATGCAGAACACCCAGGTCACCGGTGCGGAACCACCCGTCGGGCGCCGCCGCACGCGTGGCCTCGGGGTCTTTGAAGTAGCCGAGCATCACGTTGTTGCCCCGCAACGCGATCTCGCCGACTGTCACTCCGTCGGCGGGCACGTCCACCCCGTCGGCGCCGACCACCCGTACGACGCAGGCGATCATGTTCCCCACGCCCTGCCGTGCCTTCATCCGTGACTGCGCCGCCGCGTCGAGCCCGTTCCACTCCGGACGCCAGTCGCAGATCATCGCCGGTCCGAAGGTTTCCGTGAGTCCGTACAGGTGCGTCACGTCGAACCCCAGCTCACCCATGCGCCGCAGGATCGCCGGCGACGGTGGGGCGCCACCGGTCGCCACGCGCACCGCCGGAGTGACCGGTGCGGCTTCTTGTGCGTAAGCCAACATCGACAACACCGTGGGCGCCCCGTTGAGGTGGGTGACGCCCTCCTCGCGGATCAGCCGCCACACCTCGGCGGGCTCGACCTTCGGCAGGCACACGTGTGTCGCCGCGGCCGCCGTGACGGCCCAGGGGAAACACCAGCCGTTGCAGTGGAACATCGGCAGTGTCCACAAATGCACAGAAGATGGTGACAATCCCACGTGCCCCACCATCGCCAACGCCTGCAAGTACGCGCCGCGGTGGTGGTACACCACGCCTTTCGGCCGACCGGTGGTGCCGGACGTGTAGTTGATCGACAGCACGGCCCGCTCGTCGTCGGGCGTCAACGCCAGCGGGACAGCGGCCGCGAGCAACGCCTCGTACTCGTCCCCGGACCGGATCCGCCGCACCCCGCTGACGCTTGACAGCACCTCGTCCACCAGCGGGTCGAACACCGGATCGTGCACCAGCACCGAAGCCTCGGAATGCTCGAGGATGTACGCGACCTCGCGCGCCGACAGCCGCGTGTTCACCGCTACCAGCGGCACTCCCGCCCACGGCACACCGAAGTTGGCCTCCAGCAACACGTGCGTGTTCGGCGCGAGCACCGCCACCGGACGCCCACCGGCCAACGGCGCCAGCGCCCCCGCCAGCCGACGACACCGGTCGTGCAGCTGCGCGTACGTCCATCGAGAAGCGCCGTCCACCACCGCGGCCCGAGACCCGTGCGCCGCCGCCGCGCGGTCCAGATAGGACAGTGGCGTCAGCGGCTCGAACGAGAGCTCCATCAGGCGACCCGCGCCGCGGCGACGAGACCCGCGAACCGCACCACCTCGTCGGCCACCAGGTGCAGCTGCTGCACCACACGCGGCTGGTCACAGGCACCGTCGGCGAACTGCGTCTCCAGCGAGTTCACCACCGCGCCGTACGGCGTGACCCAGCCACGCAACGCGTGCACCACCGAGCGCAACGCACCCAGCGTCGTCACCCCCGCCTGCCACCCGTGCGCCGCCACGACCAGCCCGACCGCCCGGTCGGCGAGGTAGGACAACGGGTCCTCGCGCATGTCCTCCACGTAGTCCAGAGCGTTCTTGACCAGCCCCGACATCGACCCGTGGTAGCCGGGCGAGGCGATGATCACCCCGTCGGCCCGGCGCAGGTGGTCGACGAGCTCGCGCGCCACCGCACCGCCGTCGCCGCCCGGCGCATACATCGGCAGCTGGGCCAACGAAGCCCCGGCGAACGCGTGCGTGGTCGCGCCCAGCTCTTGCGCGTGCCGCAACGCGATCCGCAGCGACTGCTCACTCGACGATCCGGGGCGCACAGTGCCCCCAAGGCCCACGACGTGCAGCTGTCCAGCTCGTTCCACGACCCACCACCCGTCACTCGCGCTGACTTGCCCATCTCATCGTCAGCGGGAGCCGGGCGCCGCGGCAATGGGAATCCGCACATGCCGCGGGCCGGCAGCGCGCACGAACTTCCGTTGTCGCACCCGCGTGCCACAGGTCACAGTCGAGCGCATGGTCATGGCACTGGAGAACAAGATCGCCGTCGTCACGGGCGGCGCGAGCGGCATCGGCCGGGCCACCGCGGTGCGCTTCGCGCGCGAGGGCGCACACGTGGTGATCGGCGACGTGCAAGATGCGAGCGAAACCTTACGACTGGTGGAAGAGATCGGCCAAAAGGCTGTGTACAAACGAACAGACACCACCAGCGAAGCCGACTGCGACGCCCTCGTCGCCGCGGCGGTGGCCGAGTTCGGCCGGGTCGACGTCGGCGTGGCGGCCGCGGGCATCGCGACCGCTGCGGGGATGAGCACCGTCGAGACCCGCGCGCAGAACGGCGACGCGACGCACGTGGTGAACCTGGCGACGGAGGCGTTCCGGCGGGTCCTGGACGTCAACGTGCTGGGCGTGATGATGACCGACCGCGCGCTCGCCCGGCAGATGCTCGAACAGGGTGACGGGGGTTCGATCATCAACATCGCCTCGAGCGCGGCGAAGATCCCGCTCGCCGGCGCCGCGCCCTACTGCACGTCGAAAGCCGGCGTCTGGATGCTCACCAAGGTCCTCGGACTCGAGCTCGCCACCACCGGCGTCCGCGTGAACGCCGTGGGCCCCGGCTACACGGCCACGCCGATGATCGCCGGGATCAAAGACAACGAGGCAGCCTACTCCTCGGCGATGCGCATCACGCCGATGAACCGCCTCGGCACCGCCGACGAGCAGGCGAACGCGGTGCTGTGGCTCGCGTCCGCCGAATCGTCGTTCGTCACCGGCCAGATGCTGCACCCGGCGGGCGGCCAGTTCACCGATTGAGGAATGGAGGTTCCCGCATGACAACGCTGGACATCGCAGGCATCGGGCGGTTCGAGGTCGACCTCTGGGAGGACGGCAGCGGGTCGCCCCTGCTGTACCTGCACGGATACGAGCGCCACCCCGGCGGCGCCGGCTTCCTGAAGCGGCTCGCCGAGTCCCGGCGGGTGCTCGCGCCCGAGCTGCCGGGCTACGGCAAGTCGACCGGGTTCGAGCACTTCACCGACGTGCTCGACGTCGCGCTGTTCCACCGCGAACTGGTCCGTTCCTGGGGGCTGGAGCAGGTGGACGTTGTCGGGCACTCGCTCGGCGGGATGTTCGCAGCCGAACTCGCCGTGATCGCTCCCCAACTCGTACGGCGGCTCGTGCTGGTGGATCCGTTCGGAATCTGGCTCGACGACCAGCCTTCGCTCGACCCGTTCGGCGCGGCCGCCGACGTGAAGGCCGCCAAGTGGCACGCCGGTCCGCCCGAGCAGGAGCCGACGAACTTCGTGCCCGACCCCGAAGACCCCCACGCGGGGATCCTGTTCTCCGCCGGCAACCTCGGCTCGGCCACGAAGTTCATGTGGCCCATCGCCGACCGAGGCCTGCGGCGCCGGCTGCCGCTGATCTCCGCGCCGACGCTCGTGGTCAACGGCGCGTCCGACGGCCTCGTCACCACCGCGTACGCCGAGGAGTTCGCGCGACTCGTGCCCGACGCCAAGGTCACCGTGATCGACGAGGCCGGGCACTACCCGATGGTCGAGCAGGAAGACGAGTTCGTGTCCGTGGTCACCGCTTTCCTGGATTCCTGAGAGGACGTCGAAATGGGCAGGGTAGACGACAAGGTCGCGCTGGTCACCGGGGGCGCGGCGGGCATCGGCCGCGAGACCGCGTACACGCTCGCGCGGGAAGGCGCGACCGTGGTGGTCGCGGACATCAACGAGGACGGCGCCAAGCTGGTGGCCGAGAAGATCGGTGACACGGCGAGCGCCGTGCGGTTCGACGCCACCGACCAGCAGTCCATTGAGGACATGGTTGCCACGGTGATCGAGCGCCACGGCCGCGTGGACGTGATCCACAACAACGCCGCGCTCGTGGGTCCTGACGCGTGGTTCGGCGACACCACGGTGATCGACACCGACATCGCGCTGTGGGACCGGGCGTTCGCCACGAACGTGCGGAGCATCTTCCTGGTGTGCAAATTCGCACTTCCGCACCTGGTCGCGGCCGGCCGAGGCGGTTCGATTGTGAACATGGCGTCGATCGGCGGGTTGCGCGGCAGCGCCGGACTCACGGCGTACGGCACCACCAAGGCGGCCGTCGTCGGGCTGACGCGGTACATCGCGGCGCAGCACGGACGTCAGGGCATCCGCTGCAACGCGATCGCCCCGGGTGTGATCCAGACCCAGCAGCTGCTCGACGCCGTGCCCGATCTCCCGGAGAAGTCGCTGGCCGGCACCGCGTCACCGCGTGCCGGGCTGCCGTCGGACATTGCGAACATGGTGCTGTACCTGGCTTCCGACGAGTCGGCGTTCGTCAACGGCGAGACCTACCGCGTCGACGGCGGATCCATGGCAGCGGGCTGAACCCCCAACTCCTTCGAAAGGCAGGTACGCACGTGAAGTTCCACTGGTTCGCGCAGCAGTACTACACCAAGCTTCCCGACGACTACGGCCGCACCGTGCACAGCTCATGGGTCACGCCGCCGGCGTCGGTGGCCGACCCGTCGCAGGTGCACGAGGATTACCACACCTACCTGCGCCTGATGCAACAGGCCGACGGCCTCGGCTGGGACTCCCTGTTGTTGAACGAACACCACCAAACATCACTCGCGATGACACCGTCGCCCAACTTGATCGCCGCCATCCTCGCCGGGACCACGCAGAACTCCGCGATCGCGCTGTGCGGCAACTCGCTGGCGCTGTACAACCCGCCAGTGCGAGTGGCCGAGGAGATCGCGATGCTCGACACCATCTCCGGTGGCCGCATCATCGCCGGCATGGTGTTCGGCACCCCGATGGACACGGCCTTCTCCTACGGCGTGCCGCCCATCGAGCTCCGCGACCGCTTCCACGAAGCCCGGGACCTCATAACCCGCGCGTGGAAGGCCGAGGAACCGTTCCCCTTCAACGGGAAGTACACCAAGCTGCGCTACGTCAACACGTGGCCGCGGCCGGTGCAGGACGAGATACCCGTGTGGATCCCGGGCAGCGGCAGCGTGGAGACGTGGGACGTGGTCAACGCCTTCAACTACTGCTACGGCTACCTCTCCTTCAGCGGCAAGCAGAGCGCCGAGCCGATCGTGAAGGGCTTCTGGGACTACACCGAGCAGCAGGGCGCCGACATGAACCCGAACCGCATGGCGTTCACGCAGATCATCTGCTGCGCCGACAGCGACGCCGAGGCCGAGCGGCTCTACGGCGACGCCGTGAAGTACTTCTACCGCCAAAACCCCACAGCGCTGGAATTCGCGACACCGCCGGGCTACAACTCGCTGCCGTCGATCCGGGCCAACCTCACGCGGGCGCGCACGATGTCCAATGAGGAACGCATGAAGGCTCAGAACGGCGAACTGTCCTTCTGGGAGTACGACGAGCTGGGCTACATCATCGCCGGCACGCCGGAGCGGGTGGAGCAGCGCGTGCGCGACCTTGTGACGGACCTGCGGATCGGCCAGCTCATCACGTGCATGCACGTGGGCAACCTGCCCGAAGAGGTCGCGGCGATGAACAACCAGCTGTTCGGCACGCAGGTGATCCCGAAGCTGCGGGACATCTGGGCCGGCCTCGAGGACCGCTGGACGCCCAAGGTGAGCCAGCAGCGGATCGCGGAACGCTTCCCCTCCGCGGTCACCGCGGGCTGAACCGCCGAAGGGGCTTCCCCCGCAGTGCGGGGAAGCCCCTTCTTCAGCTCGTGTGCGTCAGGACACCGGATCGGTGGTCCGGGCCGTCAGCGTCGGCTCGAGGTCACCCGCCACGGCCTGGTGCACTCGTACCTCTTTGGACAGAAGGACCGGAATGATGGCCACGGCGAACAGGATCGCACCGACGATCCAGATCGTGTCGAGCTGGCCGCGGCCCGACACCGAAGTGTCGATCCACTTCCCGCTCTGGTCGGTGATCACCCAGCCGACCGCGACCTGCATGGCCGCCGACGCGCCGTTGAGCGTGCCGGTGACCTCCGGCCGGGCGATGCCGGACCAGTAGCTGTTGACCGTACCCCAGAACATCGGATCGCAGAGGAAGGCGAAGGCCCCGATGAAGAACCCCCACAGGACCCACGTCGAATCGTGCAGCAGCACACCCATCAGGAAGCCGACCGCGCCACAGGCCGGGCCGAGGACCAGCCACGGCCGCGTGCGGCCGCCGAAGAACCGGGACACCAGTGTTCCGTTGATGAGTCCGAAGAGGACCGGGACGATCGCGATGAGCGGGCTGACCCAGGCCACCGTGTCGGGGTTGACTTTGTCGAGGGTGATCAGGCCGTAGGGCAGCCACGGCCCCGAAAGCCACGTCGGGGTCGTCGCCAGTGCGGTCGCGATGATCATCGTGAGGATGCTGCGGTTCTTCAGCGCTCGCAGCAGTTCACCGAAGCTCAGCTTCTCGCGGACCTCGACCCCGCGATGTTCGGCGTGGATGCTCGCGATCTCCGCAGGCGTGATCCCGCGCAGCTTCTCGGGTTTGTTGGCGGTGAACAGAACCAGCATCACCAGCGCCGGCACACCCAGCGCCGCCACCACGATGAACGCGTCCCGCCAAGACAGGTGGTTCGCCAGCGGCAGTGCGATCGCCGGCGCGAGCACACCGGCGATGAGGGTCGAGCTCATCCACGTCGACGTCGCCCTGGCGCCGAGTGCGCCCGGGAACCACACGGAAAGGAGCCGTTGTGAAGGGGCCCAGGAGAATCCGAAGAAGACGCCGAAGATCAGGTTCCGCCACCACATCTCGTTGTAGGTGTGGACGAACGCCATCGTCGCCGAGAGCACCGTGACGCCGGAGATGCAGATGATGAGCATCTGCTTGGCGCCGAGGCGGTCGGCGAGGATGCCGGCGAGCAGGAGCAGGGGGAAGTACCCCAGCAGGTAGCTCGCCGTGACGCTCGAGATCTGGCTCGGCGAAAGGTGCAGGTCGGTGGACCAGAACGGGTTGAGCAGGCTGAACTTCGCGCTGTCCAGCCAGACCACGAAGTTGACGATCAGGATACTCGCGAGCATGAGCCCGCGTTTGCCCGTGAAGAGCTTGGGGCGGGTTACCGGTGCGGGGAACGACATGACAGACCCTCCGGACACAGGGGTGCGGATGCAGGTGGTGGATAGGGAGGCGGAACAGGTGCCTCAGCCGAAGTACTCCCGACCGACTAGTCGGTTCGAGACAGCTTGCGCCCGGGTCCAGAGTGTGTCAAGCGCCACTTCGGAGCTTCTCGATTCAGGATAAAGTTCTTGTGCAGCAACGCGTTTCTTGATCTTTCGGAATTCACCCGTGCGGCGCAACGCGTGGTTATCGTTGGTCGATGTCCAGGATCTGGTGCGGTGCCTGGGTTCTCGCCCCGAGCACAAAGGACCTTCTTTTGCGTTGGGCCGGGGCGGTTTCCGATACCGGTTTTCCGAGGTAAATCCACTTAGGAGGCTGTTGTGCGCGTGGTCACTTGGCAGGCGGTTGAAACCCTGTCCCTCGACGAGGTCGACGCACCGGTGTGCGGACCGTCCGATGTGGTCTTGTCCGTGGGGGCGTGCGGGATCTGCGGTTCGGATGTGCACTCCTACACCGAGGGCGTGTGGATCGCGCCCGGCGTGCCGCTCGGGCACGAGTACGCGGGGACGGTGACCGCGGTGGGGTCTGCCGTGGCCGGCTTGCGCGTCGGCGACCGGGTCGCGGTGAATCCGGCGGCGCCGTGCGGGTCTTGTCCGCGGTGTTCGGAAGGTCGGCAGAACCTGTGTTCTGAAGGGTCCGGTCATTCCGGTGGGTTCGGGGACCAGGTGCTGGTGCGGAACGCCGTGGTGGGGCAGCACTTGTTCGTGCTTCCTGGCGACTTTCCGTTGGAGGAGGCTTGTTTTCTGGAGCCGCTTTCGGTGGCCGTGCGGGCCGTGCACCACGCCGCGCCGCCGTTGGACGAGCCGATCGTGGTGTTCGGCCTGGGAACAATCGGACAATGCGTGGTGCAAGTCCTCCGCGCGGCGGGCGCCCGTGATGTGATCGTGGTGGATACTTCACATCGGCGCCTGGCGGCCGCCGTTTCCGCAGGGGCGCACGAAGCGTTGAACCCCTCGTCGGACGATGTGGGCGCATCCCTGTTCGCCTCGCGCGGCACGACTTCGTCGCCCTACCAACCTCGTTCGGGTGCGATCGGGGCAGTGTTCGAATGCTCGGGTGCTGCTCCTGTGCTGCCGCTGGCGTTCTCCCTGGCCCGGTCCGCCGCGCCGATCGCCGCGATCGCGCTCGCGGCTCACCCGCTGAGCATCCCGGTCGACGACCTGGTGCAGAAGGAGCTCCGCCTGCTCGGCAGCTTCGCCTACACCCCGCGCGATTGCCAGGAGGCGTTCGACCTGCTCGTGTCGCGACGAGTGGACGTCCGGCCGCTCATCTCGCACCGCTTCGCGCTGGCGGACATCACGGCGGCGTTCGAGGCGCAGCGGGATACAGGGGCGTCGATCAAGGTGGTGGTGTCACCGTGACGTCTGGTCAGCAAGGTCGACTTCATTTCAGCGATGGCGAGCGAGCTCATCGAGATCTTGGATGAGCTTCGCAGCGACGAATACGACCTTCACCTGGCCATGCAGCTGTCTTGACGTGCCCCTCCTCGACGTGATCGACACCACAAGCGACAATGGAGGACGTGACCGCCACCTTGAGCAAGCCCGCCCTGCAGATCGGCCCCTACCAGGTCGACCCGCCGGTCGTGTTGGCGCCGATGGCGGGGATCACGAACGTCGCGTTCCGGCAGTTGTGCGCGGAGTACGGGGCGGGCATCTACGTGTGCGAGATGATCACCGCGCGGGCCGTCGTGGAGCGGCACCCCGGGACGATGCACATGATGACCTTCGGCGAGCACGAGAAGCCCAGGTCGATGCAGCTTTACGGCGTGGATCCGAAGACGATGCGCGAGGCCGTGAAGATCATCACCGGCGAGGGGCTCGCGGACCACATCGACTCGAACTTCGGGTGTCCCGTCGCGAAGGTGACTCGCAAGGGCGGCGGGGCGGCCCTGCCGTTCAAGCGGAAGCTGTTCGCGGACATCGTGCGCGAATCGGCCGCGGCGGCGGCCGAGGCCGGGGTGCCGTTCACGGTCAAGTTCCGTGTGGGCATCGACGACGACCACCGCACGTTCCTCGACGCCGGGCGTATCGCCGAGGCCGAGGGCGCGGCGGCGGTCAGCCTGCACGCGCGCACGGCCGCGCAGCGCTACTCCGGCCAGGCCGACTGGTCGAAGATCGCCGAGCTCAAGCACGCCGTGACCAGCATTCCCGTGCTGGGCAACGGTGACATCTTCTCCGCCGCCGACGCGCTGCGCATGGTCGACGAGACCGGCTGCGACGGTGTGGTCGTCGGGCGCGGGTGCCTCGGGCGGCCGTGGCTGTTTGGGGAGCTGGAGGCGGCGTTCGCGGGGCGCGAGATCCCGGCCGGGCCCAACCTGGGCGAGGTCGCGCGGGTGTTGCGCCGGCACGCGGAGCTGCTGGTGGCGCACGACGGGGCGACCAAGGCGCTGCGTGATCTGCGCAAGCACATGGCGTGGTACTTCATGGGCTTCCCCGTGGGGTCCGAGCTGCGGCGCGGGTTCGCGATGGTGTCGAGCCTCGACGAGCTCGACGACCTCATCGCCCGGCTCGACTTCGACGCGCCGTTCCCGGAGAACGCCGATGGTCCCCGGGGGCGCCAGGGCTCGCCGGGCAAGGTGACGCTGCCGCACGGTTGGCTGAACGACCCGGATGACGACTGTGTGCCTGAGGCTGAGGACATGCATTCGGGCGGGTGAGCCTGGTTGTGGTTTTGGGTTTTGGCTTCACCGGCCGATGTTGGTCGCTGGCGGAATTCGAACACGGCGCGTCGCACAATTCGCGGGCGGCGAGGATATTCGCACTTCACTGAGCTGATCATGATGCTGGAAACCACGTGTCGAGTGCGAGTTGCAACGACTCGCTGTCCCCTTCTGCCCAGGCGATGACGCCGTCGGGGCGGAGGAGGCGCGGGCCGATGTTGGTCACTGGGAGGATTTCAACACGGTTTGTCGCATAACTCGCGAAAGCTTGTGTCTCGGGTGTGAGCAGGAGCAGGCCACGGCCGGAGCGCAGGTGTTCGTGCAGTCTGGAGTGGACGCCGTGGTCGTCGATGAGGTCCAAGTCGGGCGAGTGGAGGCCGACGGGTTCGGTGCCGGGGTACGGCAGCTCGTACCGATGGTCCACACCGGACAGTAGAGCGCTGAAATACCGGTTCACCGCGGGGATTTCCATGAGTTCGCTGACGATGTCGCGCAGCGCGTCGACGTGGGGGCCGGGGGCCAAGAGGGCCGACTGCGCGCGGGTGTTGTGCAGGACGGCCGCCGCGGCGGGGTGGCGTTCGCGGGTGTAGGTGTCCAGGAGTGACTCGGGCGCGGCGCCGCGGGAGACGGCGGCGAGTTTCCAGCCCAGGTTCATCGCGTCGAGCAGGCCGAGGTTCAGGCCTTGGCCGCCGCTGGGCGAGTGGACGTGGGCGGCGTCGCCGGCCAGCAGGACTCGGCCGTGGCGGTAGGTGTCGGCTTGGCGGGCCTGGTCGGTGAAGTCGCGGGGTTCGCGGAGATCGTCGATGGTGACGTCGGCGCCGGTGACCCGATGGATGGCGGCGGCCAGCTCAGCGGCGGTGACCGGGCCACGGTTGTCGGCCCGGGTGCCCGGGATGGCCGGGCGGTCTTCGCCGGCTGAATTGGCCGAGGTCACCGGCGCGGCGTCACTCGGCACGGTCGCTGGTGTGAACCGAGTGCTTCCGGCCAGGACGACCGGAGCGCCCGGGCGACCATCGTCGTGCGACGTGCCTGAGATGGCTAGGCCCCCGTCGGCAGCAAGGGTGGACGGGCGGCCATCGCCAACCGTGGCGACTGGTGCAGCGGCGCTGGCCGGGGCCGCGGAGGGGCAGTCACCGGTCGAGGTGGCGGAGGTGATCAGACCGGCACCGGCCGCCAGGGTGGCGGACGGGTGAGTGTCGCCGACCGGAACCGCTGGGGCAACGGCGCTGGTCGGCGTTAACGGGGGGCCGCCGCCGGTCGAAACCGCGGAGGTGACCAGACCACCGCCCGCAGCCGGCGTGGTGGACGGGCGGCCATCGCTGGCCGGGGTGACCGGGGTGGTGGTGCCGGACGGCGCGGCTGACGCGACCGTGGCCGAGCCGGCGAGTTCCGTGACGCCGGCGAGGGAGCCGCCGTGGAGGAAGGTGCCGGTGGGGTAGCGGCCGGAGGCTGGGGCGGGGCCGCTGAAGGTGACGGCGCCGGCGATGGTGCGCAGGAGGGGTGGCGTGCCGGGGAAGGCGAAGGGTGTGAGTTTTCGGACGCGGCTGTGTGCGCCGTCGCACCCGATTAGGTAACGGGCGCACAGGCGATGTTCGCCGGTGGACGTGTGAGTGAGGACGGTGACGCTGTCGGTACCGGATTCCAGGGCGACGACGTCGTGGCCGCGGAGGATCCGGGCGCCGAGGGACTCGGCGTGGGTGGTGAGGAGGCGTTCCAGGTCGGGCTGCCAAATGCGGGTGCCGTGGCGGTGGGGGTCTGGCGCGAGTTTGTGGATGTTCGCGAAGTGGCCCAGCTCGGTGCCGTGGTCGCGGGTGAAGTCGCGGGCGCCGTCGGGGTCCGCGGCGGACAGGTGGGGGCCGAGGCCGCGGCGCCGGAGGGCTTCGGTGGCCAGGGGGCCGATGCCGCGGGCCTTGCGATCACGCGAGGGTTCGGTGAGGCGTTCCAGCACCACGGCGCGGCCGCCGCCCAGCTGGACCTCGGCGGCGAGGAGGAGGCCGACGGGGCCGGCTCCGACGATGATGACGTCTGCGTCCACGAGAAATCTCCTTAACTTGTTAAGTGCTACTCTGCACCTGAACTAGTTAAGGAGTCAAGGAGCATGCCGATCGACGTGCCGGACGCGGTGCGCACCGCGTTGGCCCAGCTAGAGCAGGACGGGCTCGACAAGCTCACCGTCCGGCGGCTCGCCGGCGAGCTCGGCGTCAAGGCGCCGGCGCTGTACTGGCACTTCAGCAGCAAACGCGCGCTGCTCGACCACATGACCGATGCGATCGTCGAGCCGGTCCTCGGCCGGCTGCCGGAAAAGACCGTGCACTGGCTCGAGTGGCTGGAGGAAGCGGGTAAAGCGCTGCACACCGCGCTTCTCGGCCACCGCGACGGGCCCAGCATCGCGATCGGCGCCGACCTGAGTGTGGCCCGATCGCTGGGTGAGTTCGCGGAGCGCGCCGTCGAGATCTTGCACCGGGCGGGGTTCCCGCTCGCCGACGCGACGCGCGCGGCGGGGGTGTTCGTCCACTTCGTGCTCGGCCGCGCGGTCGAGGACCAGACCAGGCCCGACGAAACCGTGCAGATTCCGTTTCCCTTGATGGCGCAAGGCTTACGCGACCGCCAAGCTGCCGGGGCCACCCCAGCGGACGACTTCCGCTACGCGCTCGGCGTCGTCCTCGCCGGGCTGAACGCCACCCGCCCCGCGGCCCCCTGAGTCGCCCCGGCGACTGCGCTCGGTGCGACTCCCGACACGACCTTCGGGAGCTCGAGCGCGATGTCGCCGAACGCCGCTGGTGCCGATGCGAACGCTTCCGTGGGCGTCGACCACAACCGGGCCTCCGTGGCACGCGTGTACAACTACCCGCTGGGCGGCAGCGACAACTACGAGATCGACCGCAAGACCGGCCGGCAGATGGCCGCCGCGCTGCCGGACGTGGTCGAGGTCGCCAAGGAGAACCGCGCGTTCATCCGCGCCATGCGGTTCATCGCCAAGCAGACCGACGTCACCCCGCGCTCGATCCTCGACAACGAGACCGTGCGCACCCATCTCGACTGGCACCAGCCGATCGCGCTCTCGCAGGTCGCGACGCTGCACCACCACAAGGGCGAGCGCAGCGCGCGGGCCGAGGTGATGCGCGAGTACATCGACGCCCTGCCGCGCGGGTCCTCCGTGATCATTTCCCACCCGCTCGACCCGGAGTCCGAGGACACCGCGGTGATGCGCGAACTCGAACAGGCCGTCGCGCGCGGCTCGCCGGGTGGCGCGACGTGGCGCACGCGCACCGAGATCGAGGAGCTGTTCGACGGGCTGGAGATGGTTGAGCCCGGCATCACCGAACTCGTGCACCGGTGGTCGGACGGCCCGCAGCTCAAGCCCTCACGGTCGCCCACCGGATCATCGCCGGCGGAATCGGGCGCAAGCTCTGAGCTGCAGTTTCCCGTGTTCTCCACAAGCTGTCCCCAGGTTGTCCACAGGGGGTTGTGGATAAACAGCGAAAGGCCACCCCGGAGGTCGGAGTGGCCTTTTTCGCGAGCGGGGAAGGATCAGGCGGCCGCACCGATCAGCACCGACTGCACCTGACCGAAGCCGAGGGCGGCGAGGTCGGCGACGTCGTGGGTGACGACCAGCGACTTGCCCGTCAGGTTCGGGCCGGTGTAGAGCGTCAAGGTGCCGGAGACGAACTGGATCGAGCCGGTGGCCGGGATGTTGATGTTGACCTTGTCGCCGACATTGCCGTTGATGCCCTGCGAGCCCTGCGGCTCGGAGAAGTTCTTGCCCGAGTCGATGATCGCGCTGGCACCGGCGACGGGCGGCTTCGCAGGGGCGTTGTCACCGATGAAGATGGACTGGACGTGGGCGAAACCGGCGCCGAAGGTGGCCGGGATGTCGGCGACGCTGTCGGTGAGGACCGCGGCGTCGCCGGTCTTGCAGTCCGCGCCGGTCCACAGGGTCATCGTGTCGCCGAAGCTCTGCAGCGAGCCGGTGGCGGGGATGTTGACGGTGACGCACTCGCCGCCGTTGCCGCCGATACCCTGGGAGCCCTGCGGTTCCGAGAAGTTGATGCCCGAGTCGAGGATGCCGCTCGCCCCGGAGGCGGCGGGTGAAGCGGAGGCGATGCCGGCACCGCCGAGCACCGCGCCGGCGACGGCACCGAAGGCGGCCAGGGAGAGAACAGTCTTGCGCAGCATGGGATTCTCCAGAACCTTGTCGGGTTTCCCGGCTCCGCACCTCGGTGCCGGACACCCGCAGACACGGGTCCCATCCGGTGAACGGTTCACGACCTTGGTGTGACGGCGACCACATCATACCGTGAAGGCAAGGCAGGGCAACGTACTTGCCCGGAAGAATCCCCAGCAGAACGATCCACTGTGGACAGACATGGTTCGGCCCCGTCGTCCCGAGAGGAACGACGGGGCCGAGAAATGCGCCTGGTACTCAGTTCTCGAGCTGCTGCGGCTCGCCACCGACAGTGATCTTGCGCGGCTGGGCCTTCTCGGCCACCGGGATGCGCAGGGTCAGCACACCGTCGACGTACTCCGCGGCGACACGGTCGGTGTCGAGGGTGTCACCGAGGACGAGGCGGCGCGAAACCTTGCCGCGCGAACGCTCGGAGACCTGCACGCGGGCGTCCTCACCGAAGGCGGCAGCGCGCTCGGCCTTCACGGTCAGCACGTTGCGCTCCACGCTCACGTCGATCGACTCGCGAGCCACGCCCGGGAGGTCGAACTGCACGACGTACTCGTCTCCGTCGCGGTAGGCGTCCATCGGCATCGTGCGCGGTGAGCTGGTGGGCTGGCCGGCGAAGAACTGCTGGGTCAGGCGGTCGAACTGGGCGAACGGGTCGGTCCGGATCAACATCTGCGTTCCTCCTTCAGGTGGCCTCGATCAGCTCCTGGACGGCTGACCGGACCTTACGAAGTTGACAACGGACAACTCAACTTAGTTGTTCCCGATAGACGCACATCACAGCCGAGAGTTGCCAGACGGACACGACCAGGTGTACAGGTGTACAGGTGTGAACATGTACACGGGTGGAAAGAAGCAGAAGCTCGTCGGTGAGCTCGCCGAGCTCATCCACTCGGGCCGGCTCGCCCATGGTGACCAGTTGCCGGGTGAGCACCAGCTCGCCGAGCGGTACCAGGTCAGCCGTGGGACTGTGCGCAACGCGCTGGTGGAATTGCAACATCAAGCGCTCATTTCCACCCACGCCGGCGTCGGGTCGTTCGTGACGTTCGACGGGGTCACGCTCGACCAGCGCGTCGGCTGGGCCCGCGCGCTCGCCGACTCCGGCGCGCCCGTGACCACCGAACTGCTCGGCATCACGGAGGTCCAGGACGCCGAGCTCACCCGCCGGTTCACCACGCCGAAGTTCGTGCGCGTGAAACGGCTGCGCCGCGACGAGACCGGCCGTGGCGTCTCGCTCGAAGAAGCCACTCTCCCACCCGTCGGGTCGCTGGCCGAGCTGCGCCTGGTCGACAGCTCCATCACGGCGACCCTGCGCGAAGCCGGCGTGGAGCCCGTCGGGGGCGACCAGTGGATCACCGCACAGCCGCTCGACGCCACTTCTGCCGCGCTGCTCGGCCGCCCCGCCGGCGAGCTGTTCCTCAAGGCCACGCGCACGTCGCTCGACGCGGATTCCCGGCTCGTCGAGCACGTCGTGAGCCTGCTCGATCCCACGCGCTTCAGCTTCCACCTCTCCTTCGGCCGACGATGAGCCCCCGAGACCGCGCGCTCGCCGCGTTGACCGGACTGGCCGTGGGTGACGCGCTCGGCATGCCGACGCAGTCGATGTGCCGCGCCGAGATCCGCGCCGCGTACGGGAAGATCGACGGCTTCCGCGACGCGATCGCCGGGCAGCCCATCGCACCCGGCCTGCCCGCGGGCACGATCACCGACGACACCGAGCAGGCCCTGCTGCTCGCACGCCTGCTCGTGGCCGGCGGCGGCCACGTCGAGCCGCGCGTGTTCGCCGACGCGTTGCTGGCCTGGGAAGCCGACATGATCCGCCGCGGTTCAGCCGATCTACTCGGGCCGTCGACGAAAAAAGCGTTGTCACTGCTGGAAAACGGCGTCCCGCCGGAAGAGGCCGGCCGCGGCGGCACGACCAACGGCGCCGCCATGCGCGTGACCCCGGTCGGCATCGCCACACCGGTTGACGACCTGGCGACGCTCGTCGACGCCGTGGCCGAGACCGCGCGCGTCACGCACAACACCTCGCTCGGCCTCGCGGCCGCGGCCGCTGTCGCCGCAGCGGTGTCGGCGGGTGTGGACGGCGCGAACCGCATGGACGCCTTCGACCTGGCCGAACGTGCGGCCGCCCTCGGCGCGACGCGAGGCCACTGGAGCGCGGGCGGCAGCGTCGCCGCGCGCATCCACTGGGCGCGAGACTGGGTGCGGGGCCTGCGGCGCACCGAGCTGGACGACGCCGTGGCCGACGTGATCGGCACTTCCGTGGCCGCGCAGGAGTCGGTGGTCGCCGCGTTCGCGCTGGCCGAGGTGCTCGACCCGGCCGACGCGCTGACGACGGCCGCGAGGCTGGGCGGCGACACCGACACCGTCGCCGCGATCTGCGGGGCGCTACTCGGCGCGTGCGGCGAAGAGATCCCGGCCGAGCTGGCCCAAACCGTGGTCAGAGTGAACGGTCTCGACCTCGGTCCGCTCGTCGACGGTCTCGTCACCGTGCGCAGGACCATCCCGTGAGCCGGTTGATCCACACGGGACAGGTCGTCGTCGACCTCGTCCTCACCGTGCCGCGGTTGCCGGCACCAGGCGGCGACGTGCTGGCGACGTCCACGAACCTGCTGCCCGGCGGCGGGTTCAACGTCATGGCCGCGGCCGCACGCGCGGGCGCCGAGGTCGTCTACGCCGGCACGCACGGCACCGGCGGCTTCGGCGACCTCGTGCGCGCCGCGCTGGAGATCGAGGGCATCACGGTCGCGCAGGAGCCCACGGTCAGCGGCGACACCGGCGTCGTCGTGGCGCTCGTGGACCCCTCCGGCGAGCGGACGTTCGCCACCGGCACCGGCGCCGAGGGCCGGCTGCGCGCCGACCAGCTCGCGCGTGTCGCCGCCGCGCCCGACGACCTCGTGTACGTCACCGGTTACAGCCTCCTGCACGCCGCCAACCGCGACGCCCTGCTGCGCTGGCTGCCGGACCTGCCGGGATCGCGGGTGCTGTTCGACCCCGGTTCGCTGGTGTCCGAACTGGACTCACGCGCGCTGAGCACCCTGTTGTCCACAGTAGACACCCTCAGCTGCAATGCCCGCGAGGCCGAGTCGCTCGACGTCACCGCGCTCGCCGAGAGTACGACCGTGATCGTCCGCGACGGCCCCGCCGGCTGCACGATCCACCACGGCGGCGAGACCGCCCGGATCGACGGCTTCCCCGTCACCGCGGTCGACACGAACGGTGCCGGTGACAGCCACTGCGGCGTCCTGGCCGCGGAGCTCCTGCGTGGAGCGGACCTGCCGAACGCAGCACGCCGCGCCAACGCCGCCGCGGCGATGTCCGTAACCCGACACGGACCCGCCACCGCACCAACGCGTGCGGAACTGAACGAATTCTGGCGGAATATTGACGACGACACGGGCGACTTCTACCGTCGCACCGAGCAAATATGATCAGGTTCAGATAGGCGGGCACCATGGCCAGGACCGAACAACAGGCACCGGAAACAAGCAGCCGGCTCAAGGTCGAGACACACGGCATCAACGTGATCGGCGACGCCGAGCGCCGGGGCCGGCCAAGGGATCTGTTCTGGCCGTGGTTCGGCGCCAACGTGTCGATCCTGGGGCTCAGCTACGGCTCGTTCGCGCTCGGGTTCGGGATCTCGTTCTGGCAGGCCACGATCGCCGGTGTGATCGGGATCGTGTTCTCGTTCCTGCTCTGCGGCTTCATCGCGGTGGCGGGCAAACGCGGCTCCGCGCCGACGATGACGCTCTCGCGCGCGGCGTTCGGCGTGCGCGGCAACCACCTGCCGTCGGCGATCTCGTGGATCCTCACCGTCGGCTGGGAGACGGTGTTGACCGCGCTCGCCACGATGGCCACCGCGACGGTGTTCGAGCGGCTCGGCTGGGGCGGTGGCACGACGACGAAGGTGATCGCGCTGGTCGTGGTCGCCGGGCTCACCGTGCTCAGCGGCGTGATGGGCTTCGACCTGATCATGCGGCTGCAGACGATCATCACGTGGATCACCGGCGTGCTCACCGTGGTCTACGTGATCCTGGTGGCCGGCCACGTGCACTGGTCGGCGGTGAGCGCGGTGCCCGCGGGCTCGGCGCAGGAGTTCATCGGCGCGCTCGTGTTCCTGATGACGGGCTTCGGGCTCGGCTGGGTGAACGCGGCGGCCGACTACTCGCGCTACCTGCCGCGCTCGTCGTCCGGACGCGGTGTGATCGGCTGGACGACGTTCGGCGCGTCGGTGGCGCCGCTCGTACTGCTGGTGTTCGGGCTGCTGCTGGCGGGTTCGTCGCCGGAGCTGAACTCGAGCATCGCGGCGGACCCGATCGGCGCGCTGACCACGATCCTGCCGCTGTGGTTCCTGGTGCCGTTCGCGATCGTCGCCGTGCTCGGCCTGGTGGGCGGCGCCGTGCTGGACATCTACTCCTCAGGGCTGTCGCTGCTGTCCGCGGGCCTGCGGATCCCGCGCTACGTCGCGGCGCTGATCGACGGCGTGATCATGATCGCCGGCACCGTCTACATCGTCTTCTTCGGCGGCACTTTCCTCGGCCAGTTCCAGGGTTTCCTCACCACGCTCGGCGTGCCCGTGGCTGCGTGGTGCGGCGTGATGCTCGCCGACGTGCTGCTGCGCCGCCGCGACTACGCCGAAGCCGACCTCTACGACCGCCGCGGCCGTTACGGCGACGTGCGCTTCGGGCCCATCGCCCTGATCATCGTCGCAACGGCCGTCGGCTGGGGCCTGGTCACCAACGCGTCGGCGAGCTGGCTGCACTGGCAGGGTTACCTGCTGGCGCCGTTCGGTCTCGGCGGTCGCGAGGGCTCGTGGGCGTTTGCGAACCTCGGCGTACTGGTGGCGCTGGGGCTCGGTTTCGTGGTGACGGTGTTGTCTGCCTCGGCTTCGCCGAGGCGGCGAGATCGCCTTTGAGCGATCTCGCGCTGTGGTCGGGTTTTACCCCCGCCGGGGTGAAGTATTACGAAGTGTGGCCGGTCGCCCTGCGAGCACCGGATTCCTGTGCCTACGTGTTGGTCGGCGAGCCGTGCCAGGTCCACTGTGGACGAGACCACGTTCGGCAGGTGGACGTCCGAACTCGCCACCCTCGCAGGCGACGGCGGGCTCGGCGCTCGCGGGTGTCTCCACGAAATGCTGTGTCCTCTCCACCGAGTTGGCCGCCGCCGACGCGGGCGTGCCGGTGACCGTCGTCGCCGACGCGCACGCGGGCGTTTCCGACGAGACCCACGAACGAACGCTCGCAATCCCCCGGCTCTACGGCCCGCTCGTCGGCGTCGCCACAACCGACGAGGTGCTCACCAGGTAGCGACTGAGCCTCCGGCGGAGAAAACCGCGCCGAGGCCCAGGAGATCAGGCGCGAACCTAAGTCAGCTCGTCCTGCCGCTCCGCCGCGATCCGGCGGACGCGGCCGCGGACCCCGAGCCAGCCGGCGACCAGAACCAACGCCAGCACCGGAATGCTGTAGATCAGGATCCGGCCGGTCGTGCCGCCCCACCAGCTCATCGTGAGGACCAGCAAGAGGAACGCCAGCGTCACGTAGTTGGTGTACGGCGCGCCCGGCAGGCGGTACGAAGGCCTGGACATCTCGCCGCGCGCGGCCTTGCGAGTCATCGCCAGGTGGCAGATCACGATCATCGACCACATGCCGATGATGCCCAGCGCCGAGAACTCCAGCGCCACCTCGAAGGCCTCACCGGGCACCACCAAGTTGAGTACCACGCCGAGCACGTACACCGCCGCGGTCAGGAGCACGCCGCCGAAGGGGACGCCGCTCTTGCTCATCTTCGAGGTGAACTTCGGGGCCGAGCCGGCGATCGAGAGCGACCTCAGGATTCGCCCGGTGGAGTACAGGCCGGAGTTCACGCTGGACAGCGCCGCGGTGAGCACGATGACGTCCATGATGCCGCCGGCCGCGGGGATGCCGAGCTTCGAGAAGAACGTGACGAACGGGCTCTCCCCGCTCTTGTACGCCGTCCACGGCAGCACCATCACCAGCAGAAGCACAGAGCCCACGTAGAAGATGCCGATGCGCCAGGCGACGGAGTTGACCGCCTTCGGGATGACCTTGCGCGGGTTGGCGGTCTCGCCGGCGGTCACACCGACCATCTCGACGCCGGAATAGGCGAACACGACACCCTGCAGGATCAGCAACGCGGGCAGCACACCGGTCGGGAACAGGCCGCCATTGCCGGTGATCAGGCTCGGGCCGGTCACCACGCCGTCGACGGGCGTTCGGCTGATCAACACGAAGATCGCCACGACCATGAACACCACGAGCGCGAGTACCTTGATGGCGGCGAACCAGAACTCGAGTTCGCCGAACAGCTTCACCGAGACCATGTTCACCGCGAGGATCGCGAACAACGCGATGAGCGCAGGAATCCATTGCTGCAGGTCCGGCCAGAAGAACTGCGTGTACTTGGCCACCGCGGTCACGTCGGCGACGCCCGCCGTGGCCCAGTTCAGGAAGTACATCCAGCCGGCGAAGAACGCGGCTTTCTCGCCGAGGAATTCACGCGAATAGGACACAAAGGATCCGGAAGACGGCCGGTGCATCACCAGTTCGCCCATCGCACGGACCACGAAGAACGCGATGATCCCGGCCACCGCGTAGACGACGGCCAGCGCCGGACCGGTGCCGTGCAGGCGCGAGCCGGCGCCCAGAAACAGACCGGTCCCGATGGCGCCGCCGATCGCGATCATCTGGACCTGACGGTTCTTCAGTCCTTTGTGGTACCCGGCTTCCTCGTGCTTGAACGAGGTTTCCGGCGGCTCGGCGACCGCCGTCTGATCCGAGGGCGACATGTGATTCCCCTGTTCTGACAACAAAGTGCGTGTCGTGACGCAGGGTCGGCCGACCACTGTGTCGTGCCAGATCATGATGTGGTCGGACCGCATCCGGCCGCAACGGGAGCGGCGATAACTTAGGGTTGATTTGAGCTGCGAACCTCAAGCCATTCTCAAATGTGCCCGATAATGCCGAAATTCACGGACTCCCGTACCGGAAAACGCGAAACGCGTTTCATGCCCAGCTGTCCGGCTGCGAGCCGTCGACATCGGTGAAGCCGTACTCGCGCGCGAGCTCCGCCGAGCTCACCGACCGCTGGTTCCACCGCGCGCGCTCCGGGTCCGCGGCCAGCGCCGCCACCGCGCGGCCCACGTAGCGCGGCGACTCGGACTGCGCGAAGGGCGGCGGGGCAGTCGGAAGGCCGTCCGGGCGGTCAGGTTCCAAGGCGGCGCGCCAGTTTTCCTCGGTGACGCCGTAGTTGTCGAGCATCATCTCCGAACGCAGCCAGCCTGGTGTGATCGCGACGGCCGTGCCGCCGTGTGCCGCGAGCTCGTGGCCCTGCGAGAACGCGAGCCGGTTCACCGAGGCCTTCGCGAGGTCGTAGAACACGGAGATCCGGTACTGGGAAGCGTTGTACTCCAGCGTGCCGTCGGTGACTTCGACCAGGAGCCCGCCGGGTTGCGAAACGAGCAGCGGCAACAGGTAGTGCGAGGTCACGAGGTGCGTTTCCACGCCAAGGCGCAGGATCCGCAGGCCGTCGTCGAGGTCGTGCTCCCAGATCGGTGTGTTCCAGTCGGCCGGGCCGCCCTTGAGCCGCTCGGCGCCCCAGATGTCGTTGACCAGCACGTCGAGCCGGCCGTGTTCGCGGCGCACGCGTTCGGCCAGCACGCGCACCTGCTCGTGGTCGAGGTGGTCGACCTGACTGGGCACGCCGGTGCCGCCGAGGCTGGTGACGAGCGCGGCCGTCTCCTCGATCGTCTCGGGGCGGTCGTAGTCGGAATGGCCGTCGCGTTCCCAGCTGCTGCGGCCGGTGCAGATCACCGTCGCGCCGGCTTCGCCGAGGGCCGCCGCGATGCCGCGCCCGGCGCCGCGGGTCGCGCCGGCCACCAGAGCTACCCGGTTCCGGAGATCAGCCATCACCTCGAGTGTGACACGGTCAGCCGGCCAGCGCGTCCCGGACGGTGTCGGCCAGCAGACGGGTGCACCCTGGGGCGCCGGGGTTCAGCAGCAGGTCAACGCCGTTGTGAGCCTCGAGCAACGCGGGCAGGTCGCGCGCGGCGACGGGCAGCCAGCCGGCCGCGCGGACGCGGGTGCGGTGCACCGGGGCCGTGGTGGCGAGGACGCACGGGATGTTGTCCGGCGAAGGCGCCACCAGCGGCACGTCGTCCACGTCCAGGGCGACCGACACAGTCGACTCCCGCAGGATCGCGGCGAGCTGGTCGGCTTCGGCGTCACCGCGGGCGACCAGGCGGAGCACGGCGTCGAGCGGGTCGCTCGGCGAGCCAGGACCCGAGGGTTCGTAGGCGGGGTTCGCCTCGAAGCGGCCGACCGCGCCGTCCTCACCGGCGAGCCAGCCACCCACGACGGCGGCCAGCGGCGGGGCCGCGACCTCGGCGCCGTCGTCGGTGGACGACGGCGCCCACGCCGGGTCGACGAGCAGCACCCACTGGTCATTCGCCATCGCCGGCGCCTCCTCCGCTCGCGTGCGGCTCGCCCACCGAGGCGAGGAAGGCGTCCTGCGCCTCACCCACCTTGGCCAGCATCACGTCCTGCTTCGCCGCCTGCTCCTTCATGCGCGCGGCGTACTGCCGGATGTGCTCGGCGGTGCGCCAGCGGTTCAGCCACGCCAGGCTGCTCAAGTGCAGGCGCCGCATCACCCACAGCGTGTCGCGGGTCCGCTCCACGCGCTGCTCGAACGTACCCGGCCCGCCGCGCCAGCCCTCCAGCGCGCCGCGCACGGCTTCCTTCAGCACGTCCGTCGCGAGCTTTTCCGAGGCGAACGCGCGAATCGCCGTGGCGAGGTCGCGGGCGTAGGACTCGGCGTCCGCGTGGCCCAGGATCTTGCGGAACTGGGCGAGGAGCAGGCCGTTGTCCAACGCGGCGTCGAGGGCGCCGTGGCGGTCGAGGACCTCGACGGCGTCGGCGGCCCGGCCGACGTCCGTGCCGTGGGCGACCTCGTTGGCCAGGTCCAGCAGCGCTTCCGCGGCACGGCCGGGCTTGGCGAGCACGGTGTCGGCGACGCCGTGGAGCTGCAGGAGCGTGTACTCCTCGGCCAGGCCCACGGCGACGGCGGTTTCGGCGGCGGACAGCGTGGACGGTGCCGCGTTCGCAGGCAGCGAGATCGTTGCCATGGCCTCGGCACCCGGGCCGGTGGTCACGATCGAGGCCGCCGCGTGCGGCGTGACCCCGGCCGGCGTCAGGTCCGCCAGCAAAGCCTGGACCTGCGCGGCGAACTGGACGCGCACGTCGTCCGGGCCGCTCACCTGGGCGCGAGGCGCCGGCAGTCCGTCGGCCGCGCGTTCCACTGTCGACTCCGCGATCCACCGCGCGACGGACTCGTCGAGCGGCAGCGACACCGGTTCGACGTCGAAGTCGCTCGCCGGGCCGGGCTGGGTGTTCAGGCGCACGGGCCGGGACACCGCGCCGCCGCGCCAGACGCCCTTGCCCGTCACCGTGAACCGCTCACGTGCCGACTCCGGCAGCCGGACCTGCTGCCAGCGTCCGTCGACGAGCCGGTGGTCGATCACGTTCCGCACGTCGACGTTGCGCGACGCCAGCTCCAGCGCCGCCGTCCACAGGAGATCAGGCTGCTCGTGGCGGGCCACGACGTCGGCGGCGGCCGTGAGGTCGAGCGCCGTCCCGCCCGAACGCAACGCGGTGACCGCGCCGCTGAGCAGCGCCAACGTGCCGGTGCGGTCGTCGAGACTCACCGGGCCGGCCGGGATCGACGGCCGGTACCACCAGCCGTGTTCGGCAGCCTGGCCGAGTTCGGCGATCGTGCGCCGGTCGTCTTCGGTCAGCGTGTGGTCACCGGAAACCAGGTAGGAGACGGCCGGGAAGGTGTCCACGACGTTGTCGGGCGACGGCGTGGGCGTGGCGTGCACCGGAAGGTCCATTCCGGACGATCGCACGTGCTGCGTGAACTCGTCCGCCAGCGCACCCGACGCGAGCACGAGCGTCGGCGGCCGGTCCGCCGCCTGCGTCAGCTCGGCACTGCCTTCGGGCAGGGTGTCGATCTTCGTGACCACGCCGGGGTTCGCACCGCGGTAGCCACTGAACGGCACCGAATCCGAGGAGTACGGCTGCCCGTCGACACCGCCGAACACGGCGGGAGCGGCCGATGAACCAAGCGAGAACTCCACCGCGGCACCCCGCACCGGCCGGAACGACACCGTGACACCCGAACCCTCGGCGACCCGGATCTTCACCGGCACCCGCGCCAGCAGGTCGCGATCACCCAGCTCACGCCCGAGGTGCCCGGCCAGCGCCCGCGCGGCCTCGCGTGCCTGCGCACGGTCGCCGCCGGTCACGTGGATCGCGGGCGGCTCACCGTCGACCGCCCGCAACGCCCGCGCCAGCTCCCGCGCGCCGATCTCCACTGGATTGTCCACATCGGACACCAACACGGCGTCGTCCGGGTTCCGCAGCGTAGCCCCGTGCTGGACCTCGCCCAGCGTGCGGTGCACCCGGTCGGAATCGATGTCGAGCAAAGCCCGCGCGGAAGCCGGCAGCCGCACGTCGTGGTCGGTCCCGGTGTAGGTGTGCTGGTCGGTCACCGTGCGCACGAGCGGCGCCAGGTCCGGGTCCGCCGCGAGGAACGCCAGCGCCGCGTCCCACACCAGGTCCGGGTCGGCGTGGCGGCGCACGGCCGGCTCGACCGCGGTCAGGTGCAGGTCACCGGCGCGGTTGTACAGCCCGCGCACCAGGCTCTGCACCACGTGCTGGGTCAGCTCCAGCGTCTCGTCGCGCCCCGACACCGGTCGCGCCCCCACGGCCGGCGGCTTGAGCCAGCTGCCGTCGCTGTTCATCCGGATGTCGGTCATCTCAGGCAGTTCGAACGCCGACGGCAGGCCGATGCGCCGCGCAGTGCCCGACAGCGCCGAGGGCCCGGTGCGAACGATGATCGAGTTGCGGTGCACGCGCCCCTGCGGCATTTGGAAGAACGCCGGCGGGAGGTCGTACGCCTCGGGCGGCAGGAGGTTGCGCTGCGTCTTGCCGTAGTTCTCGCGCACGACGTCGAGGTGCACGCGAGCGAACGGGTGCCCCTTGCTCATCGCGAACGCCGAGTTGGCCACGTTCATGCCGATGCGGTGCGTCGCGTAGCCCTCGCGCGAGGTCGCCGCGTGGAACAGGTCCTCAAGGCTTTCCACCACGTTGTCGCCGTCGGTGTAGAGGCCACCGAAGCGGTTCATCAGCTCCATGCGAAGGATGTCGCTGGCCGCCGCGTAGCCCGGACCGGTCAGCTTGCCGGTCTCGGAGTGGTAGAACTCGTTGAGCAGCATGGGGTTCTCGCTCGAGAACACCTCGTCGACGTTCACGAGCCGCACGTGGTGCTGCTGCGCCCAGTTCACGAAGTCGCGCACGTCGGCCAGCGGGTCGGGGCCTTCGGCCGGCGGCTCGGTTGTCAGCGCGAGCTCGATCTGCGAACGCGGGACGTCCGTCCACAGCACGGGCACGACACCGTCGTGCAGCCGCGCGGCCGCGCCGCCGAAGTTCTCGCGGAACGCACGCATCGTGCCGGCGTCGCGCAGCGGCCCGCCGAGCCAGATGGCGTGCATGAGCAGCGGCGTCGACGTGGTCTTTTCCAACGGCTCGACGTCGCCGGGCGCCCACGCGGACAGCCGGTCGTCGGCGCGGGTGTGCTCGATCGTCCAGTCCCTCAGGTCGGGCAGGTTCGCCGGGTCCGCGTGGTCGCGCAGCACCGGCACGCCCCGGGTCAGGTCAAGTGTGTCGAGCAGCGCGAGGCCCTGGCCCGCGGTGAGGTTCGAGTAGTCGTGGCCACGCAGGAAGCCGGGCGGCTCCGGCGCGCGGTAGAGGCCGAACAGGTCGGGGCCGAGCAGTGGCGCGCCGTCCGGCGCCGGTCCGTGGCCGGCCGAGGCCGCGCGCAGGTCCTGGGTGAGCTCGGCGGCGGAGGTGTACGGCGGCACCTCGTCGGGCGTGACCGTCGCCCGTAGGTACTCGTTGACCACGGCGGCGAGCAGCTCGGGATCCTCGTGCCGGCCGAGCAGCGCCTGCACCTCGTCGTCGGGCGCACGGTCGTAGACGGCGTTCACGACCTCGGCCGCCAGGTACAGCGTGCGGGCGCGGTCGGCGAGGCGGACCGGGCCTCCCGTGGCGGGAACCCGGGCGTAGCGCCAGTTCTTGAGCAACGCGTTCGTGAGCTCGTCGACCACGGCGTCCGCGTCGAGGGGACGGCCGAGCGTCTCCCAGTGCCCGCCGCGGACAACGGCGGTGAACGCGTCGTCGCGAGCGCCGAAGAGCGGGGCCGACGGTTCGTCGTCGGGGCTGTCGTCGCGGTGGTTGGCCAGCACGGAATCGGTGGCCGCGTGCACGATCGACGGCCCGCCACGGGCTTCGAGCGCCGCCTGGAAGTCGTGCGCGACCCCGCCGGGGCCGAGCCGCCGGGCCGCCGCGCACTGGAACAGCGTGACCGAATCCGGCTGCGCGTCGGTGAACTCGGGCGACGCCGTGACGATCTGGGCGAGCGTCTCGCCGTCGACGTAGACCTCGCGCCGCGTGCCGTCCGGGCCGGTCACGGCGACCTTCACGCGGGTTTCCTCGCCGTGGCCGGTGACGAGAAACGTGCGGCCCTCGGCCAATTCGTCGGCCCACGGTGTGCGCACGGGGATGCCGCCGTCGCCGGGCCCGCGGCCGCGCAGGTCGTTCGCCGCGCCGGTGGCGAAGGCACGCATCTCGTCCGGGTCGGCTTCGACCACCAGGTTCTCGCCCCCGGTCTGCCGCAGCCAGGTCTGAACCTTCGCGGCCTCCGCGGGGTCGAGGAACGTCAGCCCGCGCGCGGTGCCGGTGTGGTCGGTCAGCACGGTCGTGGTGACCGCGCCGGGCGCGAAGTCGATTGTCATGCCCGGTTCGCCGACAACCTCGCCGGTCAGGCGCGTGTGGTCGGCGTGCACCAAGTGGTCGAACGCCAGGTCGCCGAAGCCGCGCTCGCCCAGCAGGCGCGTGACGTCGGCCTTGAAGTGGTCCACGCGGTCCGCGGGCACGGTGACCGCCGGCAGCGGCTCGCCGTCGAGGTGGTGCTCGGCGAGCGTCTCGGCGTAGTGCGCGGCGTCGGGCCGCGGGTGGGTGGTCTCGCGCGCCGGGCCTTCGGTCCACGCGGGGTTGAGCCGAGCGGGCCGGGCCAGCTCATCGGTGCTCCAGGTGCCCTTGCCCGTCACCGTGATCAGGCCACGCGCCATCGGCGGCAGCGGCACGCGCGTCCACTCTCCGGTGTCCGGGTCGCGGCGGGCGTCGACCACGGTGTGCACCGGCGTGTTGCCCGAGGCCAGGTGGGTGAGCACGGCCGAGTAGACGACGTCGGGCCGCTCGTGGCGGGCCACGAGGTCGTGGACGTCGGTGAGCCGCAGCTCGCCGGTGCGGGCGGCGGTGTCGGCCAGCTGCCGCTCCACTGTGGACGCGAGCGCGAGCGTGCCGTCGTGGTCCGCCGGCGAGATCGGCCCGGCCGGCGGTTCGGTGCGGGGGTTGGTGTCGAGTTCGTGCACGAGGGCGACGATCGCCTCGTCACCCGGCTTGCCACCGAACGTCCGGAAGTGCCCGCCGTCCGTGACCGCGGTGAACGCGCCGGTGGAGCCGAGCGCCTTGCCCAGCGTCGCGGTGTCGCGACCGAACAGCGTGGGTTTCGTCGGCGCGTGCACCGTCGCCGGCCCACCGAGGTCGCTCAGCGCGCGCTGGAAGTCGTGGGCCACGCCGCCGGGACCGTCGGTTTGGCCGGTGCTGCACGCGATGAGCGTGACCGACGACTTGGGCCCGGCCTGCGCGAACGGCGCCGAGTTGGCGACGATCCGCGCGAACGTCGTGCCGTCCACCCGCACGGTCTGCCCGCCGACCAGCGTCAGCTTCACCGACTGTGGTTTGCCGTGGGCGAAGACGAAGAACGTGTCGCCGGTGTCGGTGCCCCACGGCGCGGGCGACTTCGCGGCCCAGTCACCGAATTGACGTCCGCCCAGGTCAGGCGTGGTTCCGTGGCGGCGAGCCTCGGCAACGACCGGGTCGAGCGTCTTCGTCGTCACGCCCTCGTCGAGCGAAGAGACCTCACCGGAGTTGTCGGCAATCCAGTCGTGCTCGACCGCGGACGTCTGCTCCGCCGCCGGCAGGAACGACACCGCGACGACCTTGCCCGAGCGGTCCGTGACCTGATGCAGCTGAACGTCGTTGACGTCGAAGCCGTACGGCCGGTCCGCGTTGACGTCCCAGCCGGAGATCGTCGCGGGCCCAGTGTCGGGTGCGGTGTCCGGGGCCTCGACAACGTGCTCGGTCGAACGCGGGTCGAAACGGGACTCGACCTTCTTGGCCGGCCACAGGTGCGTGGCGAGCCGCCAGTCGACCTCTTCCTTGGCCTGCCACCACTTCTTGCGCGCCTCGTCGGCCTTCTCGCGCGCCTCCCGGACCTGGCGCAGCGCGTCTTCACGGCGGGAGGTGAAGTCGGAGTTGTCGTTTCGGTAGGAGTCGAGGACGTTGGCCAGCTGCTCCGCGCGGTCCTGCGCGTCCTGGCGGCGCCGCACGAGCCCGGGCTGCGCGGCGCGGATGTCGCGCACGCCCTGCTCCGCGCGGGCGACCTGGTCCAGCAGCTGCTGCCGCTCGGGCGAGCCCTCGTCGGTGACCGACGCCAGGGCCAGCGCCTGTTCCGGGACGTCCTGCAGCCGCGTGATCTCGGCGTTGCCCTCGCGCAGCTCACGCCCGGCGTCCTTGGCGTCGTTCTCCGCGTCGGCCAGGGCCTGGCGCAGCTCGCGCACGGGGTCGGCGTCGGTCTCGACGGCCAGCCCGTTCGCGTCCTTGGTCAACGTCTTGACGCTGTCCCGCTCGTCGAGCCAGCGGTCATCGGCTTCGTGCTGGGCCGTCTCCACGGCCTCCTCCGCCTTGCGCCAGTCCGAGGCCGCGTCCTTCACCGCGTCCTGTGCCTTGGTGATCGCGTCCGGCAGCGCTTCGCCCAGCAGCTTTTCGAGGTCCACATCGGACATGCGGACCAGGGCCGACGCCGGCACCTTCACCTCGACGGCCGCCGTGCGACCGCCACCGAGGTCGGCGACCACCCGGTACTCCACGTCGAACCCGACGAGCCCACTGCGGCCCTTCGGCTTCGCGACGGTGGACCGCTGTCCACCCGCGACAGTCGCCGTCGGATCGCTCATCGCGGCCGGGTTGCGGATGTCCGCGCCGCTCCACGAGTGCGAGTTGTCCTTCGGGTCGGTGACGCCGCCGACGCCGGGCAGGTACTGGTTCTCGCCGCTGAGCGCCTCCTTCGCCTCGCCCGTGAACGTGGCCGTGGTCTGGTCGGTGCGCTCCAGCTTCACGGTGTCACTCAGGGCCGTGAGGTCGGGCTTGACCAGGCGCGAGTAGACCTTCACGCTGCCGTGGCCGTTCTTGATCAGCGACGCTTCGTGGAGGTCGGGTGCGGCTTGCGGGCCGTCGAGCATGTTCGGCAGGTGGCCCTGCAGGATCTCGTTGGTCAGCGACGTGACCAGCGTGTTGTTGGCGCCGGTGCCCCGGCCGGTGAGGCTGTTGCCGGCGCCGGCGAGCCGCAGCGCGCGCTCGGCCCCGGCCTGCACGGCGGCAGACCCACGCACGCCCTCGGTGTGCGCCGACGGCGGCAGCTTGCCCACGCCTTGGGCCTGCCATTCGGCGAGCTTCTCGGGTGTCGCGTCGGCGGCGGTGAGCTCGGTCGTGCGCGGCTCGTGGGCCTTCAGCGCCTGGCCCTCGGTGCTGATCTTGTGGTCGTCGGCCGCGGAGCGCACGGTCACGTTCGCGTTCTGCGCGGTGACCGGGTAGGTCTTGCCGCCGCGCTGCACCACGAGCTCGAACTTCACCTTGTGGCGGTGGCGCACGGCAGGGCCGCTCTGCGAAGCCTTGGAGCCCTTGGTCGTCGCGGTGGCCGACACCGTCTGGTCGGTTTTCGTCTTCGAGCCGGACACGCCGAGTGTGAGACCCTCGTAGCCACTCACGTCCGGCTTGGTGTCGCTGAACAGGCCACGCCCTGCGCCGCGGAACTGGCCGCCGTAGGACGAGCCGTGGCCGGCGTTCTCCTTGTCCGTCACGGCGGCGCTCACGACGTGGTCGATCTCGCCGCCGTCGTGGACGACGTCGAGGAACTCGGTGTCGGTGATCGTCGCTTTCAGGAGCACCTGGTAGGTGTCGGTGGACAGCACGCCGGCGTCGTGCAGCAGCAGGGGCGCGCCACCGTCGAGCGCACTGTCCACAAGGGACGTGACGGCGTCGGGCGACGCGAGATCGAGCGTGCGCTGCAAGTTGGTCATGGAGTCGTCGAGCACCGATTTCGGCAGCAGCTTGTCGCCGGTGCGGCCCAGCGCGGCCCGGGCGTCGCGCACGAGCTGCGACAGGTCGGGCGCGTCCTCGACCACGGCAGCGCCCAGCGCGCTGGAGTCGCGGCCGACGAGCGCGGGCGGCGCCATTTTGCCCGGCGGCTCGGTGCGCGGCTCGACCTTCGGCAGCAGGCCCTGTTCGCGGGCCTGGTCCTCGGACATGCGCACGTACACCGCGCCGGGCAGCTTCACGTCGGCGCCGGCACGTGAGGTCGAGCCGTTGACCAGGCTCTCCTGGCGCGTCTCGGCGACCAGCCGCACGTCGGCGTCGTACTGCACGAGCACGGTGCGGCCCTTGGCATTGGCCCGATTGAGGTGGTCGACGCTCGCGCTGACCTCCTTCGAGCCGCCCGATGTGCGGGTCCACGGGCTCCACTTGGCCGACGCGTAGACCTGCCCCTGACCGTGGGCGGCGGCCATGCTGCCGTCCGGCCGGATGGTGACGCCGAGTTGCACGTTGCCCTCGAGCGCCTGCTTGTGCGTCTGCTCGAACGCGGCCTTCGCGCCACCGGCGAACGTGGTCTCGCTTCCGCCCGCGTCGGACGCCACGACGACCTTCGGGTTGCTGAGCGCCACGTTCATGCCGAGCCCGCCGACGCGGTCGGCCACGCGCCGTTCGTAGCGGAAGCCGCCGGCCCGCGCGCCCTGGCGCAGGAACTTCGGCAGGCCGCCGCGGAACGTCTCGGGCGAGAACATCCGGTCCACGCGCTTGCGGGCCTCGCCGCCGGACAGGCCGAGCACGCCGTCGCCGTCGGACGCGCGCTCCAGCTGGCGCAGGGCCTCGTCGCGCAGGGCCTCGGTGTTGGTGACCGCTTCGACGTGCAGAAACTTCGGCTGGTCGGGCTGGGGGCCGGCCAGCATGTCATCGATCGTCGGGGTGTCGTTCTTGTTCAGCACGGTGGTGCCGGGCTTGCCGGGCAGGAAGTCGCCGGGGTCCTTCTTCAGCGCCGAACCGTCGTTGACCCACAGGTCGACCTTGCCGGAGATCTTCGGCAGCGCCGGGTCTCCGGTCTTGGCCACAGTGGACACCTTGGGCGTCACGCGGAACGGCGAACCCGGCGTCAGGCGCTTCACCCACGGGCGGTTGCGGGTGTAGCTGGTGATCTCGACCTCGAACTCCACGTCGTGCTCGAACACTTGCGAGTCGGGGCTGCCGGAAAGGCTCGTGGTGGTCGTGACGGTGGGGCCGCCGGAGTTCTTCCAGCTGTACGCGTCGGAGTACTGGATCGGCACGACCGCGGGGCTGATGCTGGAGCTCGCGATCGCCGTGGGCTGCGGGATGACCATGCGGCCTTCCAGCCCGACCGACCAGCTCTTGTCCACAGTGGTCGCACTGCTCAGCGACGGCGCCGTGGCGACCGAGCCCTTGACCGAGCGCCCGGTGGCCTGCCCGAGGTGCCGACCCGGCGACAGCTTGGCCTTCACCGTGACGCTGATGTACTCGTCGGTGAACAGGCCGCGCCGCTTCAGCTGCACGGACACGCCGGGGCCGAGCAGAGTGTCCATTTTGGCCTTGAGTGCCGCGGGTGAGAACGTGGCCGTGAGCTTGCGCAGGTTGGCGAAGCGCTCCGCGATGTCGCGGCTGGAGCTCTTGTCGTCGGCCTGGAACTTGTCCCAGCGCGGCAGGAACTTCGCCATGCCGGGCCGGTCGCGAAGCGCGTTTTCGATTTGCGGCTGTACCTTCGCGGCCGGCGTGAACGAGCCGGTGCGCACGTGGCCCGCGGCGGCGGCCGCGGCGAGGTAGGGCGGCTCGTAGCGCTTGCCGACGTCGGTGAGCTTCTCGCGCGTGTCCGCCGGCACGGGCAGGCCTTGGGCCTTCGCCTCGGGCAGCCCCATGCGGACGTACGCGGTCGCCTCGACGGTCTCGACCTCACCGGCCGAGGTGACGACGTCGACGTCCACCTTCACCTTGTAGATCCCGATGTCGCCCTTGGCTTCCACCGTGTTCTTCGCCGTGACGCTGGTGCCGCCCATCGCCGTCTCGGTGACCTTCGACGAGACGGACCCGCTGACGCCGACGAGGCCACCGACCTTGCCCGGCAGGTAAGAGCCACCGCCGACGGTCACGGACAGGTCCATTCCGGACTTCGACGCCGCCGCCGTCGCCCCGCCGTTCACCGACGAGTCGTTGAACCGCAGCTCGCTGTCCCCCGGCACCACGCCGACGAGCTCGACGTCCTTCGGCCGCGCCTGCAGCTGCACGGCGTCGCGGTGGCTGCCGTGGGGGCTGAGCAGGTCGCTGGACACGACCGGGCCGCCCTGCAACGCCGTACCGAGGACACCCCGGATCCCACCGCCGCTGACGAACTCGCGCAACGCCTGGCGCCCGGGCGCCCCGAACTTCGTGACCGAGGGGTGCAGCCGCTTGGCCACCTTGTCGAACAGTGCCTGCTCGTCGAGCAGCACGGCTTCGGGCGCGAGCAGCTCGATGTTCTCGGCCCAGCCGGGCTTCGGGTCACCCTTGGCCTCGGCGTCCGGCTCGAGGTTGCCGAGGTCCTGCGACCACAGCAGCGAAACCTTGCCGTCCACAGTGGACCCGGTGAGCCCGCCGACCTGGTCGGTGACGGTGATCGAGTACTTCACGTTGACGTCGGCACCGTCCACGTCGCCGGCCGAGCGCACCACCCGCTGCTCGGTGCCCGTGACGGTGGACGTGTGCGTCTGCGCCGCCGTCGCGAGCTGCACCATGGGCGCGACCGACACGTAGGCGCCGGGCGGGATCAGCGCGAAGTACGACGTGCCCACGGTCCGCGCGATCGTGTCGTTCTGGCCTTGGGCGTGCGTGGCCTGCGTCTGGTCGTTGACGTCGCTGATCGTGGCGTGCGGCTGCTTCGCGATCTCGTCGGCCTGCACCGCGTCCAGGTCGAGCTCGGCCCGCACGTGGACCTCGTACCACTTCTCCCCGACGCGCACCATGGACTTGCGGCCCGGTCCGAGGAACGACTCGAAGGCGGCGCTGTCGAGCGTGCCGGTGATGGCGTCGATGCCCACCGGGTCCGGCGGGTTCCTGCGGGAGTCGAGTGACGTGACCAGGCGCTTGATGGTGTCGCCGACCTGCTTCACGCCGTGCGGGTTCATCGGCACGAGTGAGCCGAGGGCCTCGCCCTTCTTGGCGTACTCGGGCAACCGGTCGGTGAGCGAGCGGGTGTCGGGCACCGGATCGTCGTCGGCGACGGTGACAACGCGTTCCTGCTCTTCCTGCTCCCGCCGCACGTCGTCGTCGAAAAGCTGCTTGAGCTCGTCGTACTTCTGCGCGTAGTCCGGGTCGTACTCGAAGCGGTGGCCACCGTCCGTGGTGACGAGCGGGCCGTTCTTCCGCTCCTCCTTGATCCCCGACAGGGCCGACTTGGCGCCGAAGGCCTCGACCTTGCCATTGTGGACGAAGTGGCTGTCGGCGAAGTACGACGAGAAATCGGCCTGGTAGTACTGGTGGAACTCGTCGAACAGCTTCTTCACGTCGGTGGCCCGCACCGGCCCGCCGCCGGGCCGGCCGACGTCCTTCGCGAGGTTCTCGATGAAATCGTGCACCTGCTGGGCGCTGACGTCCTTGCCGCGGAAGTAGAAGCCGAACGGGTCGGCGTCCACCATTTCGCGGGCGATGCGGAAATCGCGGGCGGAGTTCCACAGGCCTTCGTGGCGGTTCATCTGCTCGACGGCGCCGCGGTGCTCCGGCTCGTTGTCGTGCTGCTCCTGCCCGGCGCCGTACTGGTTCTTGGAGTTCAGCTTCTCCATGTCGTGGAACAGGATCGCCTTGGCCAGCGTCTCGCGGGGCACGAACCGGTCGGCGTCGTGTTCGCCTCGGGTGAGGCGCAGGTACTGGTTGAGCACCATCTGGGCGTGTTCCCCAAAGGTGTTCGGGTTCGCCTTGGTCCCGGTGCGGTAGCGGTTGTGCTTGCCCTCGGCCTTCACGACCTCGTTGAACTTGCGCACGATCGACTCGTGGGCGTCTGGCGTGCTGCCGTCCGGCCGGCTGTCGAGCCGGGTGACGAGGTGGTCGAGGATCCGCTGGGCACCGCGGTGGTCGTCGTCGGTCTTCGCGAGCTCGTCGCCGATCACTGTGTCAAGGCCGCGGCCGATGTCCTGGTGCCGGCCGAACTCACCGGCCGGGTGGAACTGCGTGTGGCCGCGGGTCGCGCCCTGCGACCAGGCGCCGTACTCGTTGTCGAACGTCTTCGAGTCGACCTGCTTGGTGGCGGGGTCATAGGCGTTCTCGCGGGTGTTGAAGTCGACCTTCACGCGCTTCTCGTCGGTGGCGATGGCCGCGCCGATCTCCGCCTGAGTGGCGTAGTCGGGCACCTTCGCCATGAACGCGTCGACGTCTTCCTGCGTCACGGGCTTGAACGTGATGCCCTTGACCGTCTCGGGGTTTAGCACCCTCGCGGCTTCGTCGGCGAGGGCCTCGCGCTGCGCGGTGGTGGTGAACTTGAGCACGGGGTCCTTGTCCATGCTCGTGCGCACCTTGGCCGCCGCGTCCTGCAAACCGTTCTCGAACACTTCCTGCAGCTGCTTCGAGTCGAGGCCGACGAGGTGCTGCGTCGTCACTTCGGAGACGGCGTCGGGTAGTACGCCGTCGGACAGGCGCTGCTTCACGGTCTCCCGGTCGAACCCGAGGCCGGAATCCCTCGCGTCCTGGGCCAGGTCGGCGTTCTTCAGAGCGGCCGAGACCTCGGCCGCGACGGCATCGGCGCGGTTGCCGGCGAAGTAGTTCTTCTTCGCACCCTCGTTGTCCGCGAACCCTTGCTCGACCTTGTCGCTGAACTTCCCGTCGGTGACGGTGAACTGCTGCTTCACGGCGTTTTCGACGGCCGTGGTCAGCTTCTGCTTGAAGCCGTCGACCCCGCGATTCGCGCCCAGGGAATCGAGCGTCGTGGTCACCAGCTGGTCGGCCGTGTTCTTGGCGATGGCGGCCACGAGCTCCTCGTTCGCCATCACCTCGCGCATCTTGGCGATCGTCTCGATCTTGGCGTCGGGCGAGACGAACTTGGTGACCGGGTTTGTGTGCAGTGCCCGGAACTCCTTGTTGACGACGTCCTTGAGGATGCCGCCGAGGTTCTTCGCGGCCGTCAGGACCTCATCGCGCACCTTGATGCCGTCGAGCGCCACCGTGCCCGGGCCCTGGTCGAGCTTCTCGCCGAGCGTGCGGCCGATCCCGTCGGTGAGCTGCTTGACGACCGAACCGGACGGGCCCCGGGTGTTGAGGAAGACGTTGAGGTCCTGGCGGCGCTGCTCGACGGTGCTCGGCGGGGCCTGCTTCCCACCGTCCTTGCCGGGCTTCTCCTTGTCACTGGGGATCGAGTCGGAGTGCGGTGTGAAGTACGCGTCCCAGGATTTCCCGCCCTTCAGTTCCTGGTGCGTGTGGTAGAGGTCCGAGAGCTTCGTGGCCAGCGCCCGCAGGTCCTGCGGGTCGTTGCGGAAGTACTTGCGTTCCTGGCCCTTGTCGGTCGTCCAGCCGAACCACGGGTCGTTGTCCTTGCCCAGCGCGTCGGACTGGAAATCGGGCGGCAGGCCGAGCCGCGAGTAGAGGTCGGCGATGTCCTCCTGGCGGCCGGCCAGCTCGGAGTGGTCGTAGGTCTGGTTGGCGGAGTAGGTGACGAGCGAACCTTTGAGCGCGGCGTCGCGCATGGCGGTGAAGTGCTCGCCGCGCAGGCCGAACTGGTTGACATCACCGGTCTGGTCCACGTTCATGGCGAGCTTGTTGTCCGGCAGCGCCTCGACTGTCGCTTCGCGGCTGACCTTGGTGAACGTGTCGAGCGGCACCAGGAACGAACGCAGCACCGGCTGCATGCCCGGCTGGTAGTTCGGGTCGGTCTCGTACTTCGACGTCCACTGCACCGCGCGCATGGGCCGTCCGCCGCCCACCCAGAAGATGTCGGCCTTGCCGGCGCCGCCGAAGACGTTGACGTTGCCCTCGTCGTCCTGGTGCACATCCTTGAACGATCCGGGCTTCGCCGGGTTGAGTACCGCGGTGTACATCCGCACGTACTGCTCACCGCGGATCGTCTCGATCTCGAACTCGCCGCGGTTGAGGACCTTGCGCTTCTCGCGGTCGAACGTGTTGGCCGCGAGGTCCTTCTTCGTCAGCACGACCGACGGGCCGGGGTAGCTGACGTTCTGGCGTCCGATGTGGACGTCTTCCTTCGTACCGAGGTAGCTGTCCTTGCCGTCCACTTCGGCCTTGGCGATGTGGACCGGGCGGCCGGTTTCGGGGCCGTGGCTGGTCCAGCTGCCGTTCTGTTCCAGGACGTGAACGCGGAGGTTGGCGGCGCGGGCGATGGCGTCGAGGTCGGTGTCGGTGTTGGCGCGGAGGTTCGTGGTGATGCGCTGGTGTTCCCTGGGCGCGTCCTGCGAGATGCTCGCGATGACGGCGCGGCGGAAGTTGTCGGGACCTTCGTGGCCGCCGACGTAGACGCCCTCGATGCCGTGGGTGCCGAGCATCGTGCCCTGCGCGGGGCGCAGGACGTCACGAGGGATCACCGTGCCGTGCTGCACGGTGAGGGTTTTGCCGTTGATGTCGACCGTGGTGCTCGGCGCTTCGGTCGGGGTGTGGAGGTTCGGGTGGTCCGAAGTGGACTCGGTGGCGCGTTGCGGCGGCTGGTACGGGCGGTTCGGCTTCGCGTCCGGGTCGCCGAGGTGGTGGTCGTGGATCACGGCCTGGTTCGAGATGTCCTCGATCTTGGCCAGGTTGTCGTCGGTGAGCGACGTGTCGGACCAGGCATCGCGGCCCATCACGCCGGGCTGGTCGGTGCGATTGAACAGCAGCGTGTCGTTCCGGTAGCCCTCGCCGAGGCCGAGGAAGTGCATGACCTCGTGGGTGAGGCCGGTGGGGTTGTCGTTGACGTCCCAGTTGGTCTGGTTGGTGCGAGGCGCTTTGGGGTCCACAGCGGTGTCGTGAATGTTGACCGGGACGCTGCGTGACGGGTCCGAGGTCCAGTTGTCGTCGGCAGGGTCGACGGTGTTGTTGGCGCGGGCGTCGACGGTGATGTGGAGCTGGTCGCCATTGGGCAGGCGGTAGTGCTGGTTGACGGTGTTGTCGAGGTGGTTCTGCAGGGCCTGCGCGAGCTGGTTGCGCTGGTCGATCGAGACGGAGTTCGACGACGACGTGAGGTCCAGCGGCACGGTGAACTCGCGCACCCAGTTGCCGGGTGAGGTCTCGAAGCGGCGCACGTCGTAGCGGATGTGCATCACGGCGCCTTCGAGCTGGCCGTCCTTCAGGCCGTCGCGGTTGCCGGAGAACTGTTGCGCGATCGCCTTCTTCGGGTCGAACCGCTCCAGCACGAGCCGTGACGACGGCGCCGTGTCGCGCCGGTTGCCCCAGTCCTTGGGACCGGGGAGATCCTTGGGCGACTGCCCGGGGTTCGGCCGGTTGTTGTCACTGTGCGGCTTCGGCGGCGCACCCGAGGGCGAGAACGGCGCCGGCGGACGGCCGTTGACCATCATGTTCGTGACGGTCTCGAGCAGATTCTCGAGGTGCTCGGTCGGGTCCCCCACTAGCTGCGCGGCGGTGATCTGCTGCGCGACGTGGTTGGCGATCGCCGGCAGGTCCTGGTCGCCGACCTGACGCCAGCCCCACGACTTCGGGTCGTTGCCGACGTGCAGCCCGTAAACGGTGAGCACGGCGGCGCGGTTCTGGTTGAGCTGTTCGACCTGCTGGTTGAGGCGGTCGAGGCGCCGGTTGAGGAACTCGCGCTGCTGGTTGCGCTCGGCCTGGTCGCGGATCATCGAGTCCGTCTTCAGGCGGTTGGGCAGCTGGTCCTTGACGTTCTTGAGGCCCTGCAGGTCTTTGGTGACGTCGTCGATCGAGGTCTGCAGGTTCTTCAGGTGGCCGTCGAGACCGCCTTCGGAGAGGGCGATCTTGTCGTACTTGAGGATCTTCTGGACCTCGGGGAGGCGCATGGGGTCGTCGAGGTAGAGGGTGTGGAGCGCGTTGAGGCCCGAGCGGTCCATGCCGTAGAGGGAGGACTCGAAGACTTCGCGTTCGAGGTCGGGCCCGAGGTCGGCGGGGGTTGGGTCCTGGTTGTTGTCCGGACTCTGGTCCTGAGTGGAGTCTTGGTTGTTGTCCTGGCTCGAGTGTTGGTCTATGTCCTGGTTGACGTGCTGGTCCTGGTCAGTGTCCGTTGTGGACTTCGGGCCGGGCGTGGGACCTTCCACCGGCCTGATGTCCGGTGTGGACTCCGGGTTCGGGTTCCGGTTGGCCGCGAGTGCCGCCTTTTCCGCCGCCGCCTTGGCTTTACCCTCCGTGGTCAACGTCTCCAGGTGCTGCATGTTGTTGAAGATGCGCGCACTGCGGGAGATGCGGATGCCGTAGTCGGGATTCTTGATCAGGTCGATCTTGCGCTGCAGATCCGACAGGTGGTCCTCGGTCTGGCTGATCTCCTGGTCGAGCTGGGCGCGGTAGTCGGCGTTCTCCTTCGTGTCGAGGTGGTTGAGGAAGCTCCACAGGCCCGTGTCGAGCGCGACGTTCTTCTGGTCCTCGCGCAGGCTTGCCAGGCTGTCGGCGGTCTGCTCGGCGAGGTTCTCGAAGTGCTGGGTGCCGGTGACCGGAATGTTGTTCACGAGCTGGCGCACGGTCGGCTCGTCCTGCACGCGCTGCTGCAGCGTCTTCAGGTGCGTGGTGTCGAAGCCGGCCTTGGTGGCGGCGTCGATCTGCTGGTTGAGGTGCGTGTCGAGCGACTTGAGCTGGTTGGGCCGCAGCCGGGCGAGGTTGTCGGCGTCGGGGCCGTCGACGTGCTGGTCGAGCAGGTACAGGTTGTCGAGGGTCCGCTTGTCGGCCGCCAGCAGCAGGATGCGGCTCGTGAGCTCCTCCTGCATCTGCTCGAGACTGGTGATCAGCTGTTCGCGCTGGTCGCGCGTGTCCTGGTCTTCACCGAGGAAGCGCTTGGCCAGGGTGTTGCCCTCGGCCTTGAGGTCGCCGATGCGGGTGGTGACGTCGTTTCGCTTGTCCCGCAACGCCTTCGTGAACTCGTTCGGGCCGCCGGGGTAGGCCACGGCCTGCTTGAGGCGCAGGATGCGTTTGGCGCCTTCGAGGAAGTCTTTGTTGAGGTCGTTGGTCAGGACGTCGGAGTTGCCTTGGACCAGCGCCTGCCGCATGCGTTCGAACCGCGCGGCGGGATCGTTGACGTCGTTGTCGCGCTGGTTCGTCGCGAGGTCCACCACGATGTCGCGCACCTGGTCGGCGTCGAGGTCGCTCAGCGCCGCCTCGAACCCGCGCACCATCTCCCGCCGCGACGGCCCGCCCAGCGCCCCGAACTGCCCGTCCTGGTTGCGAACGCGCACCTCGGGATTGTTCTCACTCCCGTAGCGCGACGTGTGATCCGGCCCGCCCCGCTCCACGATCAACCGCACGTCCAACGCATGCGCCACCGCCTGCGGCAACCGCTTCCCGACGACAGAGTCATGCCACGACGGCGTCCGCAGCCCCTTGACGACCAGGTCCGCGGACGTCGGCAGCTCGCCGTTCTCGTTGACCTCGGTCGTGATGTGGTCCAGCACCTGACGGTCGCCGTCGGACAGCTTGCCGCTCACCGCAGTGCGCACATCCTGCCACCGCTTGCCCGACGGCCCGGCCAAGTCCTGCGACACGGCCTTGCGCCAGGTGCGAATGTGCGTCGCGTCATCGGCGTCTTTGTTTTCCGGCTCCAGGTCCGGCGCTATGTCCTTGAGCTGACGGGAGTCGAGGTTCTTGACCGCCCAGTCGCCGAGGCCGTTGGGCTTGAGCGAGGTGAAGTCGAAGTTGCCGGGGTTCTCGGTGACCTTGGTGATGAGCGAGTCGGTCGCGGCTTTGATGTCGGCCTTGGTGAGGAAGGGTTTCGCACTGTCCACTTTGGCGGATTGGAAGTGTGCGCTGCGGAGTGCCGCTTCGACCAGGCCGGTGTCGCGGGTGTTCGGGTCCGTCTTGGCGGGGCCCTGCTTGCTGGGCGCTTCGGCGGGGGTGTGGCGGTTGCGGCGGGGGGTGGGGTTGGTGGCTGGGTCCTGGTTGGCGGCTGGGTCCTGGTTGGCGGCTGGGTTCTGATTGGTGTTGGTCTCGGGGTTGGTGTTGGTGTTGGTCTTGGTGTCCGAATCCGGCGTGGGGTCGGACCTGATGTCAGTGGCCGAGTCCTCCTTGGGGTCGGCGTTTGTGTCGGTCGTCAGGTTCGAGTTCGGCTCGGTCTTGACATCACTCGCCGAGTCGACAGCGGTCTCGGACTTGGTGTCTGTGGCCAGATCCTGCTTCGGGTCGACATTGATGTCGGTAGCCGAGTCGGAGTCGGTCTCGGTCTTGATGTCCGGCGTCGGGGTCGGTGAGGTCTTCAACGAGGTTGGCGCTGGGGTCGGCGAGACGTTCGGGTTCGTCGCCAGGTTCGGGTTCGGCGAGAGGTTCTCGCTCGACTTGGGAGCCGGTGAGGTGTTTTCGGCCGGAGTGGGCGAGAGCGAAGTGTTCCCGGCCCGATTCGCCGATGGAGAAGTGTTCTCGGACGGAGTCGGCGAGCGCGAAGTGTTCTGGTTCGGCGCCGGCGTGGGGGTGAGGTTCTGGGGTGCGGGCGTCGGGGAAGTGTTCGGCTGGACGGCCGGGGTGAGGTTCGGGCCGTCGGAGCTGGTCTTGGCGTTCGGGCCGGTGGAGATGTTCCCCGGGGTCTGATCGGGTCCCGAAGTCGACTTGACGCCACCGACGCTGCCGGCCACCGGAGGCGGCACCGACTTGGTCGACGTTGGGTCGGAGGTCGTGTTCGGGGTGGTCTTGGTGTTCCCGGTGGTGTTCGGGTTCGCGTTGGTGTTGAGGCCGGTGTTGTTGTTCGAACCTGTGAGGGTGCCGGAGGCGGTGTTAGGGCCGGTGCCGGTGTTGCTATTCGGACCCGTGTTGGTACCCGAGGCGGCATTCGGACCGGTACTGGTGTCGGCATTCGAACCCGTGTTGGTGTTCGGACCGGCGCCGATGTTGCTGTTCGAACCCGCAGTGCCTGAGGTGTTGTTCGGGCCCGTGCCGGTGTTGATGTTCGGACCCGCGGTGGTGGCGGCGGTGTTGTTTGGCCCACTGGTGATGTTGTTGTTCGAACTTGTGTTGCCCGAGGTCGCGTTCGGGATGGTGTTGATGTTGCTGTTCGAACTCACGTTGGTGCCCGAGGTGTTCGAGCCTGTGCCGGTGTTGGTGGTGTTGGGGCCGGTGGTGGTGTTCGGGGTCTGGGTGGCATTGCCGTTGGTGGGGGTGTTGGGCGGAGCGCCGGTGTTCTGGTTGCCGCCGAAGCCGGGGAGGCCGGGGTCGTTCTGGGTGGCCGAGTGGTCGCCGGCGGTGGAGGGCGGTGGGGCGGCTGTGTGGCCGGTGTCGGAGTTGACGCCGCCCGGGACCGAGGGCGGCGGCACCGGGCTGCCGGTGTTGACCGAGTTCGGCGCTGATGGCGGCGGTACCGAAGTGTCGCCGGTGTTGTTTGTGCCGGTGTTGGTGCCGGAGCCGTTCGCGCCGGTGTTGTTTGTGCCGGTGTTGGTGCCGGAGCCGTTCGCGCCGGTGTTGTTTGTGCCGATGTTCGTGTTACCCGTGCCGGTGTTGCCCACACCCGAGTTGGTGTTGCCAGTGCCCGTGTTGCTTGCGCCGGTGTTCGGGTTGCCGTTGAGGCCGCCGGTGGAGCCGGTGTTTCCGGTGCCGGTGTTGCTGTTGGCGCCGGAGTTGTCGCCGCTGGTGTTTGCGGCTCCGGTGTTGCCGGCCGGGCCGGTGTTGCCGGTGCTGGTGTTTGCGGCTCCGGTGTTGCCGGCCGGGCCGGTGTTGCCGGTGCTGGTGTTTGCGGCTCCGGTGTTGCCGGCCGGGCCGGTGTTGCCGGTGCTGGTGTTTGTGTTGCCTGAGCTGGAGTTGCCGCCGCTCGTGTTGCCGGTGTTGCCGGCGCTGACGTTGCCAGTGTTGCTCCCACCGGCGTTGCCGCCATCGGCATTTCCATTACCTACACCCGTGTTACCGGTGTTACCGGCGCCCGTGACACCGCCACCAGGGTTGCCGGTGCCACCGGCCCCGGCGTTGCCGGTGTTTCCTGCACCCGCGTTGCCGGAACTGCCGGCGCCCGTGTTGCCCGTGTTGCCGCCACCTGTGTTGCCCGCGCCGGTGTTGCCCGCGTTCCCAGTCCCAGTCCCAGTGTTGCCAGCGCCCGAGTTCGCGCCGCTGCCGGTGTTCGCGCCGCCGGTTGCGCCGTTGCTCGAGTTGGTTCCGCCGGTTGTGCCGCCGCTGGTGTTCGCGCCGCCAGTGTTGCCGCCGGCGGTGTTGTTGCCGGAGCCGGAGTTGGCGCCGCCCGTGTCGCCGGAGCCGGAGTTGGCGCCACCGCCCGAGTTGGCGACAGAGCCGTTGTTGCCACCGGCGCCGGCAGAGCCGCCAGAGCCAACCGAGCCGTCGTTGCCGCCAGAGCCGCCGGAGGCACCAGAGCCGTTGCCGCCAGAACCGCCGGCAGCCGGGGGCGGGGGCGGAGGCGGAGGCACCGACAGGTTCTCCAAACCCGGATTCCCGCTGATCCCGCCCAGATCCCCCGGACCGTTCGGGCCTTTGGCCGTCGGGCCGTCGCCGCCGGCGTTCAGTTTGTCGTGGAGGGATTGGCCGGCGTGGTGGGCGCCGTGGGAGGCGGCGCCGGAGAGGCCGCCGTTGAGGGCGCCCCAGCCGAGGCTGTCGGTGTCGCCGCCGAAGATGGCGGCGCCGGCGCCGCCGACGACGACTTCGGTGGTGGCCTCGTTGGCGGCGGCGCCCCAGACGTTCTTGCCGAACTTGGTGCCGAACTTGTTGTCGAACTTGTTCATGGCGCCGTGGAAATTGTGGGCGAACGCGCCGCCGATGCCGCCCAGGACGCCGGACTGCATGATGGCCTTGCCGTCGAGGCCGTGGCGGTTGCCTTGCGCGATCTGGATGACCTGCGCGAGCATCTCTTCCGCGATCTCTTCCGCTGCCTCCTCCGCGGCGGCCTCCGCGAGGTGCGTCGCGAGGTTCATCAGGCGCTGCATGAGCGTCCGCTCGATCTCCACGATGGCGGTGCGCCCCGCCGCGAAGATCTCCGGCACCAGCGGCATCGTGAACGGGTTCGACATCGCCCAGATGATGTCGGCGGCCGTGATCGCGATGGCGATCAACATGCTGTACTTGGACTTCTCGACGTCGAGCGCCTGCGCCCGCAGCGCCTGCGCCTGGCCCTGCGCGGCCGCGATGAAGTCCGTGCCCATCGTGCCGAGGTTGTTGGCGAAGTCGACGAAGTTCTTCTGCACGTCGCCGCCGACGTTCGCGGCCACGCGGCCCGCGATCTGGTTGAAGCCGGTGCCCGCTTCGGCCACGCGCCGGGCGACATCGTCCCACTCGTCGGCCAGCGCGCGCATGGCGTCCTCGTCGCCCTGCGGCCAGGCGTCACCCGCGATGATGTAGAAGATCCAGTTCAGGCTTGGATCCACCATCAGGCTCACCGCGGGTTCACCCCCTTGACAAAAATAGGTCTACAAAGGACTCAGTGCGTCGGCTTCGACGGAATCGTCGGCTTCAGCGCGGTGCCTTCACGCGCCCGCAACGGCTCGGCCGGACCACCGTCGCCACCACTGTTGACGTCCGTGTTCAGCTGCGTGAAGTCCGTCCGCAACGACCCCGCGAGCTCCGTCGCGCCCTCGTCGACGTCGCGAAACGAGTCGGCCATGTCGCGCACCGCCGTGGTCGTCCCGTCCACGGCCTTGGCCCACGCGTCGAGTCCGTTGTAGATCTTGCCGGCCGCCGCGAGGTGCACGTTGGCGAAGTTCGAGCCGTTCTTGTCGTTGCCGGTCGCGGCCAGAACGGTGCTGGGGTTGGTCAGGGCCTGCACGCGCTGCGCCAGGCTCCGCAGCTCGCCCGCCTTCTGGGCGAAGCCGTTGGCGCTGTTGGTGAGTCCGTCCGCGTCGACGAAGAAGTCGTCAGTCATGCCTGGGTCCCTTCCTCCATGCCGGGAACACGTCCCGAGAACAACGCCCGCACGTCCACGCGGCCGCTCATCAAGTCCTGCGCCGAGAGCCCGGGCGGCAGCATCGGTGCCATCGCCTCCGCAGAGGCGCTGATCGACTTCTGCCGCGCCTCCTCGACCGTTTTCACGATCACCGCCGCCAGCTCGGCCGGCGCCATCCTCTTGTACACACTGGTGGGGAAGGAAAGTTCGGTCAGCTCACCGGTGCGCGACACCGTCGCGGTCACCTCGCGCCGCGCCGACGTGGCGCTGGTCGTGAGCGAATCCACCTGCTTGCGGTTCTCCTCGAACCGCTCGCGCTGCTGCTGGTAGGCGCCCATGGCCTCGTCCAGCATCTTCTGGTACGGCGAACTCATGCGTTACCTCCTCAGCCGACCGACGCCAGGCCCTGGCCCAGCGCCAGCGCTCCGGTCTCAGGTGGACGGATCCCGCGCAGGTCCGCGGCCGCGAGTGTGCGCGACGCGGCCGCCACCGACAACGTCCGCGCCAGCTCGTGGGCCGCGTGCACGGTGTGCTCCGAAGCCGATGCCAGCTCGTGGGCCAGCGCGTCCCGGACGTCGTCAGGGACGTCGTGACCGCGCCGCACCAGCAGCCGCACGGCGATCTCCGCCAGTTCGTCCACTGTGTACTCGCCGAGCTCCCACCCGACGGTGAACGAGCTCCGCAACGCGGGCACCACACCCAGCAACGCGGCCACCCGCTGCGTCTGCCCGCTCAGCACCACCACCGGGTCAGCCGGACGGCGCGTCACGGCCTCCGCGACGGCCTCGACGACCTCCGCGCCCGAGCTGTGCGTCGCGATCTCCCAGTCACCGTCCACATCGAGCACGAGCACGCCACCGCTGGCGTCGTTCATGGCCGTGCGCACGAGGTGCTCGGCCTGCCCCGGCCAGCGCGGGTACAGGTCGGCGGCCACCGAGCAACGCACGAGCTGCCCGACGTTCACCAGCCCCAGCTCCGCCAGGCTCAACGCGTACAGCTTCGCGAACTCGGCCCGCCCGGACCCGCGTTCGCCACTGATCACCAGGTTCGCCAGGTGCCCCAGGGGCTGGCGTTCCTGCTTCAGCCCGCCCAGGCGCACCAGCTGGCGCTGCGCGTTCTCCCGCACGCCGGCCTGGCCGACGAGGGTGCGCAGCCGGTTCCAGCCCGTGCTCGCGCCGACGGCCGCCGCCGGGTCCGAACCCACCGAGACCGCCGCGGCCGCCGCGGCCGCCAGCTGCACCAGCTCGGCCCGCAGGTCCTCGGCCGTCAGCCGGTTGAGCTCCGAGTCCTTCGACGGCGGCTGCAACGCCAGCCGCGAAGCCTGGTTGTTCACCATCGCCTCGAACAGCTTGCGCGCCACACGGCCGTTACCGAACGTCGCGTCCTTCGGCACCCGCTCGAAGTACTCGCGCAACGCCGTGATCGCGTCGTCGGTCAGCTCGTAGTAGTGCTTGCGGGTCAAGCCCGTGGTGATCGTGACCAGCTCGTCGACGCTGTAGTTCGGGAACTCGATCGTGCGCGTGAACCGCGACGCCAGACCGGGGTTGGACTGCAGGAACAGGTCCATCTGCTCCGAGTACCCCGCGACGATCACCACCAGCGAATCACGCTGGTCTTCCATGATCTTCATCAGCGCGTCGATGGCTTCCTGACCGAAGTCCGGACCGGACCCGCCCGAACCCGCGGCCAGCGTGTACGCCTCGTCGATGAACAGCACGCCACCGATGGCCTTCTCGACCACCTCGGTGGTCTTGATCGCCGTCGAACCGATGTACTGGCCCACCAGGTCCTGACGCGCGACCTCGATCATGTGGCCCTTGGACAGGATGCCCAGCTCCGCCAGCACCGTGCCGTACAGGCGCGCGACCGTGGTCTTACCGGTACCGGGAGGGCCCGCGAACACGAGGTGGCGGCTCATCGGCGGCATCGGCAGCCCCATGCGCTCACGCATCTGGGACATCTTGATCAGGTTGATCAGGCCGGTGACCTCCTTCTTCACCCCGGCCAGACCCACCAGGGACTCCAGGTCACCCAGCGGCCCGTCCAGCACCTCACCCGCGGCGTCGCTCACGCTCTGCGGGCCGGTCGGCTGGTCGGGCGTCGACGGGAACTCCGACGACAATCCGCTCGAAGGTTCCGCCCGCACCTGGTCGGTGCTCACGTTCTCCACCGTCGCCTGGTCGTCCTCAAGGCGGTGCACGGCCTCGCCGCCCGCGTCGTTGACCACGCAGTCGCGGATCGTCACCGGCTCGCGCGTCTCGACGAGGAACCCGTCGCCACCGGCGCCGAGCACCTCGCACTCGACGAGCGACCCGCGCGAACCCTCTTCCAGCACCACACCGTTGCGCTTGGCGCTGCGGACGCGGCACCGCGAGGCACTCAGCACGGAGCCGCCGGCGACGGTGATCCCGTCGGCCTTCGCCTCGGCGATTTCACAGTCCTGCAACGAACTTTCGGCCGGGCCCGACACACGAAGGCCGCCGCCGCGCACCAGCACTGAGGTGAGCGACGACGGCGTGCTCGCCCCGAGCGTCACGGCGTGTTCGGCGGTCGAGCCCACTCTGATGTCGGCCACGGTCACCCGCGCCGACTCGGTCGCCTCCAGGCCCGCCTCGCGGCCGGTCTCGATCGACGCGTCGGCCAGCTCCATTCGCGACTGTCCGGAAAGGACGATTCCCGGCCCGGATTCGGTGTTCAGCCGCAGGCCGGTGATCTTCACGGCCGCCTCGGCGTTCACGAGCACCGCCGTCTGCGTCGAACCGCGCACGGTCGCGCGCTCGAACTTCGGCGTCGACTCACCGTCGACGAGGATCGCGACCGGCGAACCCTCGAACGTGCAGTCCACGAACTGCGGCGCCGCGTTCGCCGTCGCCTGCACCGCGTTGCGCTCGGCACCGGAGAACACGCACTCGCGCAGCAGCGGCGCCGAAGACCCGGCCACGTGCGCGGCCTGCATCGGCGCGGCGACGAACTGTGAGCTCGCCACCGAGATCCGGCCCTGGCTGGTGAGATAAAGATCAACATTTGCGCTTTCACGCACAGTGAGGCCCGTGATTGTTGCGCGGCCCTGTTGTTCCACCACCATCGCAGGTTTTTGTGCGCCGGTGATCTCGCAGTGTTCGATTACTGCCACCGCCTCGCCGTTCACGCAGATCCCGTTGCCCTGCGGGCGGCGCACGGCGCACCGGCGCAGCACCACGGACCCGACCTCGGCCACCACGATCCCCGACGACGCCGCGTCGACGATCTCCGTGTCCTCGATCGTGCTCTGCGCCGGCGAAGCCACGACCACGCCGGCGCCCGCAGAGCTCGTGACCGTGCAGCCGCGCAGCGCGAGCTGGCCCTGCAGGCGCGCGAGCAGCGTCGCCCAGGAGGCGCCGGAGATCCGGCAGCCGTCCAGCGCCGCCTCGCCGCGCACCACGTCGACGGCCACGAGGTTGCTGTCGGTGCTGGTGAGCGTGAACCCGCGCAGCTGCACGGCCTCGGCATTGGCGACGAGGACGCTGCCCTCGCTCGCCACGACCTCGACGGTGCCCGCACCCTGCTCGGCGACCAGCGAAACCATCCGGTCCACCACGAGGTTCTCCTCGTAGCGGCCCGGGTTCACGCTGATCGTGGCCCCCGGCTGCGCTTGCGCCAGCGCGGCGCCGATGGTCGGGAACGCCCCCGGCCGATCACCGCCGACCACGAGCAACTGTCGGTTCATCGATTTCGCCTCTCCCGCCTCGACACCACGCTCACACCAGCCCCGGGAGCGCCCCGAACCGCGGCGCGGACACCTCGGCGATCGGGTCCCGTCCCTCGGCCTCGGCCCACACCTCGAGCTCCCGGCGCAGCGACACCAGAGCCAGCTCGTCGAGCGAGATCCGGTCGGACGCGACCTTGCCGGTCTCGTCCACCTCGCTCGACGTCAGTTCCCGCAGCAGTACCAGCCCGCGCACGCCCTCGGCGGGTTCGCGCAGGTCCAGCACCTTGAAACTCGTGCCGGGCACGAACAGCACCCGGTTCTCCACGCCACCGGCGGTGGGTTCCAGCAGCTTCGTGCGGCGGGCCGTGATCGACCAGACCAGCACGTCGGTTTCGCCGTCCAAAGTGGACGACGGCTGCGTGAGCGTGTTGAGGAAACCCCACTCGGTGAGCACCTTCTGCGAGCGGAACAGGTCCCACTCGGACTTCGACACGGACGTCGCGAACGTCGCCGGGCCGCGGTGCGAGGGCAGGCGGCTCAGGCCCGCGACCACGCAGCGCGCGATGGGCACGTGCGGCCCGTTGGCGCCGGTACGCAGCGCGCCGTCGATGGCCGCGCCCTTGACCGAGAGGTACAGCTGCACGGCGACCGCGTCTGTGAGCACCTCGGCCGACGACGTCGACAGCGCCCCCTGGAACCCGGGGTGCTCGGACAGGATGCGGGCCACGGCGTTGGACATCAAGCCGTACTCCGCGCCGAGCGACTTGCGCAGCCACTCGCGTTCCTTCTCGGCGCGACGCTTGGGCAGCAGCGCCGTCGCCTCGGCACCCGGGGTGGGCTGCAGGCGCGCCTCGCCCTTCTCGGCCGGGGCGACCGGGGCGACTGGCTCGGCGACGGCTTCGGTGGCTTGAGCGTCCTCGCTGGTTTCAGCGTCTTCGGCGGTCTCGGTGTTCTGGGTGGTGATCTCGACGGGAACGACCGGTCCCTGCACGGTCGGCGCCTCGACCGACGGCGGCGTCACCGGCTGCACCCCCGCGGCAGGCGGCATCCCGGTGGGCGGAGTGGCGGCCGGAGGCATCCCGGCCGGCGGCGTGGCCGCGGGCGGCATCCCCACAGGCGGGGTCGCGGCTGGTGGCATCGACACGGGCCCGGCGGCCAGACTGGGCGGAGCCACCGGAGCCGACGGCATCCCGACCGGCGGCGCGGCAGGCGGAATCGGCGCGGGCGGGGTAGCCGGACCCGAGAACCCGGTCGGCGCACCGGGAACCGGCACGACCGAACCCGGGCCCGCGAAACCGCCGGGCGCCCCGAACTTCGGCGGCACCGACGAACCGGCGAACGCAGCCGGAGCCTCGGCCCCACCCTCGGGCGCCCCGAACTTCGGCGGCACCGACGGACCCGCGAACGCAGCCGGAGCCTCGGCTCCACCCTGAAGCACGGTGGGGCCGACCGGACCCGCGAACCCGGCGCCACCGGGCTTCTCGGCGTGCCGGCCCGCCGGTTTGTCGTCCTGCCTGTGCCCGAACGGACCGCCGGAGGACTCCTCCATCGGCACCATCGGCGGCCGAGCCGACGTGATCGTGATCGGGCTGCCGCCCCCGGCCAGCGACCGCGGTACCCCGACACCCGGGTCGAGGCGCTGGGTGATCGTCGGCTCGGACCGCAGCAACGCCGGCTCCGGCGTGACGTCCACCTCGAGGTCCACGGGCGCGGCCGGCTTGTACTCGCCGGGCACCACGACCTCCGTCGGACTGGCTTCCAGCAACGCCGGGGCCGGAGCCGCGTCACCCTGCTCGATCTCCGCCAGCGCCTTGGTCGTCACCTGCACCCGGCCGCGCTCGGCCAGCAGCGCGTGCGCGGGCAGGACGCGGCTCATGCGCCGCGTGTTCTCGTCGAGCCGCGCGAGCACGTCCTGGGCCAGCATGCGCATGCGGTCCACGGCGTCTTCGCTCGTCGCGTCGAAAGTCAGGTTGTTGATCGAGTTGTCCAGCGTCAGCGCGCGCACGGCCGGGGTTTCGCGGCCGTCGTGCGGCGAGCGCACCAGCAGGCCGGACTGCACGACCTCGATCACGGCGTCAGGCGAGTACCAGTACACGGCCGGGGCGACCTCGTTGAGGCCGTGGATCGGTGGGCGGTGGCTGATCAGGCGCGGCGCCTGCACCGGCCCGCCCTGCACGCGCGGCTGGTAGCCGATCTCGCGCACGAACGTGGTCCAGCCCAGCCGGCCGTCGAACAGCACCGTGCGCACGTCGACCAGCTGCGGCGACCCGACGGGCAGGCCGGTGTAGAACGCGACCTCCTTGCCCAGCAGGTCGGCCAGCGCCTGGCCCAGCGACGTCCCGGCCGGCACCGACATCGGCCCGTACTGCACGAACCGCGCGTTGGCCCGCACGTTCTCCGGCAGCCGCACCCACAGGCGGGCCGCGTCGTCGAGCGTCAACGGTGGGCAGCCGGGGCAGCCCAGCACGATGGTCATCGTGTCGTGCTGCGCGGGCAGGCCCTTGACCAGCGCCGCGCGGTGCGCGCGCTGTCCCTGGTCGAAGCCGACCGGACGCACCCACAGCCCACCCGGCAACGGCTCCGCGACCCCGCGCGAGCTCGTGGACGTCAACTCCGCCGTGAGCCCGGAGTCCCACGACGGCCGCGGGAACCGCTTGGCCTCCCACTTCGGCGCGCGCCCCGGCTGGAACTTCACCCAGCCGCTGCCGCGTCCGGAGTGGACGAACAGGGCACCGCCGGCGCTCGGGATCACCGAACCGTCAGGCGCCAGCACCGTGCGGTTGATCCGCTCCGACAGCCACTGCCCGGCCAGCGCCGACGTCTCGCGCGAACGCCCGCCGATCACCAGCCGCACTCCGCGACGGCGCCGCGGCAGGACCTTCGCCACCGACTCCCACAGGCAGATCGGCGAGTCCACCGGCAGGTCCACGACGACCAGGTCGTGCTCGGTGTCGGCCGCGACGCCCAGCGCGAGCGCCTGGGCCTCGTCGGTCATCCCGGTCGCGGGGTGGACGACAAGAGCGTTCCCGACCGTCTGCTTGTCGAGGGTGGTACCGGAGGCACCGGTCCCGCGACGCACCAGCGAGAGGTCCATGTTCACCTTCGTCCTTCCTACCGGCACCGGCCCGAGCTCCCGGCACAGCTGTCACGTGCGGCGTAGGTCTATCGGTTCACGTCGGGATGCGCACCGTGTGGGACGGCCCGCCGGTGCCCCCCACTGGTGCAGACGGCGCACTCCCGCCGGTGTGATGCGCGATCAGGCCGTAGACGAAAAACCCGACCACGATCAGCAGGGCCAGCAGCGCGCCGCCGAGCAGGCCGTTCCAGGTCCGCTTGGCCGGCACGTCGAGGTGGCTCGCGTCGCCCAGCACCAGGGCCGAGGTCATCCGTCCGATGAGGAACGAATACGCCTCGACGTGGTCCTTCTGCGTCTGCACCATGTCAGCTCACCCCGTTCACGCCGTGAGCCCGGTCGCCCAGCCGTAGACCCCGAACAGCTGCAGCAGGATCGGGATCACCGCCACCGCGCTCAACGTCTCGGTCCAGTTGGCCAGGTGGCCCCAGATCGGCAGCAGGCGCCGCGGCGGCGGCCGCAGCATCGCCAGCACCAGCAGGAAGAACACCAGCGCCAGCCCGCCGGCCGACACCCCGCGCCAGTTGGCCGCCATCGGGTCGACCAGCGACAGCGCGAGCAGCACCAGCCCGACCGAGCCGGCGATCGACAGCGGCACCCGCTGCCACGCGCCGAGCAGCGCCCGCGAGCGCATCAGCACCGCCGCGGCCACGAGCAACGCCAGCAGCTTCGGGAACAGGTCCTGTTCCGCGAGGAACGGGAACGCGCAGGTGAACACCACCGCCGACGCGATGCAGAAGATCGTGAGGTAACCGTCGGCGTAGGCCGTCTGCCGCACCATCTGCTCGGCGGGCGCGGGCTCGATGTCGTATTGCAGCTCCGACGCGGTGCGCGGCAGCTGCGGGCCGCGGATGCGCGCGAACCGGATGCCGATGCGCGGCGCGAACACGAGCACCGCGATGAGCACGGCCGACACGAGGCCCGCCGTCTGCGTCGTGGTCAGCCCGGCACCGAGGTGCAGCCACATCGAAAGGGCGCCGGCGACACCCGTCGCCACCACCGCGCCGAACGGCACGAACGGCAGGCCGGGCGACCACGCCGCGCGCCCACCGATGAGCAGGCCACCGGCCAGCGCGAACGTCAACGAGCCCACGAGGATCGGCGCGCCCTGCAGGTCGAACGCGGCGTCGACCCCGGCCACGCCCACGGCGCCGGCGATGGCCGCGAACCCGCAGCCGCCGAGGCCGAGCAGCAGGAGCAGCGCGTTGTCTTCGGAGCGCACGCCGCACGCGACCGCGGCCACGACCAGGCCCAGCGCCACAACGGCGGTCCCGATCGCGGACAGGCCCAGCGGACCGGGCATGAGCAGGATCCACGCCAGCACGACCTGCGCGAAGATCGCGAAGCCGAGGAACAGCCAGCGGTTGAACTCCGGCTTCCAGCGCCCGGGCTGGCGGCTGACGGCGGTGGCCATGCCGTCGGCGATGTCGTCGAAGTCGAGCTCCGGCAGCGGGTCCAGGCGGGGGCGGAGGTGGAACTCCTCGCCCTCCTTCCAGTCCAGCGACTCCGGCGTGCCGGCCGCGTCGAGCGGGGCCTCACCGAGGCGCTGCAGCACCCACGTGTCGGCCAGGTCCTCGCGGCCGCCGGTGTGGTGCAGCAGCACCGGCAGCAGGCTCGTGAGCGGCACCGACATCGGCACGGCCAGATCGGCCCGCCCCTGCGGCCCGTACACCGTGATCCGGCAGAGCTCGCCCTGCATGGCTGTCAACGTCCGCTCCTTCCAGCGCGCGCGTTGTCGTCGAAAGCACCGTGTTCGAAAGAGCTCATCGCAGGCCGCCCACCAGCTGCTGCTGCTCGGCTTCCGCGCCCAGCGGCACGTAACCGGTCTGCACGAGCTTCACGCCGCGGCGGGTGACCAGCTGCGCGCGGCCCGCGGGCAGGTTGCGCGGGGTCGCCTCGCCGAGGAACTTGCCTTCTTCCTTGGGGTAGGAGAAGACCACGCCGGGGCTGCCCAGCTCCCACACCCGGCGGATCACCGGGTCGCTCAGCGCGCGCATCACCCCGGAGGTGCTGCGCGCGACGATGAGGTGGAACCCGATGTAGGCGCCCTGCGAAAGCAGCGACAGCAGCGGCTCGAGCGGCGAGCCCATGCCGCCGGTGAGCAGCTGGTAGTCGTCGACCACGAAGAACAGCCGCGGGCCCGTCCACCAGTCGCGGCGCTTGAGCCGGTCGGCGGTGATGGACTGGTCCGGTACCCGCGGGGTGAGCGACACGCTCGCCTGCGCGGCCAGCTCGTGCAACGCCTCCGTGGTGGTGGCGTAGCCGACGCGGTAGGCCTCGGGGACCTCCGTGTCGAGCATGCGGCTCGGGTCGGCGAGCACGATCTTCGCCTCGCTCGGCTGGTAGCGCGCGAGCACCGAGCGGATGACCAGCCGCAGCAGGTTGGTCTTGCCGGTCTCGTTGTCGCCGAAGGTGAGCAGGTGCGGCGTCGCCTCGAAGTTGTGCCACACCGGCAGCAGCCGCTGCTCGTCCTGGCCCAGCGCGATCCGCAGGTCGCCGTCCGGCCGCGGGAGCTCGCTGATCGGCAACGTGTTCGGCAGCATCCGCACCGCCGGCGCCTTGCGGCCCGGCCAGAACGTGTGCACCTCTTCGGCCACGGCCTTGGTCGCCGCCGCCAGGTCGTCGGTCGCGGAGCTGCCGTCCATGCGCGGCAGCGCCGCCAGGAAGTGCAGCCCGTCCGGCGTCATGCCGCGGCCGGGCTGGTTCGGCACCGTTTTGGCCTTGCGCGAACCGATCTCCGACTCCATCGGGTCACCCAGGCGCAACTCGAACCGCGTCTGCAGCAGGTCGCGCAGGTACGGGCGGATCTCCGACCAGCGCGTGGACGCGATCACCACGTGGATGCCGAACGACAGACCGCGCGAGGCCAGCTCGCCGATCTTCTGCTCCAGCTCCGAATAGTCGTTCTTGAGGCTGTACCAGCCGTCGATGACCAGGAAGACGTCGCCGAACGGGTCGTCGATCTGGCCGCGCCGGCGCAGCTGCCGGTAGACCTCCATCGACTCGACCCCGCGCTCGGAGAACACGTTCTCGCGGTACTCCATGATCTGCGAGATCTCTTCGATGGTCCGCACCACGCGGTCGCGCTCGAGGCGCGTGGCGACCGAGCCGACGTGCGGCAGGCCGTTGATCGACATGATGCCGCCACCACCGAAGTCCAGCCCGTAGAACTGGACCTCCTCCGGCGTGTGCGTCATCGCCAGCGCCAGCACCAGCGTGCGGACGATGGTCGACTTGCCCGTCTTCGGGCCACCCACCACGGCCACGTGGCCCGCGGCACTGGACAGATCGGCCATCAGCAGCTCGCGCACCTGCTCGAACGGCCGGTCGATCATGCCCATCGGCACCCGCAGGCGGCCGTGGTGCGCCGGGTCCTGCACGCTCATGCCGCGCACCGGGTCGGGCAGCACGCTGGGCAGCAGCGAGTCGAGGCTCGGCGACTCCGCCAGCGGCGGCAGCCACACCTGCCGCGCCGCCGGGCCCGCGCCCGTGAGCCGGTCGACGAACACGTCGGCCAGCGTCGGGCCGACCGGCGCCGCGTCGAGAGCGTCCACATCGGACATCTTCTTCTCGCCCGCGTCCGGCTCGTCGTCGCGGATGATGAACCGGCTCGGGCGCGCCTGGGTGAAGAACGGCACCACCTCGCGGCTCACGCGCGCGGCGTCCGCGTGGCCCTCGCCGCTGCCGGCGGGCACGGGGCCGGACACGTACGCGGCCTTGAAGCGCACCAGGTTCGTGGTGTCGATCTTGAGGAAACCGTTGCCCGGCTCCGAAGGCAGCTCATACGCGCTGCCGACCCCGATCACACTGCGCGACTCCATCGAGGAGAACGTGCGCAGCGCGATCCGGTACGACAGGTGGCCCTCCACGCGGTGGATGCGGCCCTCGTCCAGCCGCTGCGACGCGAGCAGCAGGTGCACACCGAGGCTCCGGCCCAGCCGCCCGACCGAGACGAACAGCTCCATGAACTCCGGCTTCGCGCTCAACAGCTCGGAGAACTCGTCCACCACCAGGAACAACGTCGGCATCGGCGCCAGCTGTTCACCGGCCGCGCGCGCCTTCTCGTACTCGTACAACGACGGATAACCACTGGCGCGCAACTGTTCCTGCCGGCGCACCATCTCACCGTTGAGCGAGTCCTGCATGCGGTCGACCAGCGGCAGCTCGTCGGCCAGGTTGGTGATCATCGCCGAGGTGTGCGGCAGCCGGTCCATCCCCAGGAACGTCGCGCCACCCTTGAAGTCAACCAGCACGAAGTTCAGGATCTCCGACGAGTGCGTCGCCGCCAGCCCCAGCACCAGCGTGCGCAGCAGCTCCGACTTGCCCGAACCGGTCGCGCCGATCAGCATGCCGTGCGGGCCCATGCCGCCCTGCGCCGACTCCTTCAGGTCCAGCTCGACGATCTCGCCCTCTTCGGTCACGCCGATCGGGACCGACATCCGCGCCCGCTGCACCGCCCGCGGCCGCCACTGCGCCGCGATGTCGAACGTGTGCACGTCCTTGATGTTCAGCAACGCCGTCAACCCGAAGTCGCTTTCCAGCGGCTGCTCCGCGATCTCCAACGTGCCGCTCGTCCGCTTCGGCGCCAGCAACCGCGCCAGGCCCTCGGCCTGCGTCACCGACAGCTCGTCGCGCAACGCCGAACCCGCGCCCGTGCCGGCCGGGAACTCGACCAGATCGTCCTTCGTGTTCAGCCGCAGCACCTTCGGGCCACCGGGCAGCGCACCCGTGACGTCCAGCAACACCACGTTGCGCAGACCCGCGCCCACCAGCCGCGACGACTCCGGGATCGGCGCCAGGTGCGCCACGATCACCACCAGCGGCTCGGTCGTGCTCGGACCCACCGACTTGTCGTGGTCGTCGCGGTCGGCGACGTCCGGGCCCAGGATGTCCATCAGCTCGTCGTGATCTGTCGCCAGCAACCGCAACGGACCCGCCGGATCGCGGAACGTCGGATGGTTGTTGTGCGGCATCCACTTCACCCAGTCCCACTGCGACTGGGCGGCCTCGGTCGTCAGCACCGCCACGCGAAGCTCGTCGGGCGAGTGGAACGTGATCAGCTGCGCCAGCATCGCCCGCACCAGACCGACGGCGGCCTCGGGGTCGCCGTCGAACTCCACGCTCGTGAAGCTGCGCAGCCCCACCGCCGTCGGAATGCCCGACAACGTCCGGTACGTCTCGGTGAAGCGCCGCAACGAAATGGCCGACAGCGGGTCCAGGTCCTCGATCGGCTTCGTGACCGGCGGCATCAGCTCCAGCGCCGACTGCTGCGACCCCAGCCCGATGCGCACGCGGCCGAAGTCGTCGTGGCTCACCCGCCGCTCCCACAGCCGCGGCCCCATCGCCAGCGACCACAGCGAATCCGGCGACGGGTTGTTCCACGCCACCGCCCGCCGCTGGTGCTCCGCCGTGGACCGCGCACGGTCGCGCACCTGCGCGATGTAGCGCAGGTAGTCGCGCCGCTCGGCCTTCATCTTCCGCTTGCGCTCACCCGCCGCCCGCGACAGCTGGCCCAGGCTCATGGCCATCATCGACACGCCCATGCCGCCACCGAGCACATACGTCATCGGCGAGCTGCCGCCCACACCCGAGAACGCCAGGATCATCACCATCGACCCGATGCCCATCGGCAGCATCATCAACAGCGAGTTGAAGTCCCGGGCCGCCGGCTCGGCGAGCACCGGCGGCTCCTGCAGGTCTTCCTGCCCCTCGGGCAGCTCCGGACCCGCGGCCCGCGGGCCACGCTTGACCGTCTCAGTACTCACCGGTGCACCTCCTTCCGAACCTTCCCCGTCACTCGAGCACGCCCGAAGGCCGGCTCGCCGGGCGACCCCACGCGGACTCGTCCTGGCTCAGCAGGTCCGCCATCGTGCGCTCGGCCTCTTCTTCCTCTTCGCCCTCTTCGACTTCGGCAGTGTCCTCTTCGGACTCGAGTTCGTCGGGGTCGGGTCCGCCGTTCGTGGGCAGCTCGTCGGCGTAGAACTCGCCCTGACCGGTCCGCACCCGCTGGTACGTCGCGAGGTGCGGCGAGTCCTCCGTGCCACCCGCGGGGCGCCACGGCTTGTCCGAGCGCTCCACCAGGTCGGTGACGAAGTCCTCCTCACGCTCCTCGCGCTGCGCGAACACCGAGGAAGGCAGCAGGCCCGGCAGGAAGTCGGCCGTGCCGGCGTCCCACGCCGAGGTGTCCACGACCTCCGCGGCCTGGACCACGGCGATGCGCACCTCGTCGGGCTCGCCACCGCCGACGCCGCCCGCGATCGCGCCTTCGCGGTCGTCGTGCTTGTCGTTGTACTGCTCGGAGTTCTGCGTGTTCTGGGCCGATTGCGTGGCCGGGGTTGCCGGCGTTGCGGCCGAGCCGGCCACGCCCCAGCCCGCTTGCACGGGCGGCACCACGACCGGAACGGCCGGGACCGCGCTCGTCGCCCAGCCACCCGAGCCGGCCGGCGGCTGGTCGCCGGTGCCCCAGCCCGTGACGGGGGCCAGGTCGTCGGGGGTCGCCGGGGTCACCGTCTCGGCCGGGGCGGCTTCGACGGGCGTCGGGTCGACCGGCGTCGGGTGGGCCGGAGTGGCGTCGACCGGCACCGGGGTGACCGGAGTGACGGCCACCGGCACCGGCGCGGCAGGCACCGGATCGGGCTGCGTCGACCACGACGTCGCGGGCGCCGCCGGGGTGTCGCTGACCACGGCCGGGTCGCCGGCACTCGCCGGGACCTGGCCGTTCGTCCACGGCTGCGTGGTGGCGTCGAGCAGGCTCGCGGAGTCGGGCCGGTCGGTCGCGGTGCCCGCCGGCGCGGGACCGCCCATGCCGTTCTGCGGCGGGACGGCCATGCCCGGCGTGCCGGTGTTGTCGACGTGGTGCGTGGCGGGCGCGTCGATACTGTCCACAGAGGACAGTGCCGGCGGCGCCCAGTCGGCCGACTTCGACGGCGGGGTGTCCCCGAACGAGTTCGGGTCACCGACGCCGGCCGGCGAGTTCGCCAGCCACGCGTTGTCCACGCCACCGAGCAGACCGGCCGAGTCGGGCCGGTCGGCAGCCGGTGCGTTCGCACCGGCCCCGCCTCCCGCGCCACCCGGCGGCATCATCGGCATGCCCGAGCCCGCACCGCCGGCGCCGACCTGGCCGGGACCGTTCGTCCCGTTCGGGTCCGCCAGCGACTGAGGCAGGTCCGGTGGCGGCACGAGGTTGCTCGAGTCGAGCCCCTTCACCCCGTCGAGCCCACCGCTGTCACCGGCACCACCGAGGTCACCGGCACCGCTGATACTCGCGTCCGCTCCGGGCGGCGGAGCCCACGACGCCGACTTGAGCGGCGGCGTCTCGCCGAACGAGGTCGGGTCGCCGATGCCCTGCGGGACGTCGGTGAGCCACGGCTTGTCGATGCCCCCGAGCAGACCGGCGGAGTCGGGCCGCTCGCTGCCCTGGTTGCCCAGGCCGCTCGCGCCACCACCCGCGCCACCCGGCGGCATCATCGGCATACCCGAGCCCGCACCGCCGGCGCCGACCTGGCCGGGACCGTTCGTCCCGTTCGGGTCCGCCAGCGACTGAGGCAGGTCCGGCGGCGGCACGAGGTTGCTCGAGTCCAGCCCCTTGATCCCACCGGGACCGTCCGAGCCCGCGCCACCGAGACCGCCGGCGCCGTCGAGGTCCGCACCGCCCGCGCCACCGGTCCCACCGGCGTCACCGGGCGGCGGCGCCCACGAAGCGTGGCTCAGCGGCGGGGTCTCGCCGAGCGAGGTCGGGTCGCCGATGCCCTTCGGGATGTCCGAGAGCCACGGCTTGTCCACGCCCCCGAGCAGGCCCGCCGAGTCCGGCCGGTCGCTGCCCTGGTTGCCCAGACCACCGGCACCACCCGCGCCGGTCGGCGGCGGCATCATCGACGGCGGCGGGATGGCGCCCTGGTTGCCGTTGTTGCTGCCATCCTGCAAGCCCGGCGGCAGGTCCGACGGGTTCAGCGCGTTGCTCGACAGGTTGTTGCCCAGGCCGGCGTTGTCCGGCGGCGGCGTGAGGGCCGGCGGCTTGATGTCGCCGAGGCCGCCACCACCACCCGTGCTGCCGGGACCACCGGTGTTGCCGAGGTCCCCGAGGCCACCCCCGCCCTTGACGTCACCGGGCGGCGGCGTGAGCGCGGGCGGCTTGATGTTGGCAAGGTTGGTCCCGCCGTTGCCGGCGCCGTTGTTGCTGCCCGTCGAGCCGGGCGGCGGCGTCAAATTGGGCGAGGTGAACGGGGGCAGGTTGCCGAGACCACCGTTCTGGCCACCGTTCTGCCCGCCGTCGTCGCCACCGATCGAGCCCGGGGGCGGCGGCAGGTTCGGCGACGTGAGCGGAGGCGGCGTGGTGTCGAAGTTGCTCAGCCCGGCGCCACCACCGGGGCCGCCGCCACCGGACGTGTCGAGGTTCGGCGGCGCCACGTCGAGGTTCCTGAACGGCGGCGGGTCGCCGGCACCACCGTCGCCGCCACCGACGTCACCAGGAGGCGGCGGGATGGCCGCGGCGTTGAGGGGCGGCGGGTTGCCGGCGCCACCGGTCCCGTCACCGCCACCGGTGTCACCCGGGGGCGGCGGGATGTTCGGGGGCGGGACGTTGCCCGCGCCACCACCACCGTCGCCACCACCGGCACCGCCGCCGGGAGGCGGGATGTCGGCGGGCGGCGGGATGTTCGGGGGCGGCGGCAGGTTGTCGTCACCGCCGCCGGGCGGCGGGACGTTCGGCGGCGGGGGCGGTGGGGCCTGGCCGGGCGGCGGCGGGCTGTAGCTGGAGGTCGCGACCGTGTTGTACTTCCCGGCCAGCTGGTTGCCGACCTGACGCATGTCGTTGGTCATCATCTCGACCGCGTCGGGGAACTGCGAGATGAACGCCCGCCCGTCGCCGAGCACCTTGCCGCGGGCGATGACCTGCTCGGCGTAGTAGCTGTCGATGTAGCGAAGGGTGTTCTGCGCCCACTGCAGGTAGGCGGCGGAGTTCACGAGCTGGGTCGGGATGTCGCGCGCACCGCCACCGCCGTCGGTGATCATGTGCACGAGGGCGTCGAACTTCCCGCTCAGGTTGGCGGCCAGGACCTTGAAGTTGTCGGCAGCGGTGCCCTTCCACGGCCCGTCGTCGCCCGCGAGAGCGGCGGTCTGGTCCTTGATGGCTTGGGAGATGGCGGCGAGGTTCAGCTGCGTCGTCTGGAACACGCCGGCGGCGGCCTGCAGCGACTGCCAATTGACGTTGCCGTAGGCCCGGTCCAGGTTGTCCTGACCGCCGGTCATCGAACCGCCGCCGAGGATGGCGGCCTCGATCTGCTTCCAGGTCAGCCCGTCGAAGTCCTTGCCGGGGTCCCCGGTGGTGTTCGATTTCCCGTTGCTGCTGGAGTCGGGCCAGATGCCGTCGTCGTCCTGCTGGAACCCGTTGTTGTTATTCGGGTTGTCTGCCATCTTCCCTCGTTCGCCTCGAACCTGGGACCGCCGCCCCCGTGGGACCGGTCAGCTGTGCTTGTTGCCCGCGTTGTTGATTTCGTTGCTGACGTTGCCGAAGTACTGGTTGTACTTGTCCATCGTCATGTTGTTGGCCTCGTCGGCGTCGTCGTAGGCCTTCGACGCCGTGTTCACGGCTTCGGAAAGGTCGTGCAGCGACGTGATGAGGTCCTGGATCGTGGCGCGCGTGGTGTCGCGCACCCCGCCGGGCCCGACGATCGGCTGGGTGATCTTGCCGTTGGCGGTGGCGAAGATACCGGGCTTGACGGTGATGCCGTCGAGCTGGCCGGGCAGGTCCTTGAGCGGGCCGTCGGCGAGGGTCTGCATGTTCGTGGCGAACGTGCGCATCGCCTCGGTGTTGACCGTGGTCACGCCCTTGCCGGGGTGATCGGCGCCGCCGGGAACCGGGGGCGGCGTGGTGACGTTGCCCTGCGGGATCCACGGGTTGTCGACCGGCGGCGGGGTCTGGTCACCCGGGCTCTTGAACGGGCCGCTCGTCGACGCCGGGGTGTTGTTCCCGTCGCCGTTGATGGAGTCCATCACCGTCTTCGCCGATTCGAAGACGACTGGGTCGAATGCCATGAGTGCTCACTGTCCTTTCAGGTCTGCGGACCCGGTGGGGACACCGGGGGCGCGGCGGGTGACCCACCGCGCCCCGGGGACCCGCGACGCCGGCATCAGCGCTGCGCGAACCGCTGCGCGTTGCCGCTCTCGGTGGTCGAGGTGCCCTCGTTGATGTGCGACAGGGTCTGCGAAGCGGCGTCGAGGGCCTGCGGCAGGACCTGGGCCTGCTGGTGGCACCACTCGTAGGTCGACTGGAACTCGTCGGCCGCCGAACCGGTCCAGTGCTCGCGCTGCGCCTGGATCTTGCTGTGCATCTCTTCCAGCAGCGAGGTGATCTGCTGCGCCTGCTGCTTGGCCGTGTTGACGGTGTCGCCCATCACGGCGAAGTTGATCTGGAAGTTGCCCAGAGCCATGGATCTGTCCTCTCAGGAGAAAGCTGGGGATTGGTTTCGAGCAGATCAGAAGCCGTTGAGGCCGCCACCGCCGATGGCAGCGGCCTGCGCGCGAGCCGTGGAGGTGTTGTCCTCGTCGCCGCGGTCGTAGTCCGCCGCGCCCTGGGTGACGTGCTCGGAAAGCGTGGTGAGGCGCTGCACGATCTTCTTCACCGTGTTGTCGAACTCGCCCATGGCCTGGTGGAAGATCGTGGCGGAGTCCGACCGCCAGGTGCCGAGCAGTTCCTGCATGGTCGAGTCCACCTGGCCACCGGTGCTCGTGATCCCGTCACCGGTGCTGTTGATCGTGCTCGCACCCTGACGCATGATCCCGGTATCGACCTTGGCGCCGTCCTGCGAAGCCATGCTCTTCTCCTCTGGTTGGATTGTTCTTCGATTGTCGACATGTAGTCGAAGCTGCTCTCCGCCGACACGACGTCGTCGTGAGGACGGTTCATCGCAAATGCCGTGACGCCGCTTCACACTTCCGAGGTTCGAGAAGGCTGACCGGAGCCGGCGAGGTAACGGTAAGTGAGTGCGCGACACCCTGCGGTCTGTTGTTCCCTTATGGACACCACGTCGCGGACGCGGGGGCAACAGCGTTCACGACCAGACAAACAAGACATGCCCAGCAAGGCCCCGGTGCGACTGACCGGATCGGTCCGCTTCTTGCCCCTTTTTCCGCCCAGGTCTGCATGAGAGGCCATCGCCGGAAAATGTCGGTGCGCCCCCGTAGAGTGCGAGCTGTGATCGACCAGCTCACCATCCCGACCGAAGCCGGCTCTTTCGACGCGATCGCCGCCGGGCCCCAGGACGGTCGCCCCGTGCTGCTGCTCCACGGTTTCCCCGAGGCCGCCGTGGAGTGGGAACACCAGGTGGCGACCCTCGGCGTGCTCGGCTACCGCGCCGTGGCACCCGACCAGCGGGGGTACTCGCCGGACGTTCGACCAGAACAACCGGCGGAGTACGGTATTTCTACCCTGGTGGACGACGCCGTGGCAATGGCGGATGCGTTGGGGTGGCCGAAGTTCGACCTCGTCGGGCACGACTGGGGCGGGGCCGTCGCGTGGTGGACCGCGGACGCGCACCCCGGCCGGCTGCGCAGCCTCGCCGTGGTGTCCACCCCGCATCCCGCCGCTCTCGCGGCGGCGATGAAGACCGACGAGGACCAGCACCTGCGCTCGGCGTACATGACGGAGTGGCGCGCGACGCCGGCCACGGAGCGGAAGATGCTCGCCGAGGGCGCCCGCGCGCTGCGCGACATCTTCGACCGCCGCATCCCGCCCAGCCGCATCGACGAGTACGTGCGGCGCCTCGAAGAACCGGGCGCGCTCACGGCCGCGCTGAACTGGTACCGCGCCGGCCGCCCCGGCGGGAAGATCGGCAAGATCGACGTGCCGACGCTCTACGTGTGGTCCACCGAGGACGTCGCTTTCGGCTCCACGGCGGCGCTCGACACCGGCAACTGGGTCACCGGGCCGTACCGGTTCGAGATGCTCGAGGACGTGTCCCACTGGGTCGCCGAAGAAGCCCCCGAGGCCCTCACCTCCCTCATCGTGGAGCACCTCGGCAGCCACTGACGAAGGAGCCGGCCCTGGTTTCGTTGGCACACGGGAATTATTACTGACATACGTCCAATTCGGACCGGTGGACAAGATCGTTCACCCGAGGCGGTCACGCGTTGACCTGCGGGCCGGCGGCTGTCACGGAATGTGCTGTTCGGTGTGGTTCGCCGAGGGCGGGTTATGTTGTCGATTTTCGCTCCTGGGTAAGGATTTCCCGTCAATCATCGGGTTTCCGGGCTCGTGGCAACCGTGCGTCAAGGGCCGGCTCGGTAGTTCACCCGAGACGGGCCCCGCGGCGGCTCGATGGCCCCGGCGGTGACGGATCGTGTCGACCGGCCGGGCCCGGTGCCGTTTTGTCCACTTCGGACTCAATCGTTCACCCGAGGAGGTCGCCCGGAGGCGCGAGGGGCCGCGGCGGTCACGCACCGTGCCGCCCGGCCACCCGAAACGGGATGAACGGCACGGCCACCCGCCTTGCGGTACCTCGTCCGTGGAGCTCTGGTGTTCAGTGGTCACGTGGACACCATCACCGAATCCGAGTCCGAGCGCGTCGTCTTCGTCACGGAGGACGGCGTGCCGACGGGAGAGACCGGGCCGAAGCTCGCGAGCCACCACGGCGAGACGCGGCTGCACCTCGCGTTCTCGTGTTATGTGCTGCGCCGTTCGGACCAGTCGTTGCTGATCACGCAACGAGCACTGGACAAGAAGGTGTGGCCGGGGGTGTGGACCAACAGCGTCTGCGGGCACCCCGCGCCGGGCGAGTCGCTGCCCGACGCCGTGCGCCGGCGCGCGGCGTACGAGATCGGGCTGCCGGAACTGCAGGACCTGGAGTGCGTGCTGCCGAAGTACCGGTACCGGACGCCGCCGTTCCAGGGGATCGTGGAGAACGAGTTCTGCCCGGTGTTCGTCGCGTGGGTCGATCGCGACCCCGAGCCGAACCCCGAGGAAGTCGGTGACTGGCGGTGGGTCTCGTGGCCCGATTACGCACAGTTGCTCGAAGGCACTGGGGTAAACGTGAGTTACTGGGCCAAAGACCAGTACGCGCAGCTCAAGGGGAAGAAGCCGTTTTCGTCGTTGGGGCAACAGAACTTCGGTGCGTGACAAAACCGGGCCCCAGTCGTCCACTTGAGCGATATTCGCTTTCGCGCGTACCGATGCCTCAAGACACCGCTCCTTTAAGACGACAACCATGAGGTGGCGGAGGTGGGTGTGGCGGCCGAGGACGAGCTCACGGCGGGTGCACCCGCTCCCGATCTGCTGAGCCTGCACGAGTCCATCGCCGGCATGTTCGCCAAGCAGGGCGACTGGCGCCGGGCGTACGAGCACCTGCGGTGCGCGCTCGACATCGCGCGGGCCGGCAGCCTCCGGGACACGTTGACGTCGAGTTACAACCGCCGTTACCTCGACCAGCGCCTGCCCGGGCTGCCGGCCGCGCGCGGGCTGGCCGTCGCACTGATCGACCTCGATCGGTTCAAGCACGTGAACGACACGTACGGTCACCTCCTCGGCGATCGCGTGCTGTGCCGCGTCGCCGACCTCCTGCAGGAAGAGCTGCCACCCGACGGGTTCTGCGCGCGCTACGGCGGCGAGGAGTTCGCGCTCGTGCTGCCGGGCGTCGACGCGCCGGGGGCCGTGCGGATCGTCGAGGCCGCTCGCACGCGGGTCGCCCGTCACCCCTGGTCAGAACTTCAGCCCGGCTTGAGAGTCACCATCAGCGCGGGACTGGCGCACGCTTCCGCCGGCCCGGTGTCCGCCCAGCGGCAACTCCTGCGCGCGGACAACCTCCTGTACGCGGCGAAACGCGCGGGGCGCAACAAAGTCGCCTATCACGACCGCGAAACGACGCGCGTCATAACCCACTCTGAGTAACGTAAAGGCGGCTCACTCCCATTCGCTTGCTCCAATCTTCACCTGTTCGTCCGCTTCGGGCCGTCTTGGGTCGACTCAAGGTGAAGAAGTTCGCGGGAGGGTGTCGTCACGAACGGCGGGTATCCGTACGATAACGAAAACCTCCCGGGGAACGACGTGCCCGGGGAGAGCCGGAACGAAAGGCCCCGCCGCCGGTTCGTAAGCGCCCGAAGTGCGAAAGGAGTCCGAGTGCCCGACGATCGCCCCCTCCCCGGCACCGGTCGCCACTCGGACAACAGCACCCCCCGCACCCGCGCCGGCCGCCGCCGCTCCATGGAAACCCAGGGCGGCATCAGCGTCTCCGACGTCGTGGCCCGCCACACCGGCGAACGCCCGACCTTCGACACGGAAGACTCGGACCCGGGCTCGCGGCGCGCGGAACCCGGGGCGCGGTCGAACGGCAGCTCCCACCTGGCGGAGTCGAACGGCAGCTCCCACCTGGGCGGACCCAACGGCTACTCTGCCGCGCACGGCTCCCGCACGGGCTCGCGCCGCGCCGACGACTCGGACTTCGATGGCAGCTCACACCGCGCAGCGTCGAACGGCTCCTCCCATCTCGGCGGCAGCTCGCACCTCGCGGAATCCAACGGCTCCTCCCACCTGGGCGGCCGCGGCAGATCGCACGTCGCGGAGTCGAGCGGCAGCTCCCGCCTCAGCGGCGGCAGCAGCTCGCACCTCGCGGAGTCCAACGGCAGCTCCCGCTTGGCCAGCCCCGGCAACTCACACTTGGCAGAGTCCAACGGCAGCTCCCACCTCGGCGGCGGCAGCAGCTCGCACCTCGCGGAATCCAACGGCTCCTCCCACCTCGGCGGCGGCAGCAGCTCGCACCTCGCGGACGAGAGCTACTCGGCCTCTTCCCGCTCTCACCGCGCCGAGCAGCCGCCACCCCGCGGCCGCCGCGCCCGCCCCGACGACGACCCGCCCGCCGCACCTTCGGCGGGCGGCCCCGTGCCACGCGCGGATTCCCCGGGCCGGGCCTCGCACGCCGCGGATGCCGCGGAGCCGGCCCCCGCGCGCGGACCCCGCCGAGCCGCGCCGGAACCGCCTTCCCCGCGCCGCCCGACGACCTCGCAGCCACTCCCCACCGGCCGCCGCCGCGCCCCGGAACCCCCGGCGCCCGGCGGCAGCCACGCCGCGCCCGACGACAGCCCGGACTTCTCGGACCTCCCGGCCGCCGACCCCCCCGGCCGCCACGGCGCTTCAGCGCCGCCCGAGCCCCCGAACGGCCGCCCCCGCGGCCGCACCTCGGGCCCGCCGGGCGCCGCCCCGCTACCCCCGGCCGAACGCCCCGCGCGCCCCGACGGCCAGCGCCCCGGCCCGAACGGCATGCCAGGCGCAGGCGGCGCTGCCGCGCCGAATGGCAACCAGGGCCCGAATGGCATGCCTCCCACCAACGGCATGCCACGGCCCAACGGCGCCGCCGGCCCGAATGGCAAGCCGGCTCCCCATGGCAAGCCGAGCCCCCAGACCGGCACGAATGGCATGCCGGGGCCGAACGGCGCTGCCAGTCCCAATGGCAAGCCCGGCCCGAACGGCAAGCCGGCGCCGCGAGGCGACGCGAATGGCATGACCGGCGCAAACAGCGTGCCAGGCGCAGGCGGCCCTGCCAGTCCCCATGGCAAGTCCGCGCCGAATGGCACGTCCGGCCCCCATGGCGTGCCGGGAGCTGCCGGCCCCAATGGCAAGGCAGGCCCGAATGGCATGCCGACGGCCAACGGCATGCCACACCCCGGCGGTCCTGCCGGTGCGAATGGCAAGGCTGGGCCGAATGGCGGCGGCATGCCGGGGGCCAACGGCGTTGCCGGCCCCAATGGCAAGGCTGGGCCCGGTGGCAAGCCCGCGCCTCAAACCGGGCCGAACGGCAATCCCGCGGGCAACGGCATGCCCGGTGCCAACGGCGTCGCCAAGCCCAATGGCAAGGCCGGGCCCGATGGCAAGCCAGGGCCTCAAGCCGGGCCGAATGGCAAGGCCGGGCCGAATGGCAACGCCGCGGGCAACGGCATGGCCGGGCTCAATGGCAAGGCTCCCAACGGCAAGTCCGGACCGAACGGCATGCCGGGCCCCGGCGGGATGCCGGGACTGGATGGGCTTGCCGGTGCGAATGGCAAGCCGGGGTCGAGTGGCACGTCCGGGCCGCACGGTGTGCCGACGGCCAACGGTGCTGCCGGGCTGAATGGCAAGGCCGGGGCGAATGGCAAGCGGCGGCCCCAAGCCGGTGCGAACGGCCGGCCCGGGCCGAACGGCGCCGACAACGGCAAGCCCGGCGTGCCCGGCAAGTCCGGCGTGCCCGGCAAGTCCGGCGTGCCCGGCAAGTCCGGTGTGCCCGGCAAGTCCGGTGTGCCCGGCACAGACCGAGGTCTCGCGGCCGACGGGTTCGACGAGAACGACCAAAGCGCCGAAGCCGACCAGAACAACCAAGCCGCCCCGGGGGCAGAGCGCACTCAGCTCACCTCCCCAGTCGGGGAGCGCACCCAGCTCACGCCTCCCGTCGACGGCAAACGTCCACCCCGCCAGCGCCGCCCACCCGCGCGCCCCGCCGGGGTGCCCGCGCGGTCGGAGCTCGATCCGTTGACCATGACGGACGAGATGGAGGCGATCGACGAGGCCACGCAGTACCGCCGGAAGATCGACCACACTCTCGCGCGCTTCTCGGCCGCCCACGACGAGATGCTGGCGGAGGAGGACAAGCGGCGCGAGCGGATGGCGCGGCTGACGGCGAGGCCCGTCGCGTTGTTCGAGCAGACGCGCACCGCCCTGCAGCGCGTGGTGGCGCCCACGGGGATCCAGAAGGCGATCCCCGCCGAAGCCGAGGCAGAGGCAGAGGCAGACGACGAGAATCCCGAAGAGCGCGCCCCGCAAACGCGTCTGCAGGAGAAGAAGCAGCGCCACAACGAGCGGGCCGTCCGGATCGGGCGGATCGTGCTCATCGTGCTGGCCGTGCTGGTCTTCCTGGGCACCGGCGTAGCCTGGGGGGCGGTGAACTGGTTCGACGCCAAGTTCACCCAGGTCGCCGCGCTCGACGAGAACTCCTCCGACATCCGCAACGCCGACGCCCAGGCCAACGACGAGAACTTCCTCATGGTCGGCTCCGACAGCCGCGACGGCGCCTCCGCGGAAGAAGGCGTCGGCACGGCCGAGAGCAACCCCGGCGCCCGCTCGGACACCGTGATGGTCGCCCACGTGCCGGCCGACCGGAAGCGCGTGGTCGTGGTGTCGTTCCCGCGCGACCTCGAGATCAACCGGCCCGACTGCAACCGCTGGGACCCCTCGAAGTCCGCCACCACCGACGAGGTCGTGTCGGGGCAGAGCATTGCGAAGCTCAACACCGCGTACGCCGTGGGTGGCCCGCAGTGCGTCACGAAGGTGGTCCAGAAGATCACCGGCCTGCGCATCAACCACTTCGTGGGCATCGACTTCAACGGCTTCAAGGACATGGTCGACGCGGTCCACGGCGTCACCATCAACAACGAGAAGCCCATCGACGACGAGGTACTCGGCAAGGTCCTGCTGGAGACCGGTGACGTCACCATCTCCGGCGACCAGGCCCTGAACTACGTGCGTGCCCGGCATGTGAAGGGCGACCCGACGTCCGACTACGGCCGCATCAAGCGGCAGCAGGCGTTCATCGGGGCGCTGCTGAAGAAGGTCATGTCGTCCGATGTGGTCCTCGACCCGGGCAAGCTGTCCGGCTTCATCACGGCGTTCGCGAAGGCCACCTTCGGTGACAACCTCGGTGTGCAGCAGATGATGACGCTCGCCCAGTCGATGCGCGGCGTGGACCCGTCCAAGATCAACTTCATGACCGTGCCCACCACCGGCACCGCCAACAAGCGCGGCAACGAGGTCCTCGTGCAGTCCAGAACGGACTCGCTCTTCGACGCCCTGCGCGACAACACCCCGCTGCCCGGCGAAAAGACCACCACCGCGGCCAACGCGGGCAACTCGGCCAAGATCGACAGCAACACCGCCGAAGGCTGAGCCACGGGATTCGTTAGACCGGGTTCACGTGCGGTTCACCCTACGATGCGGTATTCGGACAACGCGCGTCGTAGGGTGTCTCCATGCGTGAGGCTTACCATGTCGAACTCGAACAGCTCGCCGAGAACCTGGCTGCCATGTCGGCTCAGGTCGCCGAGGCGATGGAGCTGGCCACCAAGGCACTGCTGGAGGTCGACCTGGGCCTCGCGGAGCAGGTGATCAGCGACGACGCGAAGGTCGACGACGCCCGCGCCGAGTGCGAGGAACAGGCCTACGCGCTGCTCGCCCTCCAGGCTCCCGTCGCCACGGACCTGCGCACCGTGCTCGCCGCAATCCACGCCGCCGAGAGCCTAGAGCGCATGGGCGACCTCGCCCTGCACGTCGCCAAGGCCGCGCGGCGGCGCCACCCCGAGGCGGTGCTGCCGGAGTCGGTGAAGCCCTACTTCATCGAGATGGGCCGCGCCGCTGTGAAGCTCGCGCGCCAGGCCGAGCAGGTCATCAAGTCCAAGGACGTCAACGCCGCCAAGGACCTGGAGGCCGAGGACGACCAGGTCGACGACATCCACCGTCACCTGTTCACCGTGCTGATGGACCGCGAGTGGCCCTACGGTGTCGCCGCGGCCGTCGACGTCACGCTGCTCGGCCGCTTCTACGAGCGCTACGCCGACCACGCCGTCTCGGTCGCCAAGCGCATGATCTTCGTGGTCACCGGCCGCATGCCGGGCTACGACTCCGACGAGGACCTCAACGTCTGATCTCGCGGTCAGTCCACAAAGGCTCTTCGATCAGAACCCCGGTCGACCGTCCACTTTGATCTTGGCCCGACGCCAGGCGCGGCTCGTCAGTGCCCAGAAGGCACTCAACGCGGCCAAGGCCGTCGGTGCCAGCGCCGCCGTCGACGCGGCCCGGCAGGCCATCAATCACGACTGCTGAGCAACGACAAACGAAACGGCCCCTCCGTCCACATCGGACAGAGGGGCCGTTTTCGCTGCAGACCCAAGAGAACGATCAGCCGAAGCGGCCCGAGATGTAGTCCTCGGTCGCCTTCTCGTCCGGGTTGGAGAAGATCTTCTCCGTGTCGTTCAGCTCGATCAGCCGGCCGGGCTGGCCGACGCCGGCCAGGTTGAAGAACGCCGTCTGGTCGGAAACACGAGCCGCCTGCTGCATGTTATGCGTGACGATGACGATCGTGTACTCCTTCTTGAGCTCACCGATCAGGTCCTCGATGGCGAGGGTCGAGATCGGGTCGAGCGCGGAGCACGGCTCGTCCATCAGGAGCACGTCGGGCTGCACCGCGATGGCGCGGGCGATGCAGAGCCGCTGCTGCTGACCACCGGAGAGGCCGCCGCCCGGCTTGTTGAGCCGGTCCTTGACCTCGTTCCACAGGTTGGCACCGCGCAGCGCGCGCTCGGCGATCTCGTCGAGCTGCTTGCGGTTCTTGGTGCCGCCGAGGCGAAGCCCGGCCACCACGTTGTCCTTGATCGACATCGTGGGGAACGGGTTGGGGCGCTGGAACACCATGCCGATCGTGCGGCGCACCTGCACCGGATCCACCGCGGACGCGTAGATGTCCTCGCCGTCGAGCAGCACCTCGCCCTCGACGCGCGCACCCGGGATGACCTCGTGCATCCGGTTGAGCGTGCGCAGCACGGTCGACTTACCGCACCCCGACGGCCCGATGAACGCGGTGACGTTGCGCGGCGGCACGTTCAGCGTGACGCTGTCCACGGCGTGGAACTTGCCGTAGTAGATGTCTACGTCCTTGACGTCGATTCGCTTGGCCATGACTCACTTCTTCTTCGGGGCGAGGAGCCGGGAGAGCAGGGTGGCGAGCAAGTTCAGGATCGCGATGATGATGACGAGCGTCAACGCCGCGCCCCAGATCCGGTCGAAGCCGACGCTCCCGGGGTCGAGCGAGTTGGTCACGCGCTCGTTGTTCATCACCAGGGGCAGTGCGGCCTGCTCGCCGTCGAAGGGGTTCCAGTTCACGTAGGCCGAGTAGCCCACGAGGACCAGCAGCGGCGCCGTCTCGCCCATCACGCGGGCGAGCGCCATCATGATGCCGCCGATGATGCCGGACAACGCCGTCGGCAGCACGATCTTCATGATCGTCTTCCACTTCGGCACGCCCAGCGCGTAGGACGCCTCACGCAGGTCGTCCGGCACGATCCGCAGCATCTCCTCCGACGAGCGGACGACCACCGGGATCATGAGCAGCACCAGCGCCAGCGACACCGCGAACCCACTGCGCGGCAGGCCGAGCGTGGTGATCCACAGCGCGTAGATGAACAGCGCGGCCACGATCGAGGGGACACCGGAGAGGATGTCGACCATGAACGTGGTGGCCTTCGCGAGCTTGCCGCGGCCGTACTCCACCAGGTAGATCGACACCAGCAGGCCGATGGGCACCGCGATGATCGCGCAGATCAGGCCCTGCTCCAGCGTGCCGATGATCGCGTGCAGCACACCGCCGCCGACCTCGTCACTCAGCACGGAGCCGAAGTCCTCGGTCCACCAGTTCGAGAACGGGATCCGCTTGATGCCGTTGACGATCACGGTGTAGAGCACCCACACCAGCGGCACCACGGCGATCAGGAACGCCAGCCACACGAGCACGGTGGCGAAGCCGTTCTTGGCCTTGCGGGCCAGGCTGACCTGCTGGAACGCGGGGGTCACAGCGGGACGTTCGAGCGTTGTGGACATGCTCAGTCCCCCTTCCTGCTGATGACGGAGCGGGCGGCGAAGTTCACCAGGAACGTCAGCACGAACAGCACCAGACCGGCGGCGATGTACGCGCCGGCCGAGGTGGCGTTGTTGAACTCGCTGTAGTTCGCGGCGATCTTCGACGCGAACGTCGCACCGCCGTCGAAGAGGCTCCAGTCGAAGTTGCGGCCCTGCGGGATGAGCAGGATGACCGCGAGCGCGATGGTCTCACCGAGCGCGCGGCCGAGGCCCAGCATCGACGCCCCGATGTAACCGGCCTTGCCGAACGGCAGCACCGTGGTGCGGATGACCTCCCAGCGGGTGGCCCCCAGCGCCAGCGCGCCTTCGATGTGCGGGGTCGGCGTGCGCTCGAAGACCTCGCGCGAGAGCGACGTGATGATCGGCAGGATCATCACCGCCAGCACGATGCCGGCTGTGAAAATCGTGCCGCGCACGTTGGGCTGCACGTTGCCCGGAGCGAAGAGCGGGAACCACGAGAACGTGGAGTTCACCCACAGCGAGAACGGCTCGATCGCCGGGGCGAACACGATGATGCCCCAGAGGCCGAAGATGATCGACGGCACGGCGGCCAGCAGGTCGATCACGTAGGCGAACCCGCGGGCGAGCCGCTTCGGCGCGTACTGGGTGAGGAACAGGGCGATGCCGAGCGACACCGGCATGGCGATGATCAGCGCCACCACGGAGGTCGCCACGGTGACCTCGAACAGGTCGGCGATGCCGAACGCCATGTTCTCCGGGTCGTTGGTGGACCACCCGTGGTTGAACAGGAAGTTGACCTTGTCGACCCGCAGCGCCGGGATGGCCTGGATGATCAGGAAGATCCCGATCAGGCCGATCAGAGCCACGATGAAGATGCCGGCCCCGGTGGTCAGGTTCTGGAAGATGCGGTCACCGGCCCGCACCTTCTTCGGCTTCTCCTGCGCGGGCGGCCTTTCGGGCGCCGGCGCGGATGTTGTGTCCGAAATCGGATCCTCCGGGAACGCTCGGGCGGACGACGAACGCCCACCGGGGGTGCCGGTGGGCGTTCGCGTCGAGGATGACTCGCTCATCGACTGGTTAGGTCCTGCGTGTACTTGTTATTCAGCCAAGTCGAGGATAAGTCAGGAGATCGCCTTGACAGCGGTCAGCACCTTGTCCTGCAGGCTCTGCGGGATCGGCACGTAACCCTTGCTCGACAGCTGCTGCTGGCCGGTCGTCGCCGACGTGGTCAGGAACGCCTTGACGGCCTTCGAGACGTCCGGGTTCGAGTACTTCGAGCACACGAGCTCGTAGGTCGTGAGCAGCAGCGGGTAGGCACCGGCGACGTTGCTCGCGTAGATCTTGTTCAGGTCGAGCGCGAGGTCGTTGGAGCCCGGGTTCAGGAAGGTCGCGGAGTCGAGGGACTTCGCGACGTTCTCGGCGGACAGCTCGACGCCGCCGGAGCCGCTGTCGATCAGGGCCGGGGTGACGCCGTCCTTGGCGAACGCGCCCTCCACGTACGTGATCGAGCCGTCGGCACCCTTGACCGTGGTGGCGACACCGTTCGAGCCGGAAGCACCGTTACCGACGCCACCGTTGAACTTCTTACCCGCGCCCTTGGTCCAGTCGGCCTTGGCAGCCGCGCCGAGGTACTTCTGGAAGTTGTCGGTGGTGCCCGACTCGTCCGAGCGGGAGACGACCTGGATCGCCTTGTCCGGGAACGTGAAGCTCTCGTTGCCCTTGATCGCCTTGATGGCCGGGTCGTTCCACTTCGTGATGCCACCGCTGAAGATCTTCGCGATCACGGACGGCGTGAGAACGAGCTTGTCGACACCCGACAGGTGGTAACCGACGGCCACGGGGCCGACGACCATCGGGATGTTCCACGCCGGGGAGGCGCAGCGCTTGTTGGCGGCCTCGAGATCCGCGCCGGTGGCCGGGGAGTCCGTGCCGCCGAAGTCGACCTGGTTGCCGTTGAACTGCTTGACACCCGCGCCCGAGCCGCTGGCGGTGTAGTTGACCTGCTGGCCACTGCACTGCTTGCCGTAGGCGAGCTTGAAGACGTCGATGGCGTTGTTCTGAGCCGTCGAGCCCTCACCGGACAGCGGGCTCTTGCCACCGCAGTCGACCTGCGCGGTGCCGGTGGCGGCGGGGGCGGCGGCCGAGCTGGAGTTGCTGCCGTTGCTCGCCGCAGGGTCGCTACCACAGGCAGCGAGCACCAGGGCGGCGCTCGCCACGATGCCCACGGCACCAAGGGGCCGCATGATCTTCACTGCATTTCCTCCACTCGGAGACTTCGCCGGATCGGCGCGCGTCTCAGCGCGCCGGATCCGGACATTAGGCAGCCCCGATGGACGGTCCCCCTTGCTCACATGAACGCAAAGTGAACAAGGCACCGTATGTGAGCAGGGCGACTACGCCGAAAGGGTGTCGTGTCCCTGCCGTGACCTGCATGTACGCAGAAAGTAACACGGGGCGTGCCCCGTCGATGGTGACTACCGACCGTACTGGACGTCGGTTTCGAAACGCGTGAACCCGAGTTTCGAATAGACCGCCAGTGCCGGTGCGTTGTCGCCCTCGACGTAAAGGATTACTTGGCGTAGTCCCTTCTCGCGCAAGTACCGCAGGCCCGCGAGCGTCAGCGCCTTGCCGAGACCGCCACCCTGTGTGCCCGGATCGACGCCCACGACGTAGACCTCCCCGACCGGCTCACCGCCGAAGCGGCCGGGCACGGGCTCGTGCACCTTCGTCCAGTGGAAGCCGACAACGTCGCCGTCCTGGTTCTCCGCCAGGAAGAAACCGGCCGGGTCGAACCACGGCTGCCGTTCTTCGGCGCGCAGCTCGTCCACACTGAACGCGCCCTGCTCCGGGTGCCAGTCGAACGCGCGCGCGTTGACGGCGATCATGGCCTCTTCGTCCTGCCCCGGCACGAAGGTGCGCAGCCGCAGTCCTTCGCGCAGCACGGGTTCGGGCCAGTCGGCGCCTTCGACCTCGACGTGCAGGATCAGCAGCTCGCGCTGCCGGCCGAGGCCGAAGTCCTTCGCCAGGGCGGCGGCCGCGGCGCTGTCCCCGTGGGCCCAGACGCGGGCGCCTTCGGCGGCCTTCGCGTCGAGCTCGCGGGCCAGCGCGGTGCCGACGCCGCGGCGGCGGTAGTCGGGATGCACCACGACCTCCGCAACTTGGCGGCCGTAGGAGTCGCCCTCGGTGTCGAGGTGCGCGTAGCCGGCGGGCTTGCCGTCGAGGCGCGCGAGCAGGTGCAGCCCGCCCGCGAACTCGCGCGGCAACGGACCGGTCGCGTCGACCTCGGGCCGCCCGTCGGCCGCCTTCGCCGCGAGCAGCACCTCACGCACCGCTTCCGCCGCGTCAGTCCCGAGTTCGGCCGTCCAGCCCGTCAGCTCTGTTTCCGCCACGAAGCCGACATTACCCACGCGCGGCGCCGCGCGAAGGGGCTCGTTGGGGGAATCGCGTGCGCTCAGCGGTTGGTGTACTCGGGCGCGGATTCGATCGCCGGCGCCGGCTGCTTCGGACCGGACTTCGCCGGGCGCTCGAACTTGTAGCCGACGTTGCGGACGGTGCCGATCATCTGCTCGTGCTCCGGGCCCAGCTTGGCGCGCAGGCGCCGCACGTGGACGTCGACCGTGCGCGTGCCGCCGAAGAAGTCGTAGCCCCAGACCTCCTGCAGCAGCTGCGCGCGGGTGAAGACGCGCCCGGCGTGCTGCGCGAGGTACTTCAGGAGCTCGAACTCCTTGTACGTGAGCTCGAGGGTGCGCTTGCGCAGGCGAGCGGTGTAGGTGGCCTCGTCGATCACGAGGTCGCCCACGCGCAGCTCGGCCTCGACCTGGCCGGAGACGCCGTCGCGGGTCGTCACGAGCCGCAGGCGCGCGTCGACCTCGGCGGGGCCGGCGGTCGGCAGGAGGATGTCGTCGGTGCGCCACTCGGAGCTCACGGCCACCAGGCCACCTTCGCCGACGACGGCGATCACGGGCGTGCTCGCCTCGTCGTCGCCGGCGCCCTTGAGCAGGCGGCAGAGGCTCTTCGCCGAGGCGAGGTCGCTGCGGGCGTCGAGCAGGATGACGTCGCGGTGCCCGGCGTCGAGCAGGGCCGTCACCTCGGGCTCGCGGACGCGTACGGTGTGGGGCAGCAGATCCAATGCGGGAAGCACAGAGGTGGGGTCGGCTTCCGCGGTAAGTACCAGAAGGTCCAGGCTCATGGAGCCACACCGCCTTCACAAAGTCAGGGCCTGGCGCACGGCCTCGAACGTGGGCCTCGGTCGGTGCTGAGTGAGAATACCGGGTGAACAACACGTCACCTAGCTCGTGCTGGATCGATCACACCTGGCCGAACCCCAGGAAGCGCCCCGGCCCCCGACGAACAGGAGAACCGACGCGATGGTGAGCAGGCCCGTGACGCGGGACGACCGACCGGCTCCTCGGCCGGACAACCGGCGTCGCGGACGGCGCGTCCGCCGCTGGGTCATCGTGCTCGGGGTCATCGTGATCCTGCTGGTCGGAGCCGATTTCGGGGCCGCCGCGTTCGCCGAGCACACGATCTCCCAGAAGGCGCGCGAGCAGCTCGGCCTGACCGACGACCCGTCGGTCGACATCCACGGTTTCCCGTTCCTCACACAGGCGCTCTCGGGTGACTACAGTCACATCACCGTATCGGCCGACGGCGTGCCCGTGGGCGGTGAGCTGCGCGATCTCGGCGTGAGCGCCGAGCTCGAAGACGTAACAGCGCCGTTGTCCGACCTCACCGCGGGCAACACGAAGAACGTGAAGATCGGCAAGCTCACCGGCGCCGTGACGATCAAGGCGTCGGACATCGCGCGCATCTCGCCGCTCGACAAGATCCAGAACCTGCGCATCGATCAGAGCACCGAGGCCTACGTCAAGTACGGCGACACCGACCAGGGCCAGGAGCCGGACCCGACCCCCACCAACGCGGCAGGCGAGCCGGAGGACGGCAACACCGCCGGCATGCGCCTGTCGGGTGACGTGCAGGTGGCCGGTCAGAAGGTGGAGATCTTCTGCTTCGCGCTGATCGAGCTCAAGGGCAAGACCATCACGATCACCCCCCACCGGCTGCAATTCGGGAATGACCACGAGACCACCGTCGTTCCGGAGTCAGTGCAGAAGGCCCTCTTGCCGAACTTCCGCGCCTCGATCGACACGGGCACGCTGCCGCTCTCGGTCACCCCGACGGCGGTGCGCGTGGACAGTGGTTCCGTGACGATCAAGGGCGAGGCAACCAACGTGAACTTCTCGGACCTGACGACGTCGAAGGGGTGAGTGCCCGGTGATCGGAGTCTGGGTGCTGCTGGCCACGCTGGTGGTCGCGGTTCTGGCCGGCCTGCTGCTCAAGGCCCGCAACGGACGGGTCCGCGCGGCCAAGCCCGCCGCCGCGGCCCGCGACCTCGCCCAGCTGCCCGCTCCGGTCGCCGAAGCGCTCGACCCGGCCTCGGCCGTCACGCTCGTGCAGATCTCCACCACGTTCTGCGCGCCGTGCCGCCACACGCGCGCGATCCTGTCGTCGCTGGCCGACAAGACCGAGGGGCTGCACCACGTCGACCTCGACGTGACCGAACAGCCCGAGGTCGCCCACGCCCTGTCCGTGCTGCGCACCCCCACCACGCTCGCGCTGACCGCCGACGGCCGCGAGCTGCTGCGCGTGGGCGGCGTGCCGAAGGGCCCGGAGCTGCTGGAAGCCCTGCGTCCGCACCTGGCCGAAGCCGACGTTCGCTGACTGGCGGCGACCGCCTCACCGGCTGTTTCCCAATGGGCGGGACTCGTCCCAAGGTATGAACGCGGTTCCCAGCCGGTTGGAGCACTGGGTACCCTTCCTGACGTGGACGAGCTGCCCATCACCCTGCTGACGCAGCGCCGCGCGGTGGATTTGTGCCGCGTGCGCAGCAGCTTGTGTCCGCGCTCGTCGCGCCGGCGCTGAAGCACGTCGTCCGCCGGTTTTCGCACGCTCTACCGTCCGTGCTCTCGCACGCCCTTCGCCTCGCCCTCAGCAGGAGGAACCATGCCCGCCGGACCGGCTGTCGACCCGCGTGGCCCGCGGTTCGCCGCGATCATCACCACCGTCGTGCTCGCCGTGGTGCTCGTGACGCAGTGGTGGCCGCTTCTGGCCCTGCAGACCGTGATCTTCGCGATCGGCGCGTTCGTCGGTCTGAAGCCGGCGCCGTACTCCGTGCTGTACCGCGCGCTCGTCGCGCCGCGGCTCGGCCCGCCGACCGAGCGCGAGGACGCGGCGCCGCTGCGGTTCGCGCAGGCCGTGGGCTTCGTGTTCGCGCTCGTGGGCACGATCGGCTTCATCGCCGGCGTGGCCCCGCTCGGCATCGTCGCGACGGCGTTCGCGCTGTTCGCCGCGTTCCTCAACGGCGCGTTCAACTTCTGCCTCGGCTGCGAGATGTACCTGCTGCTCAAGCGCTTCAGCCCCGCGCGGGCTTCCTAGCAGTTCCAAACCCCAGAAGGAGAGTTCGCTTCCATGAGCCGTGAAGACGCCCTGGTCACCACTCAGTGGGCCGAGGAGAACCTGGACACACCCGGTGTGGTGTTCGTCGAGGTCGACGAGGACACGACCGCCTACGACGCCGGGCACATCCGCGGTGCGGTGAAGCTCGACTGGCGCAACGACCTGCAGGACGGCGTGCGCCGCGACTTCGTGAACAAGGCCGCGTTCGAGAAGCTGCTCTCGGAGAAGGGCATCTCGAACGACGACCGCGTGATCCTCTACGGCGGCAACAACAACTGGTTCGCCGCCTACGCATACTGGTACTTCAAGCTCTACGGCCACCAGAACGTGCAGCTGCTCGACGGCGGCCGCAAGAAGTGGGAGCTCGACGGCCGTGAGCTCAACGCCGACGACGTGAAGCGCGACGCCACCGAATACAAGGCCACGGAACAGGACCTCTCGCTGCGCGCGTTCCGCGACGAGGTCGTGGAGTCCATCGGCGCGAAGAACTTCGTCGACGTGCGTTCGCCCGACGAGTTCTCCGGCAAGCTGCTCGCCCCGGCGCACCTGCCGCAGGAGCAGTCCCAGGTGCCGGGCCACATCCCGGGCGCGCTGAACGTGCCGTGGGCCAAGGTCGCCAACGAGGACGGCACCTTCAAGACCGAGGACGAGATCAAGGACCTCTACACCGAGGCCGGCATCGACGACGCGAAGGCGACCATCGCCTACTGCCGCATCGGTGAGCGTTCGTCCATCGCGTGGTTCGCGCTGCACGAGCTGCTCGGCTACTCCGACGTGAAGAACTACGACGGTTCGTGGACGGAATACGGCTCGCTGGTCGGCGTGCCGGTCGAATTGGGAGCGAAGTAGATGGCTGACGACGGTTGCGGCGCCCCGGTCCAGGTGGCCACGCCCGCTGACTTCGACACCAACGGTCAGGTCGTGCTGGCCGGCAAGGTGACCGGCTCCGACGGCCCGCTGGGCGGCGCGTTCGTGCGCCTGCTCGACGGCGGCGGCGACTTCACCGGCGAGGTGGTCGCCTCACCCGAGGGTGACTTCCGCTTCTACGCGGCGCCGGGCTCGTGGACGGTGCGCGCGCTGCACCGCACGGGCAACGGCGAGGCCTCCGTCACCGCCGAAGGCCCAGGCCTGCACCAGCTGGCGATCTCGGTCGGCTGACGCGTTTTTCCATGAAGGGCCCCCAGGGTTTTCCCTGGGGGCCCTTCACTTTTCTTCGTTCAGGACCCGCTCCGTGTACCCGCGCAGGGAAGGACACTTCTCCACGGCGTGGCCGCCCTCTCGGGCAGCGCGAACCTGACGGCCGGGCCGCACGCGGCCATGGCCGGTGGCGTGCTGCTCGTCGTGACTGTGCTCACCGCGACGACCCTGCGCGGAGCCTGAGGGCGCCGGGCCGACTATTGTCCTCGCTGTGGAGACCCTGTTTACGATCCTGCTGGCCCTGGCGGCAGTCGCCATCGTGTGGTTCGCCTGCTACGTCGTCTACCGGCTGTACGCCGACCAGCGCTGAGCACCATGACCGCCAGTGGCGACGAAGCCATCGCGGCCGCGGAGGAGCGCGCGGCGAGCACCCGCACGCGCAACCTGCCGTTGTGGGACGACCTGCCGATCCCCAACGACACGGCCAACCTGCGCGAGGGCCCGAACCTGAACGACGCGTGCCTCGCGCTGCTGCCGATGGTCGGCGTCTGGCGCGGTGAGGGCGAGGTCGACTACCCCACCATCGAGGGGCCGGTCAAGTTCGCGCAGCAGCTCACCATCGCGCACGACGGCCGCCCGTTCCTCACGCACGAGGCCCGCGCGTGGCTGCTCGACGACGAGGGCAACGTCATCCGCCCCGCCGCCCGCGAGAGCGGGTTCTGGCGGCCACAGGAGGACGACACGATCGAGCTGCTGCTCACGCACAGCTCCGGCATCGTGGAGCTCTACTACGGCAAGCCGCGCAACCAGACGTCGTGGGAGCTGGGCACCGACGCGGTGATCCGCACGGCAACGGCCAAGGACGTCACCGCGGCGCAGCGGCTCTACGGCCTCATCGAAGGCAGCCTCGGCTACGTCGAGGAGCGCGCGATGATGGGCCAGGAGATGCAGCCGCACGTGTCGGCTCTGCTGCACCGCGTCGTCGGCTGAGCTGGGCTTTACTGATCCGGCCAAAAGTAGGCCGACCACCACCCGGCACGTAACCGTTGCTACGAAGCCATTCGGCCGTGACTGTGGTCGGATTGGTAGCAATCAGCACAGTACGCTCTGTCCATGCTCTGGCGGCCCTGCGGCGAGCACGCCGCCCTGCTCGACTGCGACTCACTCGCGCAGATGACCGCCGCCCGCGCCACGGTCGAGGCCGCCGTCGTCGACGGGATCGCCGACCTCGTGCCCGGGGCCCGCAGCCTGCTGGTGGTGTCGGAGCCCGGGTCACCCGCGCTCAAGTCGGTGCGGGAGCTGCTCGACGGCGCTGATCTCACGCACCCGCCCGCTGGGTCGGCGCGTGAGGTCACGCTGGACGTGCACTACGACGGCGAGGACCTGTCGCTCGTGGCGCGCGATGCCGGGGTCTCCGAGGCCGACGTCGTCGAGCTGCACACCGAAGCCCAGTACACCGTCGCGTTCACCGGCTTCGCGCCCGGTTTCGGCTACCTGACCGGGCTGCCGGACGCACTGCGGCAACCCCGGCTCGAGTCCCCGCGCACGAAGGTCCCCGCCGGGTCCGTGGGCATCGGCGGAGAGTTCACCGGCGTCTACCCGCGCGAGTCACCCGGCGGCTGGCGGCTGCTCGGGCACACCGACGCGACGCTGTTCGACCCGGCCGCCGAGCGGCCCGCACTGTTCGCGCCCGGCGACCGCGTGCGCTTCCGGAGCGTGTGATGCGCGCGCTGGAGATCGTCCACACGGGACCGCTCGCGCTGGTGCAGGATCTCGGCCGGCCCGGTTACGCACACCTCGGCGTGCCCCCTTCCGGTGCCCTCGACGCCGCTGCCCTGCGCCTCGGCAACCGCCTGGTCGGCAACCCCGAGGATGCGGCCGGGATCGAAGCGTTGCTGGGCGGGCTTGCCGTGCGGGCGACGGCGCCGTGCACGGTCGCCGTGACCGGACCCCTCGTGCCGGTGCAGGTGGACGACCGGCAGGTCGGTTCCCACTCGGCCGTCTCGCTACGGGAGGGGCAAACGCTTGCGCTCGGCCGCCCGTCGGCCGGTTTGCGCAGCTACCTGGCGGTTTCGGGCGGGATCGCCGTCGAGCCGGTGCTGGGCAGCCGCTCGCGGGACGTCCTGTCGGGCATCGGGCCGGAACCGCTGGAAGACTGCGTTTCGCTGCCACTCGGCCCGGTCACCGGCGTGCCGGCGGGAGCCGACGTGGTGATCGCCCCCACGGCACCCGATCGGCTCGTCGTGCCCGTGATCCTCGGCCCGCGCGACGACTGGTTCACCGACCTCGTCGAAGGCCTCGGCGCGTGGTGGACGGTGACGCCACAGTCCAACCGCGTCGGCCTGCGCCTCGACGGCCCACCGCTGCGGCGCGCGAACACCGCCGAGCTGCCCAGCGAGGGCCTGCTGACCGGCGCGATCCAGGTCCCGCCGAGCGGCTTGCCCGTCGTTTTCCTCGCCGACCACCCCACGACCGGCGGCTACCCGGTGGCCGCCGTGGTGAGACGTGGGTCACTCGGCGCACTCGCACAGGCACGCCCTGGAACCTCTGTGCGGTTCCGCTCGTCTTGATCCGGTCATGCCGACGCGGATGCCGAGCGGCTCACCGTGCGCAGCAGCGGGACGCCGGCGCCTCGGCGGGCTGCCACGTCGGCGCTGAACTCACCGAGCCAGCCGATGGCGTCCAGTGACCATTCGATCAACGTGCCCTGGAAACCCACGCGGTACCGCGGCGGACCGGACCAGACCGCGTCGGGCAGAGGTGGCGGCACCGGGGCCAGATCGATCCGCGACTCGCATCGAAAGACGTCGTGGGCGAAGTCGACCAAGGATTGGTGCAGGTGTTGCGCCGTGTGAAGGACGACCGGATCCTGTCCGCTCTCCACGGTGATGTTGCACCGGCGTCCAGAACGGCTGCACGGGACCAAGCCCGACCTGAAACCAGGTGACCAGCGACGACTCCGGTGCGGCCAAAGGATGTTCCCGGCCGGCGTCATTCATTTCCCCGGCAGGCCGCGGGAACCCTGCTCCACCCCCGGTCGGGCCGTGTCGCTTGCCAACAAATTCCTCGTTGCTGATCGGGTCCGCTGATTGCGCAGTTCACGTCGGCCTTGCGCTCGAACACCGGCCTTCACCAACACGCCGTGGTGAGACGCGGGTCACTCGGCGCACTCGCGCAGGCACACCCTGGAACCTCTGTGCGGTTCCGCTCGTCTTGATGAGCGTGGAACGGGTAACGGTCACGGGTGGGACAGGTGTCCTGGAGCTGAACAGGGTCCTCGAACGGAACGGTGGCGTGCAGGTGGAGCTGCCGCAGTCCTTGCGAATCGCGCTGGCCACGGGCCAGCTGCGGCGTCCGTTGGCCGAGACGCTGCGTGACCTGCTGGCTCTGCTCGTCGACGGGTGTTACCAGGTCGACGGCCCCGCCCGACTCGACACCGACGAGCCCCTCGTGCCCACCGCGACCTGGCCACCCGACGACGAAGCGCGCGTCGCCTACTACCGCACCGCGATCCGGACCGGCCACCGTCCCGTGGCCGTCGTGCTGTCGGGCACCCGGCCGTTGATCCTGGTCGGGCACCACAAGATCGCCGCCTACGAGGCCGAAGGCGTCCGCGCGTCCGCCGTGGTGATCAGCGAGGCACCGGCTCAGTACTCGCCTTCGTAGGCCGCCACCAGCTCGCGGTGCAGCTCCGCCGAGTCGGGCAAGGCGGTGCCGTCCAGCGTGTGCACGCGGGTGACGAGCCGGACCGACGACGCGAGGAACACCCCATCGGCCGTCGCCAGGTCGGCGGCCGAGAACGGCTCCACCTTCACCGTCCAGCCCGCCTTCTCCGCACCGCGGAACAGCGCCGCCTGCGTGGTGCCCGGCAGGATCCCGACCGTGGACGGCGGCGTGTAGAGCGTGCGCTCGCGGGCCAGCACGACCGTGGACGTCGGGCCTTCCAGCACGGAACCGTCGGCAGCGGTGAAGATCACATCCTGTGCGCCCCGACGGCCGGCCTCGCGCAGGGCGGCCATGTTCACGGCGTAGGAAACGGTCTTCGCGCCCAACAGCAGCCACGGCGCGCGCTCGGCGACCTCGGGTCCGAAGCCGCGCTCCAGCGTCACCGCGGCGACGCCCTCGGCGCGGGCGCGGCGCACCTTCTCGTCGATCTCCATGCCGATGGCGAACGCGGTCGGCGTGCCGGCCGGATCACCGTCGACACCCCGCGTGTACACGAGTTTCAACGCGATTTCCCGACCACCGGCCCAGTTGTCGATCACGGCGCGGGCCGCCGTCTCGAAGGCGGCGAGGTCGGGCGCCGGCAGCTCCAGCATCGCCGCGGAGCGGGCGAGTCGGTCGAGGTGCGGACGCAGTTCCCGCGGTTTTTTGTCAGCCACGAGGATGGTCTCGAACACCCCGTCTCCGCGCAGCAATCCGAGGTCGTCCACACGAATGTGGGCGGCTTCGGGGTCGGCCAGGGTTCCATCGAGGAAGGCGAGGACGCGCATAGTGTCACGGTACTCACCTAGTCTTGTGGTTATGGCCTACCGCTCGCCGTTGCTCGAAGCCCCCCGCGCGATCGCCGCGCCTGACGGACACCCCGAGTCGGGAGTTCCGTGGCACTGGGGCGATCCGTTCGCCGAGCAGCGCACCGCCGCCCGCGGCGTGGTCGTGATCGACCGCTCGCACCGCGAAGTGCTGGCTGTTTCAGGCGAAGAACGCTTGAGCTGGCTGCACCTCGTGATCTCCCAGCACGTGACGGAGCTGCCCGAAGGGTCCGGCACCGAAGCCCTCGTGCTCGACAGCCAGGGCCACGTCGACACGCACTTCGTGCTGGCGCACCTCGACGGCACCGTCTGGCTCGACAGCGACCCCGGCCCCGTCGCGACGAGCGCGCTGCCCAAGGGCGGCAAGCAGACGTTGCGTGAATACCTCGAGGCGATGAAGTTCTGGTCGAAGGTCGAGATCCTCGACGCCACAACGGAACTCGCCGTCCTCACCGTGCTCGGGCCCGAGGCCGAACGCGTACTGACGGCGGTGGGTGTGGAGGTCGGTACCGAGCCGTATTCCGTGTCGGAGTTGCCCGGCGGTGGTTTCGCGCGCCGCATGCCGTGGCCGTCCCGGTCCAGTGTGGACCTTCTCGTGCCGCGTGAAGAGCTCGCGACGTGGTGGCAGCGCCTCACCGACGCGGGTGCGCGCCCGGCCGGCAGCTGGACGTTCGAAGCGCTGCGCGTGGAATCGCGGCACCCGCGGGTCGGCGTGGACACCGACGACCGCACCATCCCGCACGAGGTCGGCTGGATCGGCAGCGCCGCCCACGTGGCGAAGGGCTGCTACCGCGGCCAGGAGACCGTCGCGAAGGTGCACAACGTCGGGCGCCCGCCGCGCTACCTCGCGCTGCTGCATCTCGACGGTTCACCCGAGATCACGCCCGAAACAGGTGACCCGGTGCGCCTGGGCGAACGTGTGGTGGGCCGCGTGGGCACCGTCGTGCAGCACCACGAGCTCGGCCCCATCGCGCTGGCCCTGGTCAAGCGCTCCGTGCCCGCAGGCGCGGAACTGCTGGCCGGACTGGGGAAAGACGACGCGGCCGAGAACTCTGAAAACAACACTGACCGCATCGTTCAGGCCATCGTGGACCCCGACTCCGTGCCGGGTGAGCACGCCGCCCCTGGTCGGGAGGCCGCGCAACGGTTGCGGGGCTGAAGCGAACCCGGCGGTAGCATTGTCGGGGAATCTAGAGCAGGATGTGCCCGTGATCGAAGTGCGTCCCGGTGGGCGACGGCGGATCGACCGCGTCCTCGCCCCGGGATACCTCACCGGACTCGGCGACCTGCCGCTGCCGGTGCTGCGCGAACGCCGTGACGAGGCCGCGCAGGAGGAGACCGACCTCTCGTACCTGCGCCGGCTGCTGCACGCGCGGATCGACATCGTGCGCGCGGAACAGCAGCGCCGGTCGTCCGGTGGCGTCAACAGCATCGTCGACCAGTTAGCCATGATCCTTGCCGACAACGCGCTCGGCCCCGCCACCGGTTCCGGGCGCCACCAGCAGCTCGAACCCTCGCGCGCCGGCGAGCACCGCCGCCACGCCGAGGCGCTGATCGGCGACACGGACCTCACCGACGTCGGCACGCTCTCCGACGGCAAGCTCGCCTCCGCGCTCGACACCTACGCCACCGAGGAGTCTTCGGTGTCCACGTTCCGGCGCCAGGTGCAAGGCGTGATGGACACCCTCAACGCCGAGATCGCCGCCCGCTACCAGCGCGGCTCTGCGACCGTCGACGAGCTGCTCGACTCCGAACTGGGACGCACCGAAGAGTGACAGAACCGGTTCTCGTCGAGGTCGAGCGGTCCGGCCTCGTGGAAAGCGTGCACCGCGGTTCGCTCGTGATCACGGCCCCGGACGGCAGCGTGATCCACGAGGTCGGCGACGTGATGAGTCCGGTGTTCCCGCGCTCGTCCACCAAACCCCTGCAGGGCGTCGGCATGCTGCGCGCCGGCCTGGACTACGACGGCGCGGACCTCGCGCTGGCCTGCGGTTCCCACTCCGGCGAACCCGGTCACGTCGAGCGCGTCGCGGCGATGCTCGCGGCGGCCGGCCTCGACGAGTCGGCGCTGGCCTGCCCGCCCGCGTACCCGCTGCACGAGCCGACGATGTACGCGGCGACCGAGCCGCTGCGCGTCACGATGAACTGCTCCGGCAAGCACGCCGGGATGCTCGCCACCTGCGTCGCCGCGGGCTGGCCGACCGACGGCTACGAGCAGCCGGGCCACCCGTTGCAGAAGGCGCTCGCCGACACCGTGGTGGAGCTGACCGGGGAACCGATCGCCACCACCGGCGTCGACGGCTGCGGTGCGCCGCTGTTCGCCTACTCGCTCACCGGCCTGGCGCGGGCGTTCGGCCGGTTGGTGCAGGCTTCGGCGGGGTCCGAAGAACTGCGCGTGGCCGACGCCATGCGCGCGCACCCGTGGCTGGTCGCCGGCACGGACCGGGAGGACACCGCGCTGATGGGCGCGGTGCCAGGCCTGCTGTCGAAGATCGGCGCCGAGGGCGTGCTGGCGTTCGCGCTGGCCGACGGCACGGCGGTGGCGCTGAAGATGTCGGACGGCGCGAAGCGCGGCTGCGCGCCGCTGGCCGTGGCCGTGCTCGCGCACCTGGGCGTGGACGTCTCCGACCTCGAAGCCCTCGCGAACCCGCCCGTGCTCGGTGGTGGCCGGCCCGTGGGCCGGCTGCTCGTCAGTTGGAGCGCTCCCTAGCCGCGAGGTCGCCCCAGAACTCGCGCAGCTCGGAGAACAGCTCGGCCAGCTCCTCGACGTTGCCGGTGCGCAGGGCCTCGAGGATGTCGTGAACCTCCTCGGCCGTGGTGTCGGACTCGAGGATCGCATCGGCGAACAGTTGCACCAGGCCGCCGTAGTCCAGTTCCACTACGGAGTCCGGGTCGAAGCTCTCCAGCCACTGGCGCGTCTGCGACAGCACGCGGCCCGGACCGGAGTCGCCGAACGCGGCCTCGATCAGCTCGCCGGCCTCGGCCGCGCGGGTCAGCGCGTCGGACATCGACATGCGCCACGACAGCTCGCGCACCGGATCGTCCTGGCCGGAGCCGAGGACGAGCTTGCGCTCGTCGGGGTCGACGAGGACGAACCACGGCAGCGGCACGGTCCAGGTGGTGGTGAGCGTGTGGGCGGCGGCCGTGGTCAGGTCGGTCATCGCGGCCTTCGTGTGCGAGCGGGCGCGGTCGGCTGAGACCCCGCCGGCGTCGAGCACGGCGTTCTTCAACGCCGGGGTCGCGTCGCCGAGGAACGTCACCAGCGCGGCGGCCGCGCGGGCGCGCAGTTCGAGCGGGCAGACGAACGGGCCGGTGCCGGGGTGGCCGGCCGGCACCTCCGCCGGGTCGAGCACGAGGACGTCGGTCAGCAAGCTCGGCGCGGGCCGGCCGTCGGCGAGCTCCGCGGGCAGCAACCGGGCGGGCGCGGCAGCCTGTGACTTGAGCCACACAGCCTGCTCGCGTTCGCCGATCGCGGCCCGGCGCAGCTTCGCCGCGGCGACCGCTTCACGCAGGCGGTCGTCGGGCGGGTCACCGAGCGCGAGCAGGGGTTCGTACACCCTCAGATACGCCACGAAGGGACGGAGCACCTGAGCATCGTGGCACGCCCACCTGCGCGGATCACCCCCGACAGGCCGGTAACCGGCGTCCGGCGGACACTGTCGCCACCGGCACACCGTGCCACGTCGCATCGAACCCCCGGGACACGGTACGGTGTGACCAGGAAAGAACTGTCGAGACGATGCGGGGCCGCCGATTCCCCCGGCCGCCCCGCCCCTGTGCGAGGGGGTCGAGCCATGGGGCGCGGCCGGGCTAAGGCCAAGCAGACGAAGGTGGCGCGCGAGCTCAAGTACAGCTCCCACGACACCGATTTCGATGCTTTGCAGCGCGAGCTGTCAAGTGATTCCTCGCCCAGCAACGGGCACGAGGACGACAACCGGTACGAGGACCCGTACGACGACGGGTACGACGAATACCGGCGTTGAGCAGACGCGATACGCGAGGGTGGAGTCCGGGCACGGCCCGGCACCACCCTCGCGCGTCGCGTGCTGCCCATTTTCTGTGCCTGCGTGACGAAGGAGCTAGCCGGTGACAGACATTCAGCGAGTCGGCGTGGTGGGTGCCGGGCAGATGGGCTCGGGCATCGCCGAGGTGCACGCCAAGTCGGGTTTCGACGTGGTGATCACCGAGGTCAGCCAGCCTGCTCTCGACGCCGGCAAGGCGCGCATCGAGAGGTCGCTGCAGCGGGGCGTGAAGAACGGCAAGCTGTCGGCCGAGGACGCCGACGCGGCGCTGGGTCGGCTGCGCTTCACCACGGAGCTGGCCGAGTTGGCCGACCGTGACCTCGTGATCGAGGCGATCCTCGAGCAGGAGCAGGCCAAGGTCGACGTGTTCGGGCAGCTCGACAAGATCGTCTCGCGGGAAGATGCGATCTTCGCGTCCAATACCTCGTCGATCCCGATCGTGAAGATCGCCATGGCCACGAACCGGCCACAGCAGGTCGTGGGCATCCACTTCTTCAACCCCGTGCCGGTGCTGCCGCTGGTGGAGCTGGTCCCGTCGCTGCTCACGGGCGACGACACGGCCCGCCGCGCCGAGGAGCACGCCGGGGCGCTGGGCAAGACGGTGATCCGCGCCCAGGATCGCGCCGGCTTCATCGTCAACTCGCTGCTGGTGCCCTACCTGCTCTCGGCGATCCGCATGGTCGAGTCCGGCTTCGCCACCGCCGAGGACATCGACCGCGGCATGGAGCTCGGCACCGCCCACCCGATGGGCCCGCTGCGCCTGTCGGACCTCATCGGCCTCGACACGGTGAAGGCCATCGCGGACTCGATGTACGACGAGTTCAAGGAGCCCCTCTACGCGGCCCCGCCGCTCCTGCTGCGCATGGTCGACGCGGGCCTGATGGGCAAGAAGTCCGGTCGGGGCTTCTACACCTACTGATTTTCGACGGGCTCGACGAGGCCGGGCGTTCGCTCAGGGCCGGGTGAACGCCGCTCGCCGAGCCGCTCGGCGCAGGATCGTGAGGATGGCCGGGCCCAGGACCAGGATCGCGACGAGGTTGGTGATCGCGCGGCCCGTGTCCCAGCCGAGCGTGGACGTCAGCACGGTGAAGACGAGGAACCGGTGCAGGTTGGCGCCCAGCGGCGCACCCGGCACGAAGTCCAAAGCCGACGTGCCCGCCAGGAACGGCCAGGTGAACATGCTCATCGCGAGCCCGTAGAAGTACGCGGCCACCACACCGTAGGCGGCGAGCAGCGCGATTTCCCAGCGGCCGCGCACGCCCCGCGGGAGCAACCCCGCACCCAGGCCGACCAGTGAAGACGCGAGCATCTGGAACGGCAGCCACGGCCCGACGCCGCCCGTGAGCAGCGCGGACGCGAAGAGCGAGGTCGCGCCCAGCACGAAGCCGAAGCCCGGGCCGAAAACGCGGCCGGCGAGCACGAGCAGGAAGAACACCAGCTCGATGCCGCCCGTGCCGGCGCCGAGCGGCCGCAGCGCCGCGTCGACGGCGGACAGGACGCCGAGCAGGGCCAGGGCCTTCGCGTCGAGACCGCCGCTGGAAAGTTCGGCGAGCACGATCAGGATCAGCACCGGCAGCGTCGCCATGAAGATGAACGGCGCGTCGGCGGTGTGGCCCGAAGGCGGCGTGGACACGAAGAGCGGCCAGCAGAACATTGCCAGGCCGAGTGCCACGGCAACCACGAGCACGGCGGCGGTTCGCAGCCGGATCCGCACGGCCGGGCCGAGGAAGTCGGTCACCTCAGCGCCTGCTCGACCTCGGCGACCGTCAGCCATTCCTGCGGCGCCAGGACCTTCGCGACCTGCGGTGCGAACGCCGGGGACGACACGACGACGTCGGAGGTCGGGCCGTCGGCCACGACCTCGCCTTCGGCCAGCACCACCACGCGGTGCGCGGCCACGGCGACGAATTCGACGTCGTGCGTGGCCAGCAGGATCGCGTGACCTTCGGCCGCCAACGCGGCCAGCACCGAGGCGAAGTGGCGCTTCGCGGGATAGTCCAGGCCGCGCGTGGGCTCGTCGAGCAGGACGACGGGCGGCGCGGCCGCCAGCTGCACGGCCAGCACGAGCGCGAGCCGCTGTCCTTCCGAGAGGTCACGAGGGTTCGCATCCGCGGAGACATCCGAAACCAGCCGGTCCAGCAACGCCCGGGCCGTGCCCGCGGCGGCGCCCGATTCGACGTCCGCCTGCCGGCACTCGGCGGCCACGGAGTCGAGGTACAGCAGGTCGGACGGCGTCTGCGGCACCAGACCGACACGCGACCGCGCCGCCCGCGGCCGCACCGAAGCCGGGTCCGCCCCCAGCACGTCGACGGTTCCACCCGAGCGCGGCCCACTGCCCTGCAGCGCCCACAGGAGCGAAGACTTGCCGGACCCGTTGCGCCCCATCAGCGCAACGACCTCGCCCCGGCCCAGCCGCAGGTCCACCCCACGCACGGCCATTACGCCCCCGTAGCGCACCTGCACCCCCTGCGCGGTGAGCGCGTCCTCCGTAGGCACGCCGGCCGCGGCAGGGCGGGTCACCGACGAGAGCCGCTCCCGCAACGGCCCGGCCCGCCGCCGCGCGTCCCGCACCGAGAGCGGCAGCGGCGACCACCCCGCGAAGCGGCCGAGCTCCACGATCGGCGGCGCCACGTCGGCGTCCGCGACCACCTCCGCCGGCGGTCCGGACCGCACGGAACCGTCGCCGGGCAGGTAAAGCAGCCGGTCGGCGTACTGCGCCACGCGCTCCATCCGGTGCTCCGCGACGACGACCGTCGTGCCGAGGTCGTGGACCAGCCGCGTGATCGCGGCCAGCACCTCCTCGGCGGCCGTCGGGTCGAGGGCGGACGTCGGCTCGTCCAGCACGAGCACGCGCGGGTGCGCCGTGAGCACGGACCCGATCGCCACGCGCTGCTGCTGGCCGCCCGAAAGCGTCCGAAGTGGACGGTCGCGCAGCTCGGCGATGCCCAGGAGGTCGAGCGTCTCCTCGACGCGCTTGCGCATCACGTCGGGCGCCACGGCCAGCTGCTCCATCGCGTATGCGAGCTCTTCCTCGACGGTGTCCGTGACGAACCCGGCGAGCGGGTCCTGCCCCACGACGCCGACCACCGAGGCCAGCTCACGCGGCAGGTGCGTGGCTGTGTCCAGGCCGTCGACGAGCACGCGCCCGGCCAGGGTCCCGCCGGTGAAGTGGGGCACGAGCCCGTTGATGGCGCCGAGAAAAGTCGACTTGCCGACCCCCGTGCGCCCGGCCACGAGGCACAGCTCGCCTTCCTCCACCACGAGGTCGACGCCGCGCAGCACCGGCGAGGAAGCTCCGTCGTAGGTGACGGTGACCTGTGAAAACTCGATCATCGAGCCACCTCGGCGACGGGCAGTGGCCGCGGCGCGAGCCAGGCCGGCAACGCCGCGATCAACACGGCCAACGCCGGCAGCAAGGGCAACGTCGGCCAGCTCGGCGGGCTCACCGACGTGGCCAGCTGCGCCGGCGAGGAAGCCAGCAGCAGCCCCGCCGACGCGACCCCACACAGCACCACCAACGTCTCCGGCAGCCGCCACGGATCAGGCCGGTACGCCGTCCGCCGGATCCGCCGTCCGCCCAGCACGAACCCGGCGGACGCCACGGCCAAGCCCGCCACCAGCATGGGCACGCCGAGCCAGCTCGACGACCCGTCGAGCACCCCGTACACCCCGACGGCGACCCCGAACAGCCCCGCGAGCACGCAGGTCGCGATCAGCACCCGCACGCGCGGCGCGAGGTAGCCACGCCGGCCGTAGCCGCGCGAGTCCATGGCCGCCGCCAGCAGGAGCGAGCGGTCCATCGCGTCGGCGAGCACCGGCACGAAAACCCCCTTCACGAACCTCAGCCCCCGGCCGCGCGCCGCCCGCAGCCGTCGCGCGCGCCGCACCCGCTGCACGCTCTCCACCAGCTGGGGCGCGACCGAAAGCGCCACCGTGACGGCCGTGCTGACCTCGGCCAACGCGCCGGGCACGGCCTTGAGCAGGCGTTTCGGGTTGGCCAGCGCGTTGGCGGCGCCGACGCAGAGCACGATCGTGGCCAGCCGCAGCCCGTCGTAAAAGCCGCCGAGCAGCTCCTCCGCCGACGTCGGCCCCAGCAGCTCGATCCCGGCGGCCGCGGCGGGCAGCGGGATCGTCGGCAGCGTGAAGAGCACGTGGCCGCCGTCCTCGCCGCCGCTGAGGATGCGGAACAGCACGCGCGACACCACGATCACGCCCGCGACCAGCGCGTACACCCGAAAAGCCAGCGCCCACGGCGCGTCGCCCCGGCGGTTCACCACCACGAACCCGGCCACGGCGATCACCAGCGCGAGCAGCAGCGGGTTGGTGGTGCGGCTGGCGGCGACGGCGAGCGCGAGCGCCCACACCCACCACGCGCCCGGGTGCAGAGCCCGCGCGTTACCGGGCAGCACGCCTGCGCCGCAGCCCGACGACCACACCCGCGACGACGAGCACCGCGATCACGACGAGCCCGATCACCAGGCTCCACGGGAAACCGCTGCCGCCGGAATCCGTGGCCGCGGCCGCGGGCGCAGGCACGTTGGCCTTCCGCACCGGCGCCACCCGCGGCGGCGGGTAGTCCTGGAAGGACTTCTTGTGCGCGAACGACCAGCCCTCGAAGCTCCCCGCCGGCGGCTTCCAGCCCTGCACGCCGACCTGGCTCGAAGCCCACTTGCCACCGTCGGTCGCCGTCCAGAAGCTCCACGACGCGCTCTCCGGCGGCATCCCCGAGCACGACTGGTCGGCCGGTTTGCCCTCGATCTTGCAGATCAGCGCGAGGCCGTACTTGCCGACGCCCGCGATGTCGAGGCCCGCGTTCTGCATGGCCGCCACGCCGTCGGCCTGCGGCCCGGGCGCGCAGCGGATCAGGGTGTCGCCACCGAGGTCCTGGAAGTCGACGACCACCGTCACGCCCGTGGCGTCGGGGCAGTACCCCGCGGCGCCCTTGCCGGGCACGGTCGCGGTGGCGGGACTCGCACCGGACAGACCGGCGGTGACCAGGAGCGCGGCCACGGCAAGGAGCCGGGCAGAAAAGACAGGGAACAACCGCATCGTTGATGAACCTCGCATCGAATCGGACCACGGCGGGCGATCCGGCTCACGGCCGCACGGGCGGCCGCTCACGGTTGCGGGTCAGCGCCGGATTCCCACCGGCTTCCCCCGATCGTGGTGTACAGCTGACCGACGTTAACCCACCGGAGGTACCCGCCGGAAGCGGCGCCGGACACACTTACACTGCCGGGCGTGGACGTCGGACAGCTGCGCATCGGCCTCGTCGGAACCGGTCCCTGGGCGACCACGGTGCACGCGCCGGGCCTGACCGAACACCCCGGCACCGAGCTCACCGCCGTGTGGGCGCGCCGCATCACCAGCGCCCGTCCGCTGGCCGAGGCCCACGGAGCCGTCGGCACCGACGACCTCGACGAGCTGTTCTCGCTGGTCGACGCCCTCGCCTTCGCCGTGCCGCCCGCCGTGCAGGCGGAGATCGCGACGCGCGCGGCCGAGGCCGGCAAGCACCTGATCCTCGAGAAGCCGATCGCCGCCGACCTGGCGAGCGCCCAGCGGCTGGCCGACGCCGTGGACAAAGCCGGCGTCGCGTCGCTCGTGATGCTCACGCTGCGGTTCTCCCAGCAGACGCGCGAGTGGCTCGACGGCCTCGCCGCCTCGGGCGGCTGGCGCGGCGGTGGCGCGCGCTGGCTGTCGGGCGCGCTGCTCGGCGGGCAGTACTCGACCTCGGCCTGGCGCCTCGACGCGGCCGGTGGCGCGCTCGCCGACATCGGCCCGCACGCGTTCGACCTGCTCGACGCCGCCCTCGGCCGCATCACCGACGTGCTCGCGGCTCACCGTGGCCCCGACGACCTGTGGCAGCTGATGTTCGCCCACGAGGGCGGCGCCACGAGCACCGCGACGCTGTCGCTGCGACTGCCGGTTCAGCCGAGCGTGGTCGAGGTCGCGGTCTACGGCGAGCACGGCTACCGGACGCTCGGTCGCAAACCGGGCACCGCCGGGGAGTCCTACACGGCACTGCTGGACGACTTCGCGGCCATGGTCGCGAGTGGCACGACCACGCATCCGTGCGACGTCCACCGTGGCCTGCACCTGTCCGCGCTCATCGGGAAGGCGCGCGAGCTCGCCGGGTAGTACACAGGCTCGAACCCTTGATTTCCGTTGTGAAACAAGGCTTTTCACCAAGTCGGCGAAATCCTTCCACAGGGTTGTCCACAGCATCCACTATGGACGGTCCGCGCCTCGACCGAACCACGGGAAGCCGTTTCGCGCCACCGGAAAGATCACCGAATAGTGCGGCCCGCTGAGCATGCCGACTCGAACCGGCAATGCGAAGGTTGATCTTGGGAGGGCGGGAAGAAGCAGTTCAGAGGGGTTCGAGAAGGGAAGCGCATGGGCGCCTTGCTGCGCGCTTTCTGGGGGATCATCCCGATCACGGCCATCGCGTTGCCGTACGCGCTGCTCTGCTGGCCCTTGCTCGCCGCGCGGAGGCGGCGAAGAAGCAGCATCAGCCTCGGCCACGCGTCGGCGACCGCGGCCGTCGACGTGACGGCGGTGACGATCGGCGCGCTCGTGCTCTGCCTGGTCATCATGCCCGTCGGCGCCGCTTCGGGGAGCACCCTCGATCTCGTGCCCGGTGCCGACCTCGCCGCCGCGCTGTCCGACGACGGATCGCTTTGGCAAGTCGTCGGCAACCTGCTTCTCCTGTGCCCGCTGGGCGCGCTCGTGCCGCTGCGCCTGCGCCGGCTGCGGTCGATCAGCCGGATCACGCTCACCGCCTTGAGCGCGTCCGTGCTGGTGGAGGTCACGCAGTTCCTCATCCACAGCGGCCGCGTGACCTCGACCGACGACGTGCTGCTCAACACCATCGGCGCCACGCTCGGTGCCGCCCTGACCCGCCGCGGCTGGCGCTACTTCGACGTGGTGCCCGTGGTCGCGATCCCGCAGCAGGTGCGGCGGACCGTCTGCAACGCGCCTGTCCGCCTGCGCGTGCCGCGTTCGGTGTGGGACACGCGCTACGCCGGGATCGGCCACCGCGAACGGCGCTGAGTTAAATCGGTTGCCCCAGCTGGGACACTGGAAGCTCTCGGATCTTCGGACGAAGGAACGCCTATGTTTGCTGCCGCTGCTCGCGACGGCCGAGGTCAAGCCTGACGCGAGCCCGTCAGCCGTCCTCCCATGCCCTGCCCTTCTCGGCAGCGCGCGTGGGTCTCCTTCGACCCCGAAAGGGATCACCCAGCATGTCCGCCCTTCAGGCGCATGTCCGTGCCACCGCGCCCCGAGGCCGTGACGTCGAACGGATCGGCCCGTTCCTCGCGACCTTCTCCCGCACCACCGGCCACCCGATGCTCAACTACGCGATCCCCGATGACGGCGCCGGGCCGTCACCGGCGGAGATCACCGCGCTGACCGAGGCGTACGCGGGCCGCGGCCTGCAGCCCCGGCTGGAGTTCTTCACCGAAGCCGCGCCCGGCCTGGAGGACCTCCTCGTCGCGCAGGGGTACTCGCTCGAGCGGCGCATCCCGCTCATGACCTGCACCCCGGCCGACTTCGTGGACCACCCGGCACCCGCCGGGATCGTGCTCCGTGTTCCGGAGACGGACGCCGACCTGCGCAGCCTGCGTTCGGCGCAGAACGTGGCCTTCGGCGAGTCCCCGGAGGTGTCCGACGCCGAACTGGCGAGCACCCGCTCGTTCGGCGACCGCGCCGTGCGCGCCGAGGACACCGCGACGGGCGCGGTGATCGGCGGCGGGTTCGCGCTGGACATCGTGGACGGCGCGGCCGAGATCGCCGGCATCGCCGTCGCCGAGGCCTACCGCCGCCGGGGAATCGCCGCGGCGATCACGGCGCATCTCACGCGTCTGGTCCACGAGCGAGGTGGCCCCACGGCCTTCCTCACCCCGGGCGATCTGGGCATCGCCACGGTCTACCGCCGCGTCGGCTACCAGCCGGCCGGCGAGTGCGTGCACCTGTCGGTGAGCTAGTCGTCGAACCGGCCGCCGCGGCCGCGTTTCACGTCGCTGCGGCGCTTCTTCGCGGCCAGGCGGCGTTCCTTCGAACCCCGGGAGGGTTTGGTGGGACGCCGCTTGGCCGGCGGCGGCGCCGAAGCCTTGATCAGCAGGTCGGCGAGGCGTTCACGCGCGGCGTCGCGGTTCTGCAGCTGCGAACGCTGCTCGCTGGCCGCGATGGTGATCACGCCGTCGACCAGGCGACCCGCCAGCCGCGCCACGATCCGCTCGCGCAACGACTCCGGGATCACCGCCGACCGCGCGACGTCGAACGAGAGCTCCACGCGCGAGTCGGTGGTGTTCACGCCCTGCCCGCCCGGTCCGGACGACCGGGAGAAGCGCTCGCTCAACTCGGCCGCCGGAATCACGAACCGGGAGCCGACCACCACGTCCTCTGCTACTGATGCCACGCTGTCCAGTCTTCCAGCCGCGACAACCGCGTTTCTAGAACCTCGGGTGGTCGCCCGAGAGCACGGCGCGCGGGCCGTCGGGGTTGTCGGCCGGCTGCACGTCGCCGAGGATCCACGCCGGCACGTGGCGCGCGGTCAGCACGGCCAGCGCCCGGTCGACGTCCTCGGCCGACACGATCGCGACCATGCCGACGCCCATGTTGAACGTCTTCTCCAGCTCGGCGCGCTCGACCTTGCCGCGCTGCCCGATCAGGGCGAACACCGGCGCCGGCGTCCACGTGCCGCGCTCCAGCCGTGCGACGAGGCCCCGCGGCATCACGCGCGCGAGGTTGGCCTCGAGGCCGCCGCCGGTGATGTGCGCGAACGTGCGCACCTCGGTCTCGGCGGCCAGCGCCAGGCAGTCCTTGGCGTAGATCTTGGTCGGCTCCAGCAGCTCCTCGCCGAGCGTGCGGCCGAACTCCTCGACGTGCCCTTCGAGCGGCATGCGCGCGATGTCGAGCAGCACGTGGCGGGCCAGCGAGTAGCCGTTGGAGTGCAGGCCCGAGGAACCCATGGCCAGCACGACGTCACCCGGGCGCACCTTCTCGGGCGTGAGCAGCGCGGACGCCTCGACCACGCCGACGCCGGTGGCCGACACGTCGTAGTCGTGCTCGCCCATCAGGCCCGGGTGCTCGGCCGTCTCGCCGCCGAGCAGGGCGCAACCGGCCTGCACGCAGCCTTCGGCGATGCCGCCGACCAGCGCCGCGATCTTCTCCGGGATGACCTTGCCGACCGCGATGTAGTCCTGCAGGAACAGCGGCTCGGCGCCGGTCACGACCAGGTCGTCGACGACCATGGCCACCAGGTCGATGCCCACGGTGTCGTGCTTGTCCAGAGCCTGCGCGACCGCGATCTTGGTGCCCACGCCGTCGGTGGACGACGCGAGCACCGGCTCCTTCCACTTGTCGAGCTTGAGCGAGAACAGCCCCGCGAACCCGCCGACACCACCGCGCACCTCGGGGCGGGTGGCGCGCTCGGCGTGGGGCTTGAGCAGCTCGACGGCCTGGTCACCGGCTTCGATGCTGACACCGGCGGCTGCGTACGTGGCGCTCGTGGACTCGCTCACGGAAGCGGACTCCCTACTGGACAAATCTGACTAGGGACGCCGGACGGCGTCTTCGGCACCGTACCCGGCCGGGCTGACCGGAGTCGCTTTGCCATTGACCGAATCCATGCTTTCCAGCAGGTGCTTGCCGATCAACGCGTCGTCCGGCAGGTCGATGGGGTATTCGCCGGAGAAGCACGCGGTGCACAGGCGTGACTTCGGCTGCTCCGAGGCCGCGACCAGGCCGTCGAGCGAAATGTAGCCCAGCGAGTCGGCTCCGATCGAGCGGCGGATGCCGTCGAGGTCGACGCCGTTGGCCACGAGCTCGGCACGCGAGGCGAAGTCGATGCCGTAGAAGCACGGCCAGCGCACGGGCGGCGAAGCGATCCGCACGTGGACCTCGAGCGCGCCGGCCTCCCGCAGCATGCGCACGAGCGCGCGCTGCGTGTTGCCGCGGACGATCGAGTCGTCGACCACGACCAGGCGCTTGCCGCGGATCACGTCCCGCAGTGGGTTGAGCTTCAGCCGGATGCCCAGCTGGCGGATCGTCTGCGACGGCTGGATGAACGTGCGCCCGACGTAGGCGTTTTTCACCAGACCGGTGCCGTACGGGATACCCGAACCCTGCGCGTAGCCGATCGCGGCCGGCGTGCCGGACTCCGGCACGGGCATGACCAGGTCGGCGTCGGCCGGGTGCTCGCCGGCGAGCCGGCGGCCGATCTCCACGCGCGTGGCGTGCACGCTGCGGCCGGCGATCGTGGTGTCGGGGCGGGCGAGGTAGACGTACTCGAACACGCAGCCCTTGGGCTCCGGGTTCGCGAACCGCGACGAGCGCAGGCCTTCCGCGTCGATGGCGATGAGCTCACCCGGCTCGACCTCGCGCACGAACGACGCGCCGCAGATGTCCAGCGCGGCCGTCTCGCTCGCCACGACCCAGCCGCGCTCCAGGCGGCCGAGCACGAGCGGGTGCACGCCGTGGGGGTCGCGGGCGGCGTAGAGGGTGTTCTCGTCGGCGAAGACCAGGCAGAACGCGCCCTTCAGCGTCGGCAGCAGCTCCATGGCCGCGGCCTCGATGCCCTTGTCGGCCGCGTTGGCGGCGAGCAGGCCGCAGACGAGGTCGGAGTCGCTGGACGAGCCGGTGAGGCCCGCGTGCGGCTTGAGGCCGGCGGCCTTCGTGCGGTCGCGCAGCTCGGCGGTGTTGACGAGATTGCCGTTGTGTGCGAACGACAGGCCGCTGCCGGTGGCCGTGGTGCGGAAGATCGGCTGCGCGTTCTCCCAGATCGTGGCGCCGGTCGTGGAGTAGCGGCAGTGCCCGACAGCGATGTGGCCCTGCAGCGACTGCAGCACCTGCTCGTCGAACACCTGGCTGACCAGGCCGAGGTCCTTGAAGACCACGATCTGCGAGCCGTCGGAGACCGAGATGCCGGCCGCCTCCTGCCCGCGGTGCTGCAGCGCGTACAGGCCGTAGTAGGTCAGCTTCGCGACCTCTTCCCCGGGAGCCCAGACGCCGAAGACGCCACACTCCTCGCGGGGTTCCGGTTCGGGCTGGTCAGGACGGGCGGAGGGGTCGGAAACCACCGAGGTGCTCCCAAGAAGACGTGGGCGGGCCAAGTCCAAGTGTAAGGGGTGTTAAGCCGGGTCTGGCCGTGCGCGACGTGGTTCTCCCCACTTCACGGGCTTGTGACGACCGCTCCAGGGAGAGCAGTGCTCGCGTTGTGGATCCCGATTCTCGGCCCCGAACGTGAACCAGGCCCCGCACGACGTGGCTGTCCACATCGCACGGGGCCTGAAGATCAAGGGTGTCTCAGCGGGCCGCGAGCCACTTCGAGGTGCCACCGCGCCCGGGCACCCAGCACCCCTTGGCGGGGGCGAGCGCCTTGGTCTCCTCATCGGGGAGCGCGAGCACTTCGGTCAGCACCTCGGCGACTTCACCGCGGCGGCGCCACAGCCACTTCTCGGGCTCGAAGACGTTGTCCTCCGTCCCCGGCACCCGCGTGGCGACCGCGTCGTCCTCGGCGTTGAGCCGGACGACGTCCACCACGTTGTCGTGGACCCGCACGCCGACCACGGCTTCGAACTCGCCGTTCGCGTCCGTCTGGTGCACGAACTGGTACCCGCGGCCGATGAGCTCCTGGAGACCGGTTTCGACGGTCTCCAGCGCGTCAGCCGAGGACATCGTCGAATTCGCCGTCCTTCGCGCCGGCGAGGAACGCGGCCATCTCCGCACGGGTGTATACGAGCGCCGGACCGGTCGGGAAGCGGGAGTTGCGCATCGCGATCTCGCCGGATGCCAGCGGAGCGACCTCCACGCAGTTGCCCACAGCGCCGCTGTAGCTCGCCTTGCGCCACTGGGCGCCGGTCAGACGGTCGGCCGGAATGCCGTTCTCGAACCGCTCAGCCATGATCCCCACCTTCCGGGACGGTGAAAAGCTCAGGAATCTGCACGTGCATCTACCTGTGACTGGGACGCTAGCACGCGCTCATGCAGCGGTAAATGCACGTGCAGAAGTTTCTGCAAGTTTCTCACTGCGTGACGACAGACTTCAGTAGAAAGTCCCGGTCGGACGATTACATCACCACTCGAAGGGGTGAAAAATCACGCTGGGTCGCTGTTGACGCCAGGAAAGTGGCGCTGAGCGAAAGCTCGACCCACCGGCGACCTCAGCGGGTGAATAGCCGCGACGGCGTGTGAGCGCCGAAATTTCAGTGACCGCCGGTTCGACGCCCTGCGGGCGCCTCGACGCCCTGCAGAGTGACATGACGCGGCACCCTCGCGACGCGGCTGAGGACCCCTCAGCGGCTCAGGCAGACCACGAACTCGGCGAGACTCAGATCTCCGCGCGGCGCTTGGCCAACCGAGCCCGGCTGCGCTCCGGCGTCTCCGCGTCGACAGCCAGCAGGTCGAGCGCGCGGCCGTACTTTTCGATCTCGTCGCGCTTGTCGAGGTAGTGGGCGCCCGTGAGGTACTCGACGTAGGCGATGTTCGGCAGTTCCGACTCGGCGAAGCGCAGCAGCGTGAAGGCGTGCTCGGCCGACAGACCGCTACGGCAGTACGGGAGGACCTGCACCGACACGTGCGGCAGCGTGGTGACCTCGAGCAGGTACTCGAGCTGCTGCTTGAACACCTTCGGCCCGCCGATCGGCCGGTAGAGCACCGACTCGTCGAGGACCGCCCACAGGCGGGGCGCGTCGGGCCTGGCCAGCAACTTCTGGCGGCGCATGCGCAGGGCCACGAGCTGGTCGACCTTCTCGTCGGCCATCTCGGGGCGGCCGTGGCTGAAGATCGCACGCGCGTAGGGCTCGATCTGCAGCAGGCCGGAGACGAACAGCGGTTCCCAGATCTGGATGCGCGACGCGGCTTCTTCCAGACCGACGAGGTCGGTGAACCAGCCGGGCACGGTATCGCCGAACTTGCGCCACCAGCCGGCCTCGTTCGACTGCGTGACCATGTCGAGGAAAGCGCGACGCTCTTCGTCGTCCGCGACGCCGTACATGGTGAGCAGGTCGGCGACGTCGCGTTCCTTGAAACCGACGCGGCCGAGCTCGAGGCGGGAGATCTTGGACTCGGAACCACGGATGTTGTAGCCCGCTTGCTGACGCGTGATCCCGGCTTCCTCACGCAGCTTGCGCAGCTGCGAGCCGAGGATCATCCGGCGCGCAGTCGGGCCGAGACTCTGCTCGCCACCGGACGCGTTCACCGCGTTCATGACCGGGACCTTCCGTACGCCGCTCGTTTACCTGGGGGATTCCAGCCCGACTACCCAAAGTACACGTACAGAGCCAACCCGTATAGCACGGCTCGGCACGCGTCGGGTTTGTCGTCACGATTCTACGGAGAGTCGGCCCCCGACGACACAGTCAGGTGAGTAATCACCGGTCAAGACCCCCAGGTGGTCAGAGCCGGACCACGGGGAGCCAGTGTGAAAGGTCGGCCCGCGAGCCCGAGGCCGTCACGCGCGCCGCGTCGAGGGCGCTGGGCCAATCGAGAAGGCCCGTCGCCAGCTCGAGCCACGTGCGGGGGTCGGTTTCGATCACGTTCGGTGGCGTTCCCCGGGTGTGGCGGGGACCCTCGACGCACTGCACGGCGGCGAACGGCGGCACGCGCACTTCGACGCTGCGCCCGGGCGCGTCGGCGGCGAGCGCCTTGAGGCTCAGCCGCACCGCGGCCGCCAGCTCGGGCCGCGCCGGATCCGGCCCGTCACCTCGCAACCAGCCCGAAACGGCCAGCACCGCCGCCCGTAACTCAGCGGGATCGACCGAACGCGAAGAGGCCATGGCCCAACAGTAGAGTGACGTCGGACGAACATTCAGCACCCGGCACCGAGGGACGGCGATGGCGCAGCGGGACGAGGCAGATCGGATGGTTTCCCCGACCACCCCCGCGGCGCGCCGCGGCAAACCGGAGGGAAAGCCCGCCACCGCCGGGCGGCACGGCCGGCGCGGACCGCAGGGCAAACCCGAAATCACCCCCGAGATGCGGGCCAACGCGCGCGCCAACCCCAACAGCTGGCTCTACGTCATCGACGAGGCCTTCGACCCGGGCGGCCCGGTGCCGTCGTGGGCCGTCGTGGGCGCGTACCCGGTGAACGCCTCGGGCGACGTCGTCGAGGACTTCCACCCCAACGACCGCTACCGGCCCTCGCCGAAGGCGCTCGGCTACCCCGAGCCCGGCACGGAGCTGGAGCGGCTGCTGCAGCTCGTGCGCACCGAGCACCGCCCGGCCGAAGATCTGCCGAAGGTCATCCTCGACTCGACGCTGTTCGTCTACGCCATGTCCCCTGTGCAGCGCACGGTCATCGGCTTCCACAACACCGACGGCCGCGTGATGGTCCCCGCCTACACCGCCAAGTCGCTCGTGCCGCGCGAGTGGCCGCACGCACGCGCCGTGCTGGGACGCGACATCGTCAGCCTGCTCGGCGGGCACCCCGTGGCCATCAACCCGCACGACGGCATCACCGCCGTCGTGCCGGCCGAGCACCTGCTGAAGGCGCTGGCCGAAGAACGGCGCTGAGCTCCACTCCGGCTGAGACGTTTCGAAATAGCCCGCTGTCCCGAGTGGACTGCGGGCTATTTCGTACCCACGACCCGTCACCCTCACGGATCTCGACCCCACCCCGACCTGCGGTCCTCACTCCATCAGGTGATCACCGAGTCGCCGGAACGGCGGCTTGCGGGCATCGTTTGCCTTCGTTGGAGTACACGCGTCCGGTTGGGAGCCCAGGGTGAAGCGTCGTAATCCGCTGCTGCGCCGGAGTGCCACCGTGTGGGGCGCCGCGGTCGTTTCCGGGCTCGCGCTGTGCACCCCGGCCACAGCCGCGCCGAGCTACGAAGGCGCCGACGACCACTACGCCGGCTCGCAGATCGAGAAGTACGAGGGCGTCGCCGGCGCGCCGAACGTGGAATACACCGCGAGCGACCAGGTCCTCGGTCACGACGTGAGCGGCCACCAGGGCGCGGTGGACTGGACCGCCGCCGCGAAGGCCGGCGCGAAGTTCGTCTACGTGAAGGCCACCGAGGGCACGGGGTTCGTCAACCCGCAGTTCGCCCAGCAGTACAACGGTTCGTACCAAGCCGGGATCATCCGCGGTTCGTACCACTTCGCGCGCCCGGACGTGTCCGACGGCACGACGCAGGCCAACTACTTCCTCGCCCACGGCGGCGGCTGGTCCGCGGACGGCAAAACGCTGCCGGGCGCGCTCGACGCGGAGTACAACCCCTACGGCGAGACCTGTTACGGCAAGGACCCCGCCGGCATGGTCGCGTGGATCCGGTCCTTCTCGGACACTTACCGTGCACGAACCGGGCGCCTGCCCACGATCTACACGTCCACGAGCTGGTGGAAACGCTGCACCGGCAACAGCCCGGCGCTCGGCGCGAATCCACTGTGGCTCGCGCGCTACAACACGCAGATCGGCGAGCTGCCGGCCGGCTGGCACAGTCAGGCGATCTGGCAGTTCGCGGACAAGGGTTCGCTGCCGGGAGACCAGAACTGGCTCAACGGTCCCCTCACCAACCTCCGCGATCTGGCAATCGGGTGAACATTCGTTACTACGCTGGGAATTAGTAGTCATCAACCGATGAAAATCACCCAGGCGAACTTTTAACTTCACGGATCTTGATGACAAACCGAGGGACGTCATCAAGAATCTCCCCCGGGCGGCTACCTGCAATAGCCGCCCTCAGCGAGGGTATCTGTGAAGGGATTCAACGATGTCCACTTCCCGAAGAGGACGGCGGGCGACCCTGCTCGCCGTCCTGGCCATCCCCACCGTGGCGCTCCTGCTCGGCTCCACGGCCCAGGCGATTGCCGTTCCCTACAACCCGGACCAATCGGCCAGTGAGATCACTGCGATAAACGCCGACATCCAGGCGCACAACCACGAACTGGGGTCCCAAATCCGCCGAGTGGAGGGCGATTCCTCAACACCGGCGTCCAAAGTCAAAGCCGAGCAGCCGCAGCCCGCGGCCGCCATCCCGAACCAGGTCCTGGCCACCGTGCCGGGCATGGACGTCGCCAGCTACCAGGGCAACGTCAACTGGGCGAGCTGGTGGAACCAGGGCAAACGGTTCGTCTGGACCAAGGCGACGGAAAGCACGAGCTACACCAACCCGTATTTCACTCAGCAGTACAACGGTTCGTACAACCAGGGCTTCATCCGCGGTGCGTACCACTTCGCCACCCCGAACACCTCCAGCGGAGCGGCGCAGGCGAACTACTTCGTCGCCCACGGCGGCGGGTGGTCCAAGGACGGCAAGACCCTGCCGGGCGCGCTCGACATGGAGTACAACCCGTACGGCGCGACGTGTTACGGCCTGAGCCAGGCCTCGATGGGCGCGTGGATCCGCGACTTCCACGACACCTACCACGCCAAGACCGGCCGCTGGCCCGTCATCTACACCTCGGCGAGCTGGTGGAACCAGTGCGTGGGCACATCGCAGAACTTCTCGTCCACGGTGCCGCTCTGGGTCGCGCGGTACGCGTCGTCGGCCGGCGCACTGCCGAACGGCTGGGGTTACTACACCGTCTGGCAGTACACCTCGAGCCCGCTCGACCAGGACACTTTCAACGGTGCCCTCGACCGGGTCCAGGCTCTGGCCAACGGCTGATCCGCTCCTGGGTGACAGCTGATTCACCGCTGATTCCCGGCTGAGGCTCCCGGCCGCCCCTGCCTGCGGGGCGGCCGGGAGCTTCGTTCTCGTCACGTCTTTTGTGCAGTGGCTCCCGACCTTGCAGAATGCACCTCACGTGGGGAGGAACCACCGGCGCTCGCCGGTCGTCAGACCACGGCGCGAATCGGTGCACCAGGAAGGGCGGAACCGGAGATGACCTACCCACCGCAGCCAGGGCAAGGCGGCCAGCCGGACCCCTACGGCCAGGGCTGGCAGCAGCCCGGCACGGGCGGGGTTCCTCAGCAGCCGGGGTGGGATCCGAACGCGCAGCAGCCTGGCCAGCAGCCCGGGTGGGACCCCAACGCGCAGCAGGGCGGCCAGCAGCAGGGCTGGGACCCGAGCACGCAGCAGCAGTACCCCGGGCAGCAGCCGTACGGCCGGCCGTACCAGCAGCAGTACCCGGGCACCCAGCAGTATCCGCAGCAGGGCTGGGACCCGAACCAGCCGTACGGCGGCGGGTACGGCGGTGGTCCCCAGCCGCCGAGGAACAACAAGACCGGGCTGTGGATCGGCATCGCCGTGGCCGTGGTGGTCGTGGTGGCGCTGGGCATCACCGGATTCGTCGCGCCCGGCTTCTTCCTGAGCAAGGACTCGGGCTCCACGGCGCAGACGCAGAACCCGGTGCCGCCGCCCGCGCAGTCGTCGCGGCCGCAGCTGCCCACCGGCGAACCGTCGGAGCCGGGCCTGCCGACCGACGAGAGCGACCTCCCCGGTACCGGTGGTGGCGGCAACGCGCCGGCCGAGGGCAAGCAGGCCGTGGACGCGTTCGTCGCGAAGATCAACGCCAAGGACGGCGCGGGCGCCACCGCGATGACGTGCCAGGGCAGCGAAGCGTTCTCCAAGGACAGCATCGACGAGGCCACCACCGGCACCCCGCAGCTCAAGGTCGAGAGCTACGACGGCACCGCGACCGTCACGGCCAACCTCGACGGCAGCCTGTCCGGAAAGGACGCCAACGGCTCGGTGATCGCCACCAGCGTCGGCGGCAACTGGTGCATCGGCTTCTTCTTCGTCATCGCCTTCTGATCGGTGCGGTCCCCACTGCTCTGGACGTTCGTCGCGTCCGTGCTGCTGCTGTGCGGGGTCGGGGGCTGGCTGCTCACCGACCCCGCTACCAGCCGCAGCGATGCCCTGAAAACGGCCGGCCTGGCCGGCGGCGCCGTCGTGGCGCTCTACGCGCTGTGGCTCAACGACCGGCGCCGCCGCGTCGAAGAGGCGCGCCAGGAGATCGAGCGGCAGCGCCACGACCTGGAGATGCGCCGGGCCGAACAGGACCGTGAGCGCGTGTCCGACGAGCGGTTCGCCAAGTCGGTGGAGCTGCTCGGGCACGAGGCCGACCAGGTGCGCGTCGGTGCGTTGCACGCGTTGGCGGGTTTGGCGCGCAGCCGGCCGACGTACACGCAGACCGTGCTCGACGTGCTGTGCGCCTACCTGCGGCGGCCGTTCAAGCACGCACGGTACGAGAATCCCGAGCACGGCGACGGACCCGAAGTCGAGCGAGAGCTCCAGGTCCGCCTGACCGCGCAGCGGCTCGTCGCCGAGCTGCTGCCGTGGGCGTCCGAAGTGGACGCTGCGAGCTACGACCTCGACCTCACCGGTGCGGTGCTGGAGTACCTCGATCTGTCCCGCCGCAAGATCGGCCGGCTGCTGCTGCGCTACGCGTCGCTGCACAGCAGCACGAACCTCAGCGGCTGCTTGATCACGGACCGGGCGTACTTCACCGCCGCCGGCACCGGCGACGGCCGCCTGATCGGCAACTTCCGCTGTCGCGGCGCGAAGTTCCTGGACTACGCGTGGTTCAGCGGCACGGTGTTCACCGAGAACGCCGACTTCACGGAGACGACGTTTGCCGGGCGCACCGCGTTCAAGGACGCCGTGTTCACCAAGGACGCCCTCTTCACCGACGTTACGTTCGACGACTCACTGGACCTGCGGCGGGCTTCGTTCGGCGGCCACGCCGACCTGCGCTTCGCGCGCGTGCCCGAGCACCTGGCGCTCTACAACACGAAGGTGACGTCCACAAAGGACAACCAGATCCCCGACGGCTGGCTGCTCGAACCACTCGACGACGGCGTCGCGCGGCTCACCGTGCCGGCGGGCTGACCGCCTCGATCGCCGCGTCGAGCAGGTCCCCCAACGGCTGCTTGCCCGCCACGCGCGTCCACTCGTAGCCCGCGACGTCCAAACAGGACAGTGCGGCCGAGCCCAGCGCATGGGCCGCGAACTCGTCGCCACCCAGCCGCTTGGCCAGCACCGGCGCGAGCACTTCCTGCCACTGCAAGTGCTTGCGCAGCAACGCCGTGCGCAGCGCGGGCGTCTCGGCCAGGATCGTCGCGCGAGGCAGCCCCGCGGCCTCCAGCGACTCCACGCACACCTGCAGCGCCGCGCGCAACGCCGCCCACGGCGCCTCATCGGCGGGCCGCGCTTCGAGAGCCGCGGCCAGCTCGTGCCCGAGCTCCATCAGGTTGCCGACGACCATGTCCTCCTTGCCGGCGAAGTACCGGAAGACGGTGCGCGTCGAAACCCCCACGGCGGCCGCGATCTGGTCCACGGTCGTGCCCTCGAAGCCCTGCTCGGTGAACAGATCCATCGCATTCGCGGCGATCTCCGCGGTGACCGCCCTGCGCGTGACCTCGCGCAACCCTTCACCGACCATGCGGCCGAGTCTAGCCGAGACAAATCTGTCAGTCACTGACAAGCGGGACAGGGCTCAAGCAAAGGGCCGCTCCCCGGTGTCCGGGAAGCGGCCCTCTCCGCGATCAAGAACTTCAGTCGAACAACGCCGGCAGCGTCTTCTCCCAGGTCTCGCGCAGCTCATCGAGCGAGAACTCCGTGATGTCCTGCAGCTCGAGCGCGCGCGAGTCCGGGTCGACGACGCCGGTCTTGCGCCACGGCAGCCCGCGCGCGGTGCACATCTCCGTGAACCGCAGCTCCTCCGTGCGCGGCACCGCCACGAGCACGCGGCCCGAGGACTCGGAGAACAGCTGCACGAACGGGTCCTGGTCGCGGTCGAGGAACACCCGCGCGCCGCACTGTCCGATGAGGACAGTCTCGACGAGGGCCTGCGCCAGGCCACCGTCGGCGAGGTCGTGGGCGGCGGAGATCATGCCGTCGCGCGAACCGGCCACGAGGATCTCGCCCAGGAGCTTCTCGCGGGCCAGGTCCACGCGCGGGGGCACGCCGCCGAGGTGGCCGTGGAGCTCGCGGGCCCAGGCGGAGCCGTCGAGCTCGTCATGGGTGTCGCCGAGCAGCAGCAGCGTCTCGCCGGCTTCCGCGCCGATGCCGGTGGGGATGCGGCGGGTGACGTCGTCGATCACGCCGAGCACGGCGATCACCGGCGTCGGCAGGATGGCCGTGTCGCCGGTCTGGTTGAAGAAGCTCACGTTGCCGCCGGTGACCGGGATGCCCAGCTCGACGCACGCGTCGGCCAGACCGTGCACGGCCTGCTCGAACTGCCACATCACAGCCGGATCGGTCGGAGCGCCGAAGTTCAGGCAGTCTGACACCGCGACCGGTGTCGCACCGCCGGTGGCGACGTTGCGGTACGCCTCGGCGAGCGCGAGCTGCGCGCCGCGGTACGGGTCGAGGTAGACGAACTTCGCGTTGCAGTCGGTGGACACCGACACGCCGCGGCCGCTCTCCTCGTCGATGCGGATCATGCCGGAGTCCGACGGCTGCGCGAGCACGGAGTTGCCGCGCACGTAGCGGTCGTACTGCGCCGTGACCCATTCCTTCGACGCCTGGTTCGGCGACGCGATGAGCTTGAGCAGGTCGGCCCGCAGCTCTTCGGGGGTCGACGGGCGCTTGAGCGAAGCCGACGTGTCGGCGATCAGTTCGTCCTGGCTCGCCGGGCGCTGGATCGGGCGGTCGTAGACCGGGCCCTGGTGCGCGACGGTGTGGGCCGGGACGTCGACCACGACCTCGTCGTGCCAGGTGATCACGAGGTTGTCGCCGTCGGTGACCTCACCGATGTCGGTGGCGATCACGTCCCACTTGGCGCACACGGCCATGAACGCCTCGACGTTCTCCGGCGAGACGACCGCGCACATGCGTTCCTGCGATTCGCTCGAGAGCACCTCCGCCGGCGTCATGCCGGTGGCGCGCAGGGGGACGCGGTCGAGGTAGACGTGCATGCCGCCGTCACCCGCGGCCGCGAGCTCCGACGTCGCGCAGGACAGCCCGGCGCCGCCGAGGTCCTGGATGCCGACGACGAGCTTCTCCTTGAACAGGTCGAGACAGCACTCGATGAGCACCTTCTCGGTGAACGGGTCGCCGACCTGCACGCTCGGCAGCTTGCGGCGGCCGGCCGCGGTCTCGTCGCCGGAGAACGTGTCGCTCGCCAGCACGGACACGCCGCCGATGCCGTCGAGGCCGGTGCGCGCGCCGAACAGGATGATCTTGTTGCCCGTGCCGGAAGCGAACGCGAGGTGCAGGTCCTCGACGCGCATGGCGCCGACACACAGGGCGTTGACCAGCGGGTTGCCACTGTAGGACGGGTCGAACACCAGCTCGCCGCCGATGTTCGGCAGGCCGAGGCAGTTGCCGTAACCGCCGACGCCGGCGACCACCCCGGGCAGCACGCGCTTGGTGTCGGGGGCGTCGGCCGGGCCGAAGCGCAGCGCGTCGGCCACCGCGAGCGGGCGCGCGCCCATGGCCATGATGTCGCGCACGATGCCGCCGACACCCGTCGCGGCGCCCTGGTAAGGCTCCACATAGGACGGGTGGTTGTGGCTTTCGACCTTGAAGGTGACCGCCCAGCCGTCGCCGATGTCGACCACGCCGGCGTTCTCGCCGATGCCCGCGAGCATCTTGGCCTTCATCTCGTCGGTGGCCGTCTCGCCGAAGTAGCGCAGATGCTTCTTCGAGGACTTGTACGAGCAGTGCTCGCTCCACATGACCGAGTACATCGCCAGCTCGGCGTCGGTGGGACGGCGGCCGAGGATCTCGCGGATGCGCGCGTACTCGTCTTCGGCCAGGCCGAGTTCGATGTACGGCTGCGTGGTGTCGGGGGTCTCCGCGGCCCGCGCGGTGGTGTCAGTATTCATGACAGAGCTGCTGGTCACAGTGTTTGATCCAGGGTCCGTGTCAGGGTTCGCCACACCTTCAAGACTACGTGTCGGCCGGGTCACACCCTCAGTGGCATCCCTCGGCCATCCGCCGTTCGCCAGAAGATAAATCAGTCGCGCAGGCCCAGTTGACCGGCTTACCGTCGACAATCGTGCTCTCCGCCACATATCCCTTCGCCTCACCACGGCTGCCCGCACGGCCGACGGCCGGCCGCTACCTGCTCGCGGTGCTGCGTTCGCGCCCGTGGCTGGTGGTGACGGCCGCGTTCACGGGCGCCTTCTGGTCGCTGCCCAGCGCGCTGCTGCCGCTGGTGATCGGCCGCGGCATCGACGCGATCGCGGCGGGCGACACCGGCGCGATCTGGCGCTGGGCGCTGGTGGCGGCCGGGCTGGGCGTGTTCCAGGCGGGCTTCGGCACGTGGCTGCACTTCACGTCGTACGGCATGTGGCTCCACGGCGCGAGCACCACGCAGCGCTTGGTCACCACGCACACCACGCGCCTGGGCGCGACCCTGCGCGAGGCGACGACGACCGGCAACGTCGTGGCGGTGACTTCGTCGGACATCAACTGGATCGGCAACACCTACGAGGTGATCGGCCGGACCGTGGGTTCCGTGGTGGCGTTCGTGGTGATCGGTATCGCGATGCTGGGCTCGTCGCCGCTGCTGGGCGTCGTCGCGCTGGTCGGCGTGCCGCTGGCCGTGCTCGGGATCGGGCCGCTGCTCAAGCCGTTGCAGAAGCGCAAGACGGTGCAGCGCGAGAACCTCAGCGACGTCAACGCACTAGGCGCCGACATCGTGTCCGGCCTGCGGATCCTGCGTGGGGTCGGTGGCGAGCGGCGGTTCCTGAAGCGGTTCCACGACGCGAGCCAGCTGGTGCGCCGCTCGGGCGTGGAGGTCGGGCGCGCGGAGGCGTGGCTGGCCGCGGCGGCGATCGTGCTGCCGGGCCTGGTCACCGTGGCGATCACGTGGCTGGGCGCGCGGCTCGCGCTCGACGGCACGATCGGCGTGGGCGAGCTGGTGGCGTTCTACGGGGTCTCGGCGTTCCTGGTCGTGCCCGTGGACACGGCGACGGAGGCCGTGAGCGCGGTCAGCTCCGGGCTCGTGTCGGCACGCAAGATCTGCGCCCTGCTGTCGCTGCGGCCTCGGCTGGCCGAGCCGGCGTCGCCGGTGCCGCTGGCCGCCGGGCCGCTCGATTTGGTGGACACCGAGACCGGCATCTGCCTCGCGGCGGGCAAGCTCACCGTCGTCGATCTCGGGGCCGACGCGGAGACGCTGGCCGACCGCCTGGCGCGATTCACGGACGCGGCCGAGCCCGTGCTGGTCGGCGGCGTGCCCGTGGACCAGGTCGCGTTGGCGGAGCTGCGGGCGCGGGTGGTGTACGCGCACAACCAGGACCTGTGGTTCTCGGGCGTGCTGCGCGAACAGCTGAGTTCCGCGCTGCCGAGTGACGTGAGCGTGGAAGCGGCTCTGTACGCGGCCGACGCCGACGACATCATCGAGGCGCTGCCCCGGGGTGTCGACGAGCTGATCGGCGAGCGGGGGCGCGAGGTGTCGGGCGGCCAGCGGCAACGGCTGAGCCTGGCGCGGGCGCTCGCGACGGACGCCGACGTGCTGCTGCTCGACGAGCCGACCTCGGCCGTCGACGCGCACACGGAGGCCAGGATCACCCAGCGCGTCGCGGACCTGCGGCGCGGGAAGACGACCGTGGTGTTCAGTCAGAGTCCACTGTGGACTCACGTGGCGGACGAGGTCGTGAGCGGAAAAGCGGTGACGGTGTGAAACGGCTCCCCCTCGCGTCGGGTCGCGACGTGCGGCGCTGGGCGGCGCGCACGGCCGCCGAGCACCGGCGCGAGTTCTCGGTGATGCTCGGGCTGTTCTGCCTCGCGACGCTGATCGGGCTGGCCGGGCCGCAGCTGCTCGGCCTGCTCGTGCAGGGCGTCGTCGACGGCGGCAGCACGGTGCGCGTCGACCTGCTGGCCACGGGTTTCGTGGTGGCGCTGCTGCTGCAGGCCTGGGCGAAGAAGGCCGCGCGCCTGCGTGGCCGGATGTTCGGCGAGCGAGTGCTGGCGCAGACGCGCGAACGGTTCGTGGCCAACTCGCTGAGCCTGCCGCTCGGCACGGTCGAGGCCGCCGGCACCGGCGACCTGCTCAGCCGCGCGACGAGCGACATCAGCCGCCTCGACCATGCCGTGCGCTTCGCGGCGCCGGAGATCCTGATCGCGGTGGTGACGGTGCTGCTGACCACGGTCGCGATGATCATCACGTCGCCGCTGCTGGCGCTGGCCCTGCTCGTGGCGCTACCGCTGCTGGTGCCCGTGAACATCTGGTACCAGCGCCGGATCCCCAAGCTGATGGCCTGGATGCTTGACCGCTGGGGTGACCTGCAGTCGGCCACGCACGAGACCGTGGAGGGCGCGCGGACGACCGAGGCCCTGAGCCTCACCGACCGCCGCATCCGCCTCGGCCGTGACGCCCTGGACGAGGCCGTGCTCGGCGAACGCCGGATGCGCGCGCTGCAGCTGCGGTGGCTGCCTTCGCTGGAGATCAGCTACGTGCTGCCGATCGCCGCGTTGCTGGGCCTCGGGTTCTTCGCGTACTCGCAGGGCTGGGCCCAGCTCGGCACGATCACCACGATGCTGGCCTACGCGCAGGCCATGACGGCGCCGTTGAACGAGGCGCTGTTCTGGATGGAGGACCTGCAGGTGGCGCTGGCCGCGGCGCGCCGGATCCTGGGTGTGCAGCCCGCTCCGGCGCGTTCTGAGGTGACCACGGTGCCGGCCGGGCGCGACATCGAGGTGCGCGACGTCCACTTCGGGTACACGGCCGATCGCGAGGTGCTGCACGGGATCGACTTGTCGGTGCCGCGGGGCGAGCGGTTGGCGATCGTCGGACCTTCGGGCGCCGGCAAGTCGACGCTGGGCCGGCTGCTCGCGGGCATCTCGGCGCCGACGTCCGGCTCGATCCGCGTTGGTGGCACGGAGGTTTCTTCGCTGGCGGAGGATTTGCTGCGCGGCGAGGTGCTGCTGCTGACACAGGAGCACCACACGTTCTCGGGTTCGCTGCGGGAAAACCTGTCGCTGCCGGCACGCCGTGATGGCGGGGATTGGACGGACACGGAACTCCTGGCCGCGTTGACGTCCGCAGGTGCGGCAGACTGGTACGCCTCCCTGCCGGACGGCTTGGACACGCGGCTGGGCTCCGGCGCATACGCGGTCCCGGCGGCGTTGGCTCAGCAGCTGGCTCTGGCGCGGGTCGTCCTGGCGGACCCGCACACGCTGGTGCTGGACGAGGCGACTTCGTTGCTGGACACGGGTTCCGCGCGTGAGCTGGAGCGTTCGCTGAACGCCGTGCTGGAGGGCCGCACCGTGATCGCCATCGCCCACCGCCTCCACACGGCCGCCGCGGCCGACCGCGTCGCCGTGGTCGAGGGCGGTCGGATCACGGAGCTGGGCTCGCACTCGGAACTGCTGGCGGCCGACGGCCCGTACGCACGACTGGTGGCTGCGGCGACGTAGCCGGGCGCGTCGCCGGGTCACCGCAACCGAGGATGCTCACGGTTTTGTCGGCCCTCGTCGATACACTGGCAGTGGCAGAGAGGGCACTGACAGTGAGCAACGCTCGTTCTCGTGGTAATCGGACTCTTTTCGTTGTCGTAGGCGCGTTCCTGGCCGTCGTCGTGGTGGCGGCCGTGGTCGTGCCCATCGTGATCGTCGGTCGCAGTTCTCCCGCGCCCGCGGTCTCGCCGGGCGCACCGCCGGCCGCCCAACCGGCCGCGGCCGGGCCCTGGTGCGTCGGCACGCAGCAGGTTCCCCAGTACAACCTGGGAATCGACTCATGGGTGGTCGGCGAGTCGCTGGTCGTCGTCAACGATCAGAACGCCGTGGCGTATGCCCTCGCAGACGGCACCCAGCGGTGGCAGGCGGCGCCTCCGTCAGAGCACTTCTGCGGCGCGGGCAGCGTCGTGGCCGACAACCACATCGCCGTCGGCTTCGGCGACCTGTGCTCGAGCGCGGCGCTGCTCGACGCCGGCACGGGCAACCTGCTGTGGCAGAGACCGCTGCCGATCACCTCGTCCGCGAGCCCGTCGGAGGCGACGCTCGACGAGTACGCCGCCCTCGAGATCATGGACACCACGATCGTCTTCGCCCACGAGGGCGGCTTCCTCAACGGTGCCCAAGCGCAAGAAGAGGCGATCGCCCGCAGCTCGGCGCTCTATGCGTGCCTGCTCGAAGCGCGGGAGTTCTACGAGTACCACCGCGCGAACAGCGACCTCTGCTACGGCGACCGCGTCATCCACTCGCCGGGCGTGCCGGTGTTCCGCGGCGACCACGGTGCCCTGCTGCCCGAGGCGACCACCGTCGCGTTCCTGACCGCGGCCGCCCCCAACCTGGGCGCGATCAAGCGCAACCAGCCGGAGCACGAAGCCTCCGTGCCGGCCGTCCCGAAACGGCGGGCCGAGCGCGTCGTGGAGATCGCCGCGAGCCACGGGCACCGCAAGCTCGTGCTGGGTGCGTGGGGTTGCGGGATGTTCGAGAACGATCCGGCGGTGGTGGCGAGCGCGTTCCGGAAGGCTCTCGACGCCCGGCCGCACTTCGAGCACGTCACCTTCGCCGTGCTGGACCGGCGTGCGGGCGAACCGGCCTACGCCGCGTTCGCCCGCACGTTCGGCCGGTGAATCAGGCCTTCGCGAACGCGTCGACCGCGCTCAGGAACATGCCGAGCCCGTCGTCCGACGGTCCGGTCAGCGCGTCGATCGCGTGTTCCGGGTGGGGCATGAGGCCGACGACGCGGCCGTTTTCGCTGCGGACGCCCGCGATGTCATTGCGGGAGCCGTTGGGGTTGCCGTCCACGTAGCGGAACGCGACGCGGCCCTCACCCTCCAGCATGTCCAAAGTGGACTGGTCGGCCATGTAGCAGCCGTCGTTGTTCTTGAGCGGGATGAGGATTTCCGCGCCCTTGTCGTAGCGGCTGGTCCACGCCGTGGTGTTGTCGTCGACGCGCAGCCACTGGTCGCGGCACACGAAGTGCAGGCCGACGTTGCGGATCATCGCGCCGGGCAGCAGGCCGGCTTCGCAGAGGATCTGGAAGCCGTTGCAGATGCCGAGGACCGGCATGCCCTTGCGGGCGGCGTCGATGACCGACGTCATCACCGGCGCGAAGCGGGCGATCACGCCGGCGCGCAGGTAATCGCCGTAGGAGAAGCCGCCGGGGACGACCACGCCGTCGACGCCGCGCAGGTCGGCGTCGGCGTGCCACAGGGGCACGGCCTCGGCGTCGGCGTAGCGAACCGCGCGGGCGGCGTCGCCGTCGTCGAGCGTGCCCGGGAAGGTGATGACGCCGATGCGCGCGCTCACGCGTCCACCCGGCGGATGGTCCACTGCTCGATCACGGGGTTCGCGAGGAAACCCTCGGCGATCTTGGCAAGCGTCTCGTCGTCGACGGTGTCGTCGACTTCGAGCTCGAAGTGCTTGCCCTGGCGCACTTCCGTGACGCCGGTGAAGCCCAGACGCGGCAGCGCGCGGGCCACCGCCTGGCCCTGCGGGTCGAGGATTTCGGGCTTCGGCATGACGTCGACGACGACTCGGGCCACGGCAGGCTGCTCCTTATTCACGCAGGTCGTGGGGTACGGGCCGAGCGTACTTGACCCGTGGCGCCCGGCGCCCGTCCGGTGCCGCGCACAGAAGCGCAGGTCACAACTGGCCCGCGCCGCGCGGGGAGAGGATGCTGCTCACGGGGCCTTTCCCCGGCCCGCGTGCTGGGCCATGATGAGTCGTTGACAGCACGCCAACATGAGCAGCTGGAGGCATCGTGGCCGGTCAGGACTCGTTCGACTACGTCATCGTCGGCGCGGGCAGCGCGGGCTGTGTGCTGGCGGCCCGGCTGAGCGAGGACCCGGCCGCTCGGGTGCTGCTGCTCGAGGCCGGCGGCGAGGACACCGCCGACGAGATCCACATCCCGGCCGCGTTCGCGTCGCTGTTCAAGACGCGCTGGGACTGGAACTACGAGACCGTCGAGCAAAAGCACACCGGCAAGCCGGCCTACTGGCCACGCGGCAAGATGCTCGGCGGCAGCTCGTCGATCAACGCCATGATCTACATCCGCGGCAACCGCGCCGACTACGACGGCTGGCGCGATTCCCACGGCGCCACCGGCTGGGGCTGGGACGACGTGCTGCCGTACTTCAAGCGCGCCGAGGGCAACCAGCGCCTCGGCGGAGCGCTGCACGGCACCGACGGCCCGCTGCAGGTCGAAGACCGCCGCTTCACCCACGAGCTCTCGAGCGCGTGGGTCGACAGCGCCGTGGCCTGGGGTTTGAAGCGCACCGACGACTTCAACGGCGAGACCCAGGAAGGCGCCGGCGTCTACCAGGTCACCTGCAAGCGCGGGCGACGCTGGTCCACCGCCGACGCGTACCTGCGGCCCGCGTTGACCCGGCCGAACCTGACTGTCCACACCCACGCGCAGGCCACGCGGGTCGTGTTCGAGGGCACGCGCGCGGTGGGCGTGACCTACCTGCACAAGGGCGTCGAGGTCACGGCACGCGCCGACGCGGAGGTGCTGCTGTCGGGGGGCGCGGTGAACTCGCCGCAGCTGCTGATGCTGTCCGGCATCGGGCCGGCGGAGCACCTGCGTGAGCTGGGGATCGACGTCGTCGCCGGGCTGGCGGGCGTCGGTTCGAACCTGCACGACCACCCGGCGGCCGGGATCATCTGGTCGACCAAGGGCACCACCGACCTCGTCGACGCGGCCACGCCGGCGGGCCTCGTCCGCTGGCAGCTGACGCGGCGCGGGCCGCTCGCGTCGAACATCGGCGAGGCCGGGGCGTTCTTCCCGACCCGCGACGGTCTCGCCGCTCCCGACATGCAAATCCACGTCGCGCCAACGTTGTTCTACGACAACGGTTTCCGCGAGCCCACCGTCCCGGGCTTCACCTCGGCGGCGACCTTGGTCGACGTCGCCAGCCGCGGCCGATTGCGGCTGAAGTCGGCGAATCCCCTGTGGAAGCCGGAAATCGACCCGGCTTACTACGCGGAACCGATCGACCTGGACATCATGAAGACGGCGCTGCGGTCACTGATCGACATCGGCAAGTCGGGGCCGCTCGCACGGTTCCTGGACAAGCCCTTCCTGCCCACGACCCACGACCTCTCCGACGACGCCCTCACCGACCACATCCGCGAGAACACCCAGACGCTCTACCACCCGGTGGGCACATGCGCGATGGGCTCGGACGAGCGCGCGGTGGTCGACCCTTCGCTGAAGGTGCGCGGGGTGGAAGGCCTGCGCGTCGTCGACGCCTCGGTGATGCCGGTGGTGCCGCGCGGCAACACGAACGCTCCGACGATCATGGTGGCGGAGAAAGCTGCCGACTTGATTCGAGGTCGGTCGGCTTAGGTCGGACCCCGGTTTAGGTCGGACCCAAGGAGCTGTCCCCAGTTTGCGCGCAGCTAGGTCGGACCTAGGCAGTTGTCCACGATTGGGTCGGACCTCGCCTCACCGGTTGCCCCCAGCCTGGTCCGACCTCGCCAGTTATCCCCGGCCGGGTCCGCCCTCGCCGGTTATCCCCGGCCGGGTCTACCTCGCCAGCGACCCCAGTTAGGTCGGACCTAGCCAGTGGTCCCGATTGGGTCAAACCTAACCAGTTGTCCCCTGGTGGGTCAGACCTGACGAGACCACCCACAGGTAGGTCCGTCCCAACCAGCCAAACCTAGGTCGAACCCAGCCGCCTACCCACAGTCTGGGTCGGACCCACCCGCTTATCCACACCTGGGGTCAGCCCATGGACTTCTCCCCAATTGAGTCGATCCCTGGCGCCTAGCCACACGGTTGGGTTCGACCTAAGTACTGATGCGCCCCGGGTCTGGTGCAGGTCTCGTTGTCTGTCACCGAGCCCGGGCAGGCTCGAAGGGTTGATCGTAGCGTGACGCTTGGTGGCCGGCT